>CAZPPZ010000047.1:0-16742 GCA_964588545.1 uncultured Myxococcales bacterium | reverse complement strand
ATGACCTCGTCGATCAGCGCCGCCAGTCGCGGACGCAACGGCTCCATGCCGACGGGCGCCAACAACCGCCCGCGAGCCACGTCGTCGCCCACGGTGGACGCGAGAGACACGGTGGGGGGGCGGGCATAGCGCCCAGCGCCGCTGTTGAAGCCGACCCAGCCGAGCCAGAGCAGAAACACACCGATGGTAGCCAGCGGCAGGCTGTGTCCGGGAATGGGCGTAAGGTTGCCGCCCTTTGTGTACTTACCGATACGGGGGCCGAGCATCGTCGCACCGACCAGCGCACCCCAGCCGCCAACCGAGTGAACCAGTGTCGATCCGGCGAAATCGTAAAAGCCGAGCTGATCTAGCCATCCCCCGCCCCATTTCCACGAACCAACCCAGGGATAGAGGAAACCAACAAAAACAGTCGCAAACACCATGAAGCTCGACAGCCTCACGCGCTCGGCAACCGCGCCCGATACAATGGTTGCTGCGGTCGCGGCGAACATGCCCTGGAACAAGAAGTCGGTCCAGTAGGTATAACCACCGTCGGCATAACCCGCAGTTTGGTCGGCAGCAGCGGGGAATAGACCGAATCCGGAAAAACCGAAAATCCCGTTGAAGTCCCCCGGATACATCAGGTTAAAACCCACGATCGCGTAAGTCAGGAGCCCGACGGATACGATAAACGTGTTCTTGAACAGAATGTTGGTCGTGTTCTTCGAACGCGTCAGCCCCGACTCGAGCGTGGCAAAGCCCAAGTGCATGATGAAAACCAGGCCGGCCGACAGCATCATCCAGGCATTGTTGGCGGTGAACAGGGCCGCCGAGATCTCCTCGTCAGCAGCTAGGGCTGGTGCAGCAAGGGCCAGTGCAGCCACCGCGCCAAGCCCACAGGCCATTAGCATTGAGCGTATTTTCATTTGTCCCACCTTCTCGGAAATAAGATTTCCCACTAAAGAGATGCGACGTAATAAGCATGATTGGTGCCAGTTTTAGCCCTGGGCACAGACTCGATATCACTAGATAATTCGGCCTCATTGGCCATTATTCTAGCTTTCTGCCACTTTTATGGTCAGTATCATGCCTGGCCGACGGGCAGCGACAGAGCCTCCACAGTATTGACCATAATACTTCTCGATGCCATAAGTATTACGAATGGATATTCGTTCTTTACGTGCGTTCATCGCGGTAGCTGAAACCGAGAGTTTCACGCGCGCTGGGCAGCGCCTAAACGTAAGCCAGTCGGCGATCAGCCAGCAGATCCGTGTTATCGAGGAATCGGTTGGGGCCTCATTGTTCACCCGGCGCTCGCGCAGCGTGGCGCTCACCCAGGCCGGCAACGTACTGCTGCCCTACGCCAGGCAGATCCTCGCCAAGGTAGATGAAGCTCGAGCCGTGGTCTCCGACTTCGAAGGTATGGGGCGCGGCCGCGTGATCATCGGTGCTGGAGGCGCTATCTGCAACCACATCCTGCCGCTGCTGCTCCAGGAGTTTGCCTCGCGTTTTGCCAAAATCGAGGTCCATGTCATCTCGGGATTCACCAGTGAAACACTGCTGCGAACCGTCGAGGGTAGCGTAGACCTCGGCATTGTAGTGCTGCCCATCAGTCGCGCCGGGATAGTCACGGCCGAACTCGGCCGTGATGAACTGGTAGCCATAGCCCCTCGAGGTCATTGCTGGGAGAAGCTAGAGCGAGTTCGCGCACGCGACTTTCCTGCGCAGAGACTGGTGGTCTACGAACGCACCAGCCATACCTTCCGTATTATTGAGCGTTTCTTACTCGAGGAAGGAGTTTTCCCCTCCTTCGGCATGGAGATTGACGACATCGAAGCGGTCAAACGCATGGTCCAGGCCGGTCTGGGCGTTTCGGTGGTCGCAGCATGGACGGTGCGAAAAGAGGTCGAAGACGGGTCAATCGTCGCAAGGCCGTTGGGGAATCGTGGACTCTACCGCAATTGGGGCCTGATCCAACGCGCCAACGAAACCCTGACCGCCTCACAAAAGGGTCTCGTCTCGATCTGCAAGACCAAGTTTCCCAAACTGATGTCGTAGGGCCGCGCGCTCATGCTAGTCGCGCAAGAGGACGTCGGCCGCGAGACGCAGCTGCTTGACGAAACGGCGTAACCAACCGCTGCGCTGTACCCGGCGGCGCAGCGTCACGATAGCCTGGCGCTGCAAACGGTAACGATCGATCCGCTTGCGCTTGGGTTTTCCCCCAGCGGCACCCGCCTTCTCGAGCGGCTCCCATATAGTATCGCGAGGGTAACCCCAGACCTCTAGGTCTTCATCGGCCAGACGGTCGATAATCGTCCGGCAGATTTCCAAGCGTTGTGGATCCGTGGATATCTCGATGGCCCACTTGTTTATCGACTCGGTACTCGGGCGGGTATGCTTGGCCACGCCGATAGGATCGCCAAGCCCCTTCTCCACATGCTCGTGCTTGCCGTACTCGACCGCACCTGCCTCGTGAGTAAGCCCGATAAACTCGAAGATATCCTTCAAGACCGGTTCGGGGTCGGCAACCAACTGCTCGTAACCAACGTGAAGCAGTGGGGTTTTGCGATCACGTAGGAACTTGGCAATCGCCGGAACGTAGCGCTCGACAATCGGATTGTACTCGTGCGCCGCCTGATAGTCACCGGCAAAAAACGACTCCGCGTAGGAGCTAAATATTGCCAGCGGATGGCGCGTGAGCACCACGTAGCGTGCCGCCGGATAGATCTTGGCCATGAAATCCAAAATCAGGCCATAGGCCGGAGTCTTATCGAGGAACAGCTTTGCCTGTGGGCGCGTGGACAAGATCCGATCATAAAGCGTGTCGGTGTAGGCGCGGCAGGCATCGATATAGTCTTGCTCCGCCGCGGGCAGATCCTCGACGAACTGGCGGATCGACTCCGCCGCAAGCACCGCATCGTAGGGCGCCTTGTCTACTTTTTCGTAGTAACCCAGATGCGCCAACGGGGTGAGCATGTGAGGCTCGGGGCGCGAGTAGATCTGCGAGTGCGAACCGAGCATGCGAGCAAGCAAGGTCGATCCGGACCGCGGCGATCCTATAACAAAGAAAACCCGATCTGCCATTAGTGATAATATGTTAACAGAAACTCGCTACCTCTGCCGAGGACTCAGCCTAGCGCAGCCGTGCTTCCATCCACTCCCAAAGATCGGCAATGACCTCGTCACGATTGGTTTCGTTGAACATCTCATGGCGCCCGTCGGCATAGATCTTTATGGTCTTGTCGTGCGACGCGCAGCCTTCTACATAGAGCCGAGCTCCCTCGGCGCTGCATATCTGATCGGCGCCACCGTGAATGAGCAAGATCGGCAGGTCGATCTCAGCCGCCCGCGTTGGCAGCAGCTTCAGGCCCTCGGCCAAACGCACGTAGAGCTCTTGGGTGACGCGCTCGCGCAGCACCAAGGGGTCACTCAGATAGGCCTCCCATATGGCCTCGTCCTTGCTGAGCCGCGAGGGATCGATGGTCGGATCGCCCGGATCCAGGATCGGCACGATGGCTGGACCCGAGAGTATGACGAAGTCGGGTTTTAGGGGCCTCTCGAGCAGATATGCAGTGGTAATCAGCCCACCCATCGAATGCCCGAGCATAAACAGCGGCCGCGAGCCATTGTCATCAATGACGCGACGATGAAATGTCGCGAGGTCATCTAGAAAATCATCGAAACTCGCGACCCAGCCAGTTCTCCCCCCCGAATGCCCGTGCCCCTGGTGGTCGTAGCCATAAACCGTGATGCCGTTGTCGGCCAAGGCCTTGGCCAAGTGCTGATAGCGTCCGCTGTGCTCGCCCAGCCCATGAACCAACAGCAACCCCGCACGCGGCTCGCCGGGCGGACGCCAGATACGAAAGAACGAGTCTTCACCCGTCGTGTTGGAAAAAGTCCCACTGTGTTCGCTCACCGCACCCCTATAGTTCAGGCCAGAGCGCGAGTCGAGGCGAGCAAGATGACAGGGCGTGCTAGCCAACCGCAATCGTGCAAATGTCTGGCAATACAGGGCTTGGCCAGCTGCTATCGGCTGATAGCAGACTAAAACTGTTGCAAAATGAGTGAATTACCCGAATGGGGGATTGACGATTCCAGCGCGTTTTGGGACAAGCCCTAACCAAGTCGCAACTAACGCGTGGGGTGGATACGGTTGTTAGAAACTATTTTTTTAGTCGTAGGATTCTTAGTCATGGGACTGGCCTTCCCGGACAGCTGAGCAGCGGAGCGCCAAAGAAGAACCAAGCGATCTACAATCTAAGCCTCGTAGACAAGCCCTAGTGGTAAGTCGGGCCGTCGTCCGAAGACCCACCACCATCGTCTCCCCAGCGGCGCCTACGCAAGCGCTGCAAGCGCCATCTGTAATAACGGCGTCGCAGCTCACGTAGGAAGGGTAGCCCACCGCTGCCTAGCCCGCCGCTGCCCCACCAGCGTAGATAGGTATAACCAAAAATCATCCCACCGAGATGCGCGGCATTGGCAATCCCGGCGCGGTTTGCGCTAATCGTCTGCAGCAGCTCGATGACGACGAGGATGACGATCACGTGGCGGATGCGTACCGGGAAGATCAGCCCGAGCAAAACCACACGGTTGGGGAACCACAGGCCGTAGGCCATCAGCAAGCCAAAGATCGACCCTGAAGCCCCCACGGTTTCGATGCCCGACCCGAAACGCACCAGGGCGTAACAAAGACCTCCACCGACACCACACAAAAGGTAGTACTTGAGAAAGAAACGTTGCCCCCAACGCTGCTCGAGCTCGGAGCCGAACATCCACAGCATCAGCATGTTCAGACCTAGGTGCCAGACTCCGCCGTGCAGGAACTGATAGCTCAGCAGCCGCCACAGCTGGAGGCGAAACACCGCCGTGGGGATCAGAGCGAAGGCCCCGCGAAAAGCCGCCGGCGAGGTCAGCTCCTGAACCACGAAGACTGCTACGTTGGCGATGATCAGCGCCTTGACCGTAGGCGGAACCGGCCCCGGAGGCCCCAGCGTTATGCCACCGCCAGGAGGCCCGGCGCCAAATCTCGGAAAACGGCGACTCATCCGCGAGCGCTAGACATAGGTAAGCCAGCCGGAGTACTCGCTGCGCTCACCACGGATCGCCGCAAAATAGTCTTGCTGAACCTTACGGGTAACTTTGCCCGGCTTGCCGTCAGCGATGACACGATCGTCGAGTGAGCTGATCGGGGTTATCTCTGCAGCCGTCCCGGTAAAGAAAGCCTCATCGGCGATGTAGACCTCGTCTCGAGTAAAACGCTCTTCGACCACTTGATAGCCAACCGATTCGAGCAGGGTAATGGCGCAGTCGCGGGTAACCCCCTCGAGCACCGTCGCGATCGGCGGGGTCTTGATCCGGCCGTTGCGAATTATGAACAGATTCTCACCGCAGCCCTCGGCGGCGTATCCATCGACATCGAGCATCAAGGCCTCATCGTAGCCGCCGTGGCGAGCTTCCATGCTCGCAAGGATCGAATTGACGTAGTGTCCCACCGCCTTCGACTTGGTCATCAGCGTATTGACGTGGTAGCGCTGAAACGACGAGGTACACACTCGGATTCCATTGTTCAATCCGTCATCACCGAGGTACGAACCCCAGGGCCAAACCGCGACACTGAGCTGCAAAGGGTTGCTGGTAGCAGCCAGCCCCATCTCGCCGGCACCGATGAAGATCAGCGGGCGGATGTAACACTCCTCGAACTCGTTGGCGCGAACGGTATCGACACAGGCCTGCTCGATCTCATCGACGTCGTAGGGAGACTCGATGCCCAGAATCCTTGCCGACTGCCACAGACGCTGCGCGTGTTCGCGCAGCCGGACGATAGCCGAGCGCCCGTCTGTGCCCTTGTAGCAGCGGATCCCTTCGAAGACGCCCATGCCGTAGTGCAGCGTATGAGTCAGGACATGGACACGTGCCTCATCCCAGGCAACAAGCTCACCGTCCATCCATATGTATTTACCTTTCTCCACCTTCGGACTCGTACACGTCGGTCGATCAAACGTCAACGTCGCGCTCGAACCATCGCTGGTAGAGCGCACGGACCTCGCTGGTCGTAGCGTCGTAGAGCTCGAGGAGACGCTCGCCAGCATCATCACCGTCAAGACCAAGGCGCTTGGCCAGTGGCCCTAGGCTTCGCGCATCGACACCCAGCTCCTCGACCGGACGGTCCCGCTCAAGCCTCATCCTGGCCTCCAGGCGTCTGAGAAATCGGTAGTGTTCGATCAACCGCCGCGCATCGGTGCTGGGCAGTACCCCGACGGCCTGCAGAGAACGCAGCGCGTTGAGAGTACCGCGGCAACGCAGCTGCTTGATCTCGTGGCCATGGCGAAGCTGCAACATCTGGACAATAAATTCTATATCGACGATGCCACCACGTCCCGTCTTGATGTTGAGGCGATCAGGACTTTCGCGGCCACGCTCGTTCTCCACACGCACGCGCAGCTCGTCGATCTCACGCAGGCCGTCGTCTCCGAGGCCACAGCCGTAGACAAACGACTCGATAGTAGCGCCAACCTTGTCCCGCAGATCGGCGCTTCCGTATAGTGCACGCGCGCGCAAATGAGCCTGACGCTCCCACAGTTGCGCCTCCTGTTGGTGGTAGCGGCGAAAGCGCCCGAGCGACACCACCAACGGTCCGGAGTTACCCGAGGGACGCAGGCGAGTATCGATCTGGTAGACGATACCATCACCCGTCGGTGACTGGAGAAGACTCATGGTCTTCTGCGCCCAACGCGTCGCAACGTCGTGGGCGCGCGCATCGAACTGTTCGCCATCACTGTCGTACACAAAGAGAAGGTCGAGGTCTGACCCGTAGCTCATCTCGCAGCCACCCATCTTGCCCATCGCGATTATCGCAAGATCAACCTCGGAGATCTCGCCCAACCTGGCTTCGATCAAGAGGCGGGCGCGGTCGGCGGCAGCACACAAACACGCTTCGGCGACGTGGCTCAACTGCTCGTGGACCTCCTCGTCGCTTATCGCAGCACCAAGGTCGGCCAGTCCTATACGCAGGACTTCCAAAGTACGGAAGTGGCGTAAACTGGCGAGCACCCCCTCTTCGCCCTCGACCGCCGCAAGCAGCTCGCTCAGCGCCGCAAACATATCCGCAGCGCTGCGGCCCGCCACACAGGCATCCGACCTGACCAACGAGTCGAGAAGTTCTGGATGGCCAACCAGCTGCGAGGCTAGGTAGGGGCTCATGGTGAACAGGCGAATCAACACCTCCATGGTTGCCGGAGAGCCACTGAGAAGCGCGAGGTAGCTGGTGTGGGCCCCGGTGCGCACTAGGAATTCGACCATGCGGTCAATCGCGCTAGAGGGGTCCGAGGATCCGAGCGCTGCCTTGAGCAGCGCCGGAGCCATCGCCTCCACAGCCCGTCGCCGCTGCGGACTGGCAGGGCCGGTGACGCGACCGCGGTAGATTCGCATTATACTTGCGGCCACCCGCTGCCCCTCGTCGAAGCCCAGACGCTCGAGCAGCTGCGCCGCGGCTTGCTCGCGACCGCGCTCGAGCAAGCGCAGCAGTGCCGCCGAATCAGCATCCGCCCCACCCGACAGCCTCGCCGCTTGACCCACATGCTCGTCGCCAGGGCGAAGCTCGAGGAAACGCACGAAGGCCTGATGAACAGCCTCGGTGTGGCGGCGCCAGTCGCCCTCAAACAGCGGCAGGGGGTCGCCCTGTATACGCCGCTGCCCACGCCTGCCAACACCGTAGCCCAGACGCCGGGCCAACCAGCGCAGGCCCTCTTCATCATCAGGCAGACGCTGGGTCTGTTGCTGCTCGACCACCTGTATGGCGTGCTCGACATTGCGCAAGAACGCGTATGCATCACGCAACACCTCAGCCTGATCTCGAGCTATCATCCCGCCCTTCTCGAGAGCCGCAAGAGCCGCCATGGTCCCGCGCAAACGCACCGAAGAATCGATGCCGCCGTGCACCAGCTGCAACACCTGAACGACAAACTCTAGTTCACGGATGCCGCCTCTCCCGAGCTTGACGTTGCGCGCATGCTCGCCCGAGCGCCAAGCATCGTCCTGCTCGACATCGATACGATCCTTCATCGCACGAAAATCCTCGACCGCCTGAAAATCGAGGTGGCGCCGATAGACGAACGGCTCCATTCCGGCGATAAAGCGCTGGCCCACCGCCAGCTCCCCGGCGATCGGCCTTGCCTTGGTATAGACCCCCCTCTCCCAGGTATCACCCCAGCCCTCGTAGTAGGTAAGTGCGTTGTCTACGGCATTGACGATAGGGCCATTGCTACCTTCAGGACGCAGCCCAAGATCGACGCGAAACACACAACCGTCTTGGGTCCGGTCGCCGATGGCCGAGGTCACGGCTGCCGCGAGTTGTGAAAAAAACGGCCGAGCTTCAGCAGAACCACTGGCAACCTGGTCGGTGTCGTAGAGGTAGAGCAGATCGACATCGGAACTATAGTTAAGATCCGCGCCTCCGAGTTTACCCAAACCAACGACGACGAAGCCCACCGGCGCACCATCGCTAGCCAGCACCTCACCTCGCTCACGCACCAAGCAGCCGCGTAGGTGAGTCACGGCGATCGAGATAGCGACGTCGGCCAAACGGGTAATCGCCGTCAGGGTCTCCTCGAGCGTGGCTAGACCAAGCAGGTCGCGGGCACCGATGCGATACATCTCGCGTTTGGCCATACAGCGCAGCGCTGCCGCCAAAGCATCGGGGTCGGCTTGCGCAGATAGCGTAGCGCCGGCTGCAAGCTCGGCTGCATCGGGGTTACCATCGAGGTAGGCGAGCGCGGCCGCGCCCCACTGGGCATCGTGGCCGACCAAATAGCGAGTCAGTACCGGGCTCGACCCGAGTATCGCAGCCAGGTTGTCGAGTTCACCGCGGGGCCAGTTCAACAGCCGCTCAGCCCCGCCGCTCTCGAGCAGCCGCTCAAACCCGGCTGCCGCCATCGACGCCGCCGGTGCACGCTCGATTGCGCCCGACAGCGCCTCGCGCCAGGCTTGCCCGCCTAGGCCTGCGAGCCGCTTCGATAGTGACGCCAAGATCTCTTCCACCACCGTACTCGCAATACTCCGATACCGCGCCAAGGCCAAAGCCCGCAAACAAAGAAGCCAGCGCGGCGGCACTCACCACGCTGGCTTCTTCGTCTGCGCGTTGAACGCACAGACCACCTGACGAGAATTGTCTAGAGTCCCGACTTCAGCGCTGGGGCAGGCTTGAAGCCTATGGTCTTACTCGCACCGATCTTGATCTCTTCACCGGTGCGCGGGTTACGCCCCACACGGGCTTTGCGGCGGCGCACGGTAAAAGTACCAAAACCCGACAGAGCCAAACGTTTTTCCTTCTTGATGCCTTTGGCTATACCGCCGATGGTTGCATCAACCGCGCCGGCCGCCCCTCGCTTAGAGAGGCCCGTCGACTTTGCTACTGCTTCGATTAGATCCTGCTTCGTCATGCCTTTCTCCCTCCTTCACCGCCCGCTTGGAGGACCAAGCAGCCGTCGTGTACGCCACAGCGCACCAAACCTGAGGCCTCACCAGTCAAGCCCGTCGCCACCACCGCGACCAGCCTGCTCACGATACTATGCAGCCCCGCGGCCTTTGCTGTCAACACAATCCATGTGCGTTAACCGATAAGTGCTTGCGGTTATTGGGAGTTTCTAGCGGGCGTCATGAATTTCCAACGCCTGCCTCGGAAATCCATGCCCCGAGGTCGGCGAGCGCGCGTCGGCCAAGCGCAATTTTCTTGTCGCGTCCGCGCATCCTCTTGGCCAGCGGGGGAAACAGTCCGAAATTGGCGTTCATCGGCTGAAAATCCTTGCGCGACTCCTCGGTTACATATGCGAGAAGCGCACCAAGCGCGCTGGTAGCCGGTGGCAACACCAGGGGTTGGTCACAGCATACCCGCGCCGCATTGATGCCACACAGCAGCCCCGTGGCCGCCGACTCCACATAACCCTCGACTCCCACCAACTGCCCGGCGATGAAGGTTCGCGGACAGCCGCGCACGTTCAAGCTCGCCGTCAGCGTGCGCGGCGAATTGATGAAGGTATTACGATGCAGGCTGCCCAACCTCACGAATTCCACATCGGCAAGCGCGGGAATGAGACGGAAGACCCGACGCTGCTCGGGGTACTTCATCTTGGTCTGAAAGCCGACCATGCTCAGCAACGTTCCGGCATTATCGTCCTGACGTAGCTGAACCACCGCGTGGTGCATCAGGCCGCTGCGCGGGTCCTCGAGCCCCACTGGCTTCATCGGCCCGAAACGCAGGGTATCGCGGCCACGCCGTGCGATCTCTTCGATCGGCATACAGCCTTCGAAATAGGTGCAGCGCTCGAAACTCTTTAGCGGCATCTTCTCGGCGGCCAACAGCTCATCGACAAAGAGGTTGTAGCAGTCAGCATCGAGCGGACAGTTTACGTAGTCGTCACCGCCCTTGCCGTAGCGAGCAGCACGATAGGCGATATCCATGTTGACCGACTCCGCGGTGATTATCGGCGATATGGCGTCGTAAAAATACAGGTGCCGAGTACCGACAAAATGCGCCAGCGCGTCGCTCAGTGCAGCCGAGGTCAAGGGGCCACTCGCGATTATGCTCACCCCTTCACTGGGGATGTCGCTGACCTCACTGCGCACGATCTCGACTAGCTCTAGAGCCTCGAGCTCTTCGGTCATACGCCGCGAGAACCCCTCGCGGTCGACCGCCAGGGCCGACCCCGCCGGCACGCGCATCTCTGCAGCGACGCGCATGACCAACGAATCGAGAGCGCGCATCTCGCTCTTGAGTATTCCTACCGCGCTGAACTCGGAGTCGTCGCGAAAAGAATTGGAACACACCAGCTCAGCGAGCGCATCGGTCTCGTGAGCCTCGGTGCGCCGCTCGGGGCGCATCTCGAACAGGCGCACCGCAACACCACGGCGTGCAATCTGATAGGCGGCTTCGCAACCCGCCAGACCGCCGCCGACTATGGTGACGGCCGCGCTCACGAACCGCCGCCGGCCGCCTCCGCCTCTTTGTCTTGATCGATCACGAAGCCCTCACCCACGGTCTCCGAATACTCACAGCCCTCGCCGAGACACCTACGCACCGTTCCATGGCGTTTGGTAGTCTTCTCGACGACAAAGTGAGCCTCGCACTGCGGGCAGGGGAAGGGAATGGGACGTTCCCAAGAAGCGAACTTACACTCCGGATAACGGTTGCAGCTGTAGAACACCTTGCCGCGACGCGAGATCTTTTGCACCAGCTCGCCTTCACCACAGCCACCGGCAGCAGCAGGCGGACAGGTGATCCCCAGCGGTATCGGTTTGTTGAGCGACTTGACGTTCTTGCATTCCGGGTAGTTAGAACAGCCGAGAAACTTGCCGAACTTGCCGAACTTATAAACCATCGGGCTGTCGCACTTCTCGCAGGTCTCGCCGGTGTCTTCGGGCGCCTCGATGCGGATCTGACCGTCCTCACCACGGCTGAAATTGCAGGTAAACTTGCACTCGGGATAGCTCGGGCAGGCAAGGAACTCGCCGTTGCGGCCCCACTTGATCACCAACTTTTGCCCGCACTCTTCGCAGGGAACGTCGGTCTCTTTGACGTCCTGCTTGACGTTGCGCATGTGTACCGAGGCTTTGTCGAGATCCGCCTTGAACGGCTTGTAGAACTCGCTGGTAACCGTGAGCCAGTCCTTTTGACCGGCCTCGACACTATCCAACCCGTTTTCTAACTCGGCGGTGAAGGCCTCGTTCAAAATATCTGGAAACGACTCCACCAACAGCCCGGTCACCAGTTCACCAAGCTCGGTCGGTGCAAGTCGCTTCTGCAGGTCTTGCTGGACGTACTCTCGGTCGATGATCGTCGACATGATCGCCGCGTAGGTAGACGGCCGGCCGATGCCCTTCTCCTCCATCGCTCGAATCAGCGAAGCCTGAGTGTAACGCGGAGGCGGCTGGGTGAAGTGCTGGCTCGGGTCGAGCGCACGCAGTGCCAAGGCCTGCCCCTCTTGCAGCACCGGCAATGTGCGCGCGTCGTCGTTCTCATCAGGAGCGTCTTTGCCCTCCTGATAAACCCGCAAGAAGCCATCAAAAACCATGACCTGGCCGGTAGCACGAAAGATGCACTCGCCGCTGCTGATATCTACCGAGGTCTGGTCATACTGCGCCGGCTGCATCTGGCTGGCGACGAAACGGTTCCAGATCAAGGTGTAGAGCTTGAGCTCATCCGGCTTTAGATAGCTCTTTACGCTGGCCGGCGTGTTTTCCATCGCAGTCGGCCGGATCGCCTCGTGGGCATCCTGCGCGCTCTTCTTAGTCTTGTAGGTGTTGGGCTTGTCGGGAAGATACTCGCCGCCATAGGCTTGACTGATATGTCCGCGCACGGCGTCAATGGCCTCGGGGGCGCTGCGCGTGGAGTCGGTTCTCATGTAGGTGATCAATCCGGTAATCCCGGCATCGCCAAGCTCGATGCCCTCATAGAGCCTCTGGGCGATGCTCATGGTGCGCCGCGGCTGATACCCATGCCGACGCGAAGCGTCCTGCTGCAGTGTCGAAGTAATGAACGGCGGCGCGGCCTTACGTTGGCGGCGGCTGCGCTTGATCGACGCCACAGCCCAGTAGGTGTTGCTCTCGAGCTTGGCCACCAGCGCGCGGGCTTCATCCTCGCTACGAACAAAGAACACGTTCTCATCGTGAAAATTGCGCGTCTCGATCTTGTCTTTGCCGACTTGAACCAGCCGAGACTCGAACACCTCGTCACCGTCAGTGGCCACCTGGGCGGTCAAGCGCCAATACTCGACCGTCTTGAAGTCTCTGATTTCGCTCTCGCGCTCGACGATCAGCCGCACCGCTACCGACTGTACACGTCCCGCCGACAGCCCGCGCCGAACCTTGTCCCACAACAACGGGCTGATCTGATAGCCCACCAGACGGTCGATGACACGACGAGCCTGCTGAGCCTCAAACTTGTGGTTGTCGATCTCGACTGGATTAGCGATGGCCTCGCGCACCGCTTTCTTGGTGATCTCGTTGAAGAGTACCCGATAGACCTTGCCCTTGAAGTTCTTCGGCACCACCCGATCGGCGATATGCCGTGCGATTGCTTCGCCCTCGCGGTCAGGGTCTGGACCGAGATAGATGGCTTCTTTTCCCGACAGCGCCTTCTTGAGCTCAGTGATGATCTTGCCCTTACCGTGAATGACTTCGTAGGCCGGCACGAAATCGTTCTCGACATCGACACCTAGCTTGCTCTTGGGCAGGTCAACTACATGACCAACCGAAGCCTTGACGACGAAATCACGCCCGAGGTAACGACTGAGAGTCTTGGCTTTCGCAGGGGACTCAACAACGACGAGGTTCTTGGCTGCCATGTTTCCTTCTCTGGGCGAACCCGACGACGCAGCCCCGCCCTAGCGCAGCGCGTAGGTCCCGCCAGCTAATCTTTGGGCGAGACCGTCGAGTTCGAGCGCCGTTAACTTCTCAAGAACCAGCGCTTCGTCAAGTCCACATGCCCCAGCGAGGTCATCAACGTGGCGCGGCTCGCTGTCCAGAGCAGCCAGAACCCGAGCAGCAGTCTCATCGCTAAGTTGCTTGATTATTGAAGTTTTTTGCTCATCCGGGACTGTCGAGCGGGGCTTGGCCGGGACCGCAATAGCAAGCTCTGTAAGTATGTCGTCAGCCTCGAGCAAGGGCGGGCAACCATCTCGAAGTAGCGCATTGGTCCCCGCCGAGGTCGGCGCATCGACGTTTCCGGGTACCACCCTCAGCTCTCTTCCTTGCTCCATCGCCAGACGCGCGCTGACCAAGGAACCGCTGCGCGCGGTCGCCTCGACGACAATGGTTGCACGCGAGATACCGGTGATGATGCGGTTACGAATGGGAAAATGGAATGCCCGCGCGTGGACGCCGGGGGGATACTCGCTGATCACAGAGCCCTTTTCTAACAAGCGCCTGGCCAGCCCGCGGTTGCGCGAGGGATATATCGAATCGAGCCCGCCGGCCATCACCGCGGCACCACGCCCACCTGCGAGCGAGCCGCGGTGCGCGGCAGCATCGATTCCCATGGCCAGCCCGCTGACCACTGTAACCCCAGCAGCGGCAACGCTGCGCGCCACTCTCTCGGCGGTTCGCACACCGTAGCGTGTTGCTCTGCGCGAACCGACTATGGCTATGCAATCACCAAGAGCCGATGGCTGGCAGCCACGGTAGTACAACACCAGGGGGGGATCGGAAACCTCACGCAGCAGCGACGGATAGGCGCGACCGGAGGGAAGCGCGATCTCTATACCCAAGACCCGACAGCGATCCCGTTTGCGGACGAGTTGCTCCCAGCCGCGATAGCCGCAGCACGCCGAGACCCCGCGCGCGGTGAGGCCGGCATCGCCAAGCGTTCTCGCGCTCGCGGTGAAAACCGCAGCAGCCGAACCGAGCTGTTGGGCCAAGCGGTACCAGCACGCGGTTCCACTATAGCCGAGCTCGGCCAGCGCCATCCACGACAGCTGTTCATCATCGGAGTGTAGCATCAGGCGCTGTAGTGCCCCGTGGGCAGCAACGCCACAATCCAAAAGCTGACATAACATTCAGGCTTGGCGCGGGTGCGCCCCGCCACACTCTAGTTTAGGGTCGCGAGGAAATTGGCGAGTAGTCCCTTGCCTTGGACTGTGAGGATCGACTCGGGATGAAACTGCACGCCCTCAACCGCAAGCTCGCGATGACGCAAGCCCATGATCTCTCCATCATCGCTCCACGCGCTTACCTCGAGCTCGGCGGGCAGGCTGTCGCGCTCGATCACCAACGAATGGTAGCGGGTCGCGACAAAACCCTGCGGCAGGCCGGCAAACACTCCTCGCCCGTCGTGACTGATCGGCGAGGTTTTTCCGTGCATGAGTTTGTCGGCCGCAACTACTGTGCCACCAAAGGCCTGGCCGAGGCACTGGTGACCGAGACAGACACCAAGGATCGGAATCTCGCCGGCCAACTCTTTGATTACCGCCAGAGAGATCCCCGCCTTGTCGGGATCGCAGGGCCCGGGCGAGACCACGATACCCGCTGGACCGAGACCGCGAATTCCATCGACGGATATCTCATCGTTGCGGAACACCTCGACCTCAGCCCCGAGTTCCCCCAAGTACTGAACCAGGTTGTAGGTAAACGAATCGTAGTTGTCGATCATCAAAACCATGGCGACCACCAGCTCTACCTATCATAGGGTGTCCGCGTTGCGGATTCACACCCGCGGGCGACTATTACAAGAGTGTGGTTGACGGCACTCGCCAAGACCACCAATAACCCCCTGTGCTGGCGGCGACGTGCACCTGTGCTCATCGAGGGGTCGATACCTATCTGGTACGTGTCGAGACGCGACTGACCAAGGGCCTGCCCAATGTAGTCATCGTCGGGCTCCCCGATGCCTCGGTAAGTGAAGGCCGCGAGCGCGTACGTTCGGCCATTCGCTCTACCTCCGAGAACTTCCCTCTCGGCCGCATCGTCGTCAACCTATCACCGGCCTCACGCCGCAAGGCTGGAGCCGCTTTCGATCTGGCCATCGCCATGGCGATGCTTGCGGCCGCCGGCTTGGTCAGCCAAACGGCGCTGACCGACACGGTTTTTGTCGGCGAACTCGGGCTCGATGGCAGCCTGCGATCCATTCCCGGAGCGCTGCCGGCGGCCCTGGCGGCTAAGGCCGGAGCCAAGCGACGCCTAGTAGTTCCGCGCGCCAACGCCACCGAAGCCGCCGTGGTCTCCGACATCGATGTCTTTTCGGCCGCCAGCCTCAGCGAAGTACTCGCACTGGTGCGCAGCGACTGGCAGGCACAGCCGCTGAGAGTAGACGTAGAGGCACTGCTGTCGCGAAGCAGAGACGACAGCGCCACCGATCTCTGCGAGGTCCGTGGCCAATCGATACCGCGGCGGGCGCTCGAGATCGCCGCCGCCGGCCACCACCACTTGCTGATGATCGGCCCTCCCGGGGCGGGCAAGACCATGCTTGCCCGCCGCCTGCCCTCGATACTCCCGCCACTGTCGCTGGCTGAGGCGATCGAGACCACCTCTATCCACAGCATCGCCGGGCTCAACAGTGGCGGCGAGTTGATCACCCAGCGTCCCTTCAGGGCCCCCCATCACAGCACCTCGGGCGCGGGCATGATCGGCGGTGGAGCGGTGCCGGGCCCCGGCGAAATCAGCTTGGCGCACAACGGTGTGCTCTTCCTCGACGAGTTCGCCGAATTTCCTGGCCACGTGCTCAACCAGCTGCGCGAACCACTGCAAGACGGCTTCCTGACCATCTGCCGTGCCCAGGCTCACCTGAGCTTCCCGGCTTCGGTGATGCTCGTCGCCGCGATGAACCCATGCCCCTGCGGCTACTACGAAACCGGGGTTAGAGACTGCAGCTGCGCCGAGGCCGGGCTGCGCCGCTATCGCGAGCGCCTGAGCGGGCCACTGCTCGACCGCATCGACCTGCACGTTCACGTCCCCCGCGTGCCCTTCGCCGACCTCGAGTCCAACTCTGCTGCCGCCAGCTCGCGTGAGGTCTGCCAACGAGTGATCGCCGCGCGGGCGCTGCGCCGCCAGGCCATGGGCGACCACGGCCTCGGCACTCTCTCCGCCGCCGCGAGATCGCTGCTGATCCGAGCCGCTGAGCGGCTTTTTCTGTCGGCCCGCGCGATCAAGCGTGTCAGTGCAGTCGCGGCAACTATTGCCACCCTGGCCGGCCGCGTCGAGGCTGCCTGCAGCGACGTCGCCGAGGGCGTGCAGTATAGGCGCGACTCCTCTCTGCCTTTGCATCCCCGACCATGCTC
>CAZPPZ010000046.1:0-16948 GCA_964588545.1 uncultured Myxococcales bacterium | reverse complement strand
CTCGACGCAGAGCACCTGTGGCTCTCTCTCTCCGCCGAGGGGTGCGCCAACCGAGCGATTCTCCTGGGCGTCGCAGTTAAATCTTTCCTCCCAGGGGACCCCGGCTGGGCAAGCCGAGCCGCCGGCCAGGTACAAAAAAGGGCGGGCACAGGGCCCACCCCTCTAGTCGCCCCAAGATTTCAAGGGTCTCCGTCTACCACAGCCGCCATACGCGTTCAAGGGCAGCCCGCGCCGGGCGGCCTTCCTAGGAGGGCACCATACTTTCGATTTCGGCAGCATATTTCTCGCGTATGGCCTTACGCTTGAGCTTGAGGCTGGGGGTGAGTTCCCCCGCCTCAATGGAAAAATCGCAAGGTAGCAGGCGAAAATGCTTGACCGACTCGAACGAGGCCAAGCCTTGGTTGACCTTGCGGACCTCGGCATCAATCGCAAGCAGCAACTCCTTGTTGGTTGCAAACTCCTCGGCCGAACTCTCTCGAAGGTCACGACTGGCTGCCCACGCGGCGGCTGCCTCGGTATCAAGCGTAAGCAAGGCGACGCAGTACTTGAGCCGATCACCCACAACCACAGCCTGGCTGATCAGCGGTCTTGATTTGAGCAGGTTTTCAATTTTTTGCGGAGCTACGTACTTGCCCCCAGCGGTCTTTATGAGTTCCTTCTTACGGTCGGTGATGCTCAAGAAGCCATCCTTAAGCTTACCGATGTCGCCGGTGTGAAACCATCCTTCGCTATCCCAGGCCTCAGCCGTTTCTTCCGGGCGTTGGTAGTAGCCGTAGGCTAGGTTAGGCCCTTTCGCGAGGATCTCTCCGTCCTCGGCGATGCGCAGACTGACTCCACTAAGCGGCGGCCCAACGCTGCCGATGCGGGTGCGACCTGGAACGTTGCAGGTTAGAATCGGCGTTGTCTCGGTCAACCCGTACCCTTCGAGAACCGTCAGCCCAACGGCATGAAAGAACTCGTTGACCTCAGTGGCCAAAGGCGCGCCACCCGAGATCAGGTAGCACATGCGTCCGCCCACGCGTTCGTGGATCTTGCTAAATACCAGTTGGTGAGCGATGCCGTCGACAAGTGCCAGCCATGCCGGCAACACCTCTCCGCGGTTGACATACGCCGCGCGTTGCTTGCCAACGCCAATCGCCCAGTCGAAGACCGCAGCGCGAACGGCGCTGCTCTGTGAGCGGGCCTGCTGTACGGCGGAATAGATTTTCTCAAAGATACGTGGCACTGCCGGCAAGAAATGCGGCCGCGTAAGCCGCAGGTCATCACTGATCGTATCGATCTTTTCCGCGAAAGCTGTGACCGTACCCAGGTAGATTCCGAGATACTCCATCATGCGGCCGAAAGAATGGGCAAAAGGCAGAAACGAAAAATCAATCTCGCCCTGGTTTACGATTCCCGCCTCACCCACAGCAGAGATTGCCGCGAGATGATTGCCGTGGGTCTGCATGACCCCTTTGGGAAGACCGGTGGTGCCCGAAGTGTAGACAATTGTAGCCAGCTGCTCCGAGCTGATGGCCGTGCAGCGTCGTTCAATCTCCGCTCGATTGGCCTTGAGTCTGGCTCTGCCGCTTTCACGGATATCTGCCAAGCTGAGACAGCCGGACACGCTATCGTCGAAGACTACAACGGTATCTACCTTGACCTCGATGTGGGCTCCGTCGACGTCTACACCTTCAGCGACCACGCGCTGGATCTTTTCGGCTTGGACCGCGTTTTCGACGAAAACTACTCGTGCCCCGGAGTCCATCAGGATATACGCGCACTCGGAGGCTAGATTGGAGGGATAGATGGGCACGGTGACGCAGCCGATGGCCAACGCAGCCAGGTCGGCCTCCATCCACTGCGGTCTCGTGGCCGAGAGAATTGCGACTCGCTGTTCGCCTTCGATGCCGAGCTCAAGCAGCCCAGAAGCAATCTCTTCGACGTTGGCGAGCATCTCACTCCACGAGGTTGTGACGTAGGCACCGTCACGCTTGGCCATATATCGAGCCGCTTGGCCACCGCGACGTGCCGACTCAAAAAACATCTGCGCAAGGTTTTGGTAACCGCCTGTTGCCATATCTCAATTCTCGCCGCGTTCATCCAAGGCTTCGTGGATAGTCGCTACCGAGAGTATCTCCAGTGATTTCTTGCCGCTAGGGGTCTGCACCGAGATCTCATCGCCCTCGGCGTGCTTGAGTAGCGCCTGTCCGATTGGTGAAGTTATCGATATTAGGCCACTGGCAGGCTCAGCCTCTTCGGCAAAGACCAACTCGTAGATGTGACTGGCGCCACTGTCGAGGTCTTCGACCTCGACTCGGCTGCCGTAGCCAACTACGTCTCTGGGGATCGACGACAGTGAGTACAGCCCCAGATCGGCGAGCCGGGCTGTAAGATGCTCAATGCGTGCGGTGAGCATTCCCTGCCGCTCCTTGGCGGCGTGGTATTCGGCGTTCTCCTTTAAGTCGCCGTGGGCCCTGGCTTCTTCCAGAGCCTTGGGGATATCGACCGCCAACTCACGCTTGAGCACCGACAGTTGCTGTTTGATTATCGCGATTACCGGGAGTTCTTTCGCCATTTCGCGGGATAGTAGAGACGCGAACCATAGCTGTCAACGTGACCCGCGACATCGCTCTAACTCGAGAGCGCCTCGCGAACCACGCTGCTGGCCAACTTACCATCGTATTGACCCGGATAGCGCGAACTGAGCTCGCGCATCACGCTTCCCATATCGGTGGCCCTGGTTTCCGCGAGTATCTGGCCCACCGCGGCTCGTATCGCATCGACATCGAGCTGGCTCGGCAGGTAGCTCTCGAGCACTGCGGCCAGCTCCTGGTGCTCAGCCACTACCGCGTCGCGCCCGGCTTTGCCGGCAAACTCGAGGGTTTCACCACACTGCTTGAGCTCTCGTTTGACGATGGCAATCAGATCGGCCTCGGTCAGTGTCTCGCACCTGGATTCTATCGCCTTGTTCTTGATAGCTGCCAAAATGCCGCGAAGCGCCGTAGTGCGAAGCGAGTCTCGAGCACGCATCGCCGTCTTGAGGTCGTCTCTCAGTCGTTGTTCGCTCAAAGCCATATCGTGTCCTTGTCTCCCGCTCTCTTGGGTGCCTACTTAGATGAGTCCACTGCTCGGTTGATTGGCCGGAACCGCCAAGACGGCCTCGCCGCGCGAGGCCAATTCGGCTGCGTGTACGGCTTCCTGGCCGGCGATTACACCAACCCGCAGCTGCTCGATGGTATCGCGAAGCTGCGGGTACTCGGGGCCGGGATGAACCACACGATCGCGGCCGCCTCGGCCGCCGGCCTCGATGCTGACCAGTCCTAGCTCGCTAAAGCGACTGAGCGCGTTGCGCATGAGCACGACAACACTACCTTCAGCCTTGGTTACCTCGCCTACCAGCAGGCCGCTCTTGTAGGCAGCCTGGAACACTTCAATGATGCGTTTCTCGTTGACGCCGTCGGCGGCGCGAAGCGAAGACTCGATCGCCCGCCCGGCAATCCAGTAGCCTTCGCGGAAGTTCTCGAGGATCGGCAGCATGGCGCGCACCAGCGGGTGCGAGGGGACCAAGCCCTTCTCACCGATCGCGCCAACGTCGCGCAGCATGCTCAGGGCTGAGTCTACGCGCTCGTCTAGTTGGTCGCGTCCGGGACGGGCGAACTCGTAGCGGAACATGTCCAGCCACCACCAGATCTCGTCGATCATCTCAGCATCGCGCTTGCCAGATGCCGCGGCCATAACCGCCAGCGATGGAATTAAGAAAACGTGAATTAGGCTATTCTTGTAAAAATCCAGCGACAGGCGCTTGTTGTCGGGAACCATGAGGACCTCGTCGTCGCCACGCTCGAGGCTTTCGATGAGACCGCTTCGGCTGAGAAACTCTAGGCTTTCACGAAAATCGCCAATGTTGCGCTCAAGAGACTGGGTAACCTGCACGCCGCGGGCGATGACAAAGTTGGCGAGCGCGTTGGCCTGCGCGGCATAGTCTTGATAGCGGCGACCGCCGTGGGGTGCTCCGAGCAGCACTGTGGCCGATATAGAAGTGGCGCCCGCGACCGCGCATTCGTCTACCTCGCGCAGAATCTTGAAGCCCAGCCTTTGAATGAAACGCCGTTTTTCCTCTTCTACCTCAGGGATCCCCTCACCTTCTGTGAACTCCTGCTTTCGCTCACCGAGTTCATCGTTTAGCGATATGGGCTTGGCAAACGAAAGATACACGGTTCCGTAGCGCTGTTTGAGGAAGCGTCGCGCACGTAGCAACGCGCCAATACTCTCGTCTTCCTTTTCGCCCCCACTGAGTTCGAACTGATAGGCCGCCTCCTCGACGATACGGCCGTAGTGGATCGACACGGGCACCAGATAGACGTCGCGGCGAATACCTCCCAACTGAGCGTTGACGATTGCTGAGAGCATTCCCAGCCGTGGAGTCATCATCTTGCCGGTACGACTACGGCCGCCTTCGATGAAGAACTCCTGGGTGTAACCTTCACGTATAAGAAACGACAAGTACTGGTGAAACACCACTTTGTAGAGGGCGTTGTCGGCGAACTGCCGGCGTATGAAGTAGGCACCCGAACCGCGGAGGATCGGTGCCATCGGCCAGAATGCCATGTTGATGCCCGCCGCGATGTGCGGGGGACTAACAAAATTAAGATGGCACAGGTAGGTAATGATCAAGTAGTCGAAATGGCTGCGGTGGCAAGGAACCAAAACCACGGGGTTGTGGCGGATCTTTTCGACGACTTCTTCAAAACCAATGGCCACCAAACCCGAGAACATTCGCGCCCATATTTTCTTGAAAATCGAGGCAATCCCTGCGAACAAAATTCCGTTGAAATCAGCTGCCATCTCGTCGAAGTATGAGGCTGCTTCCTTGCGCAGCTTGGCCTCAGAGACGTTGTTTTGCTCCGCCAGGCGTTGGATCTCCTGCTCGATCTCGTCGCTCTCCAGTACCAAGGATTTGATGCGGCGTCGTGGTAGTAGCGCCGGGCCAAGCACCACGCGTTCCTCGCGATGGAGGAAAATCTGAATCGCACGGGTCAGCCTACGGACGACCTTCTCCTCACCATCGTCACCATAGCGTGCAACGAATTCTCCGAGCACGACCTCCTTGCCGACGGTGATAAAGAGGTCCTTTCGGTTCCACCAATAGGCGAGGAACTTACGGCCGTCACTAGGAACTTCCTGGACACTGTAGACCAGGGCGGCGATGCTCGAGGCTCGCTTGCGAAAACTGTGACCGCGAAACAGCGCCATGGGGATGATGTAGTGCTCGTTGCCCGCCTCACCGTGGCCGTGGACTATCTCACGTAAGTAGTCGCCACCGACACGAGTCGAGGCCGAGCTACGGCCGAGCCAGCGTCGCAGCAGAGAACGGCGGCGCCTTCCGCGCATGAATATGAGCACCGGCTTGCCCGCCGCTACAGCCTGCGCGCAGTAATCGTGGTCTTCGAGTCCAGCTGGACCTTGTTTGCGGCTCAGCCGTGCACGCAGCTCGGCCCTCAGGTTCGCGAGTATCGAACGCAGTGGTGCGGTCATGACAGAGGAGATGCCGTTGGCGAATACCGGTAACGGCAGTCCCTCGCGGCGTAACACGTAATTGACGAGGAAATAGTCGACAAACGAGCGTTGTCGCAGCGTGTATATGACAGCCCCAAACTGCGAGAGGTCGCGGATCTTACGCACCGCTACGTCGTTCATGACGACGTGAGCGAAGACTCGACGCGCAACCACCTCCCACAGCCAGCCGAAACGTGGTTGCATTGCCGAAGGGTGCGCGGGCATTGCCTCTTGCTTGGCAGGCTCGGCCTCAGGTTGAGCCGATGTCGTCGCTTCCATGTCGTCGCCCTGTGACATCTTCCGCAGTATGCTTGCGTCTAACCCGACAGCTACAAGAGCTTGGTGAGTCCCGCCCGCTTCAGCTCGGCCACGACCTCGCGCACATCCTGAGCACGGTCACGCGGGCAAACCAGCAGCGCATCTCCTGTATCGACCACCGCGAGCCCTTCGACTCCGAGTAAGGCCACTGGTTTGCCGTGGGTGGCGACTACGTTGTCGCTTGCATCGACTACCACCAGAGGATCTCGCGATGAGTTGCCGTGAGCATCGCGCGGCCACAGCGAGGCGACGGCATCCCAACTGCCAATGTCGTTCCACGCGAAGTTGGAAGGCAGCATTACGACCCGCTTGGCCTTCTCCATAACTCCGTGGTCGATAGAAATACCGTTCAGTCGAGGATAGGCGCGATCGACCACCGCTTGCGGAATCCTGCCGCGTCGCCGTTGCCGATCCATGCGGCGCAGCGCCGAAAACAGCTCGGGCAGCTGAGCCTTGATGGCATCGAGGATGGTGTCGGCGCGCCACGCGAACATACCGCTGTTCCAGTAGTAGTTGCCACTGGCTACAAAGCGCTCGGCGCGACGCAGGCTCGGCTTCTCATGAAAAGCCGCGACTCGGAACGCCCCCGCGGTTCCGCAGTCGCTGGCCAGCTGTGCCCCGGCGCGAATGTATCCGTAGCCGGTTGCGGCTTCGCTCGGGACTATGCCGAAAGTAACCAAGGCGCGCAGCTGATCGGCGACCGACAACGAGAGATGCAAATCGGCGATGAAATTCTCGAGCGGCTCGACCACATGATCGGCCGGAAGCACGATCATGACACCGTCACGGTCACGCTGCTGTACCTCTAGAGCGGCCCAGGCCACGCAGGGCGCGGTGTTGCGGCCCACCGGCTCGCACAGTATGCCCGAGGGGGGCACCCACGGTAAGGCCTCGGCGACAGCGCGACGTAGATGTTTCGCCGTGACCACGATGACGTTTTCAGCCGGCACCAACTTACGGACCCGCATGGCGGTTTCGCTAAGCATGGTTCGCTCACCGGCCAGCGGGAGCAGCTGCTTGGGTAGCGCGCCGCGACTCCACGGCCAAAAACGAGTACCCGAGCCCCCCGCCATAAGCACGGCGAAGCGTCGGCGGTAAGCAACCTTAGCAAGCGAGGCGATGGTCTGGTTGGTTCTCATTGCTGCGATAATCAGCCGGCGCGATAGCGAAAGCAAGGCGTGGCAGGGCCTGCTAGCAGCCTCTCGCCGCAGTGCCATTGCCTTCGCCGGAATGTATCGCTAAGTGTCGCGTCGCAATGCTGATGCTCCTACTCAAGACCGTGCTGGTGGCGGTACTGATCTTCCAATGCGTCACCTACCTGCTGTGGTATTTCGATGGTCGTCGACGAGGACCGGTTCTGCCTCGGCAGCCCTTCTTGCCGCTGGCGACTGAGTGGATTGGCGAAGGCCTGGCGCTACTGTTGGTGGTGTTGGCGTGGCCGCTTGGCCTGTTCGGTAGCGATCGCCCGCGGCCTGCCGGCGCTAGGCGGCCGGTAGTGCTGATTCACGGATGGTCGCTCAACCGAGCGTCGATGGCGCTGCTGGCGGCGCGCTTGCGACGCGACGGGCGTGACGTCTATACGGTGAACTACCCTAGTCTGCTAAGCGACACCGACGCCAAGGCGGCCCACCTGGCGGTAACCCTGCGACGTATTGCGGCCGAAAGCGCAAGCGAGAAAGTAGATGTCGTGGCTCACAGTCTCGGCGGAGTACTCATCCGCGCCGTGGCCTGCCATCACGCAGGACTTGGGCTGCTGGGTAACGTAGTGACTCTCGGGTCCCCACACCGTGGCTGCGCACTAGCCGTACTGCTCGACGGTTTTGGCTTACGGCAGCTACGCCCGAGATCGCGCTACCTCGAGCGCCTAGCGGCCGACGATACTATGGCCTCGTCGGTCAATGTTGCCGCGCTGGCCTCAAAATTTGACGCCATAGCCTTTCCGCTCGAATGCTGCGAGTATCGCCAAGCCCTAAATGTAAGCATAGAGGGCGTTGGCCATCACGGGCTGCTGCTCTCCGAGCAGGTCTACACGATCGTCAAAGAGAACCTTGATATTCGGCTGAAAGGAGCCGCAGGTGAGCGGCGGCGAAGCGAGTAGCGCGACTTTCGTCGTCACTCGTGCCGCAGTCCGTCTCGACCGCCTGCTGGCCTGCCAACTCTCCTGTGGTCGGCGTCGCGCCCGGCAGCTGATCGCCGATGGCTGTGTAGCTGTCGATGGGCGCTTGCTGCCGGCATCTACACGGGTTGATGCCGGTGCCAGCGTCACGGTTAGCCTGACTCAGCCAGTTACTACAACCTCGGAACTCGAGCAGTTCGCGGCTAGGATCGCCTGGGACAGTGCCGAGCTGATGGCTATAGCGAAGCCGGCCGGCATGCACACCCACCACGGACAGAGCAAACAGTCTCTGGCTGCCTGGCTTGACCGTCGCTTCCCGGCTCTTAGCGGCGTAGCGCCCGATCCTCGCGAGAGCGGCCTGGTCCATCGCCTTGATCGAGACAGCTCTGGAATCGTCGTTGCCGCGAAGAACGCGAGTAGCTATCAGCGTTTGCGGGCTGACTTCGCGGCCAAGCGCATCACCAAGGAGTATCTTGCTCTGGTCGACGGCTGTCTCGACCGTCCAATTGAACTCGACTTGGACTTGGCCCGGCGTCGTACCCGGGTGGTCGCCGCGCGCCGCGGTGATCGCCGCTTCGCCGCCCGCAGCAGTATCGAGCCTCTACGTAGCAACCAGGCTTGGTCGCTGGTGCGCGTCCGCATACGTACCGGGGTCACCCACCAGGTGCGGGCTCATCTTGCCCATTGCGGACACAGTATCATCGGCGACAAGAAGTATGGTGGGGTGCCCGCCCCGGCCGCAACGCGCCGGGGGCAGCTGCTTCACGCCTTGAGGATCAGCTTGGTGGGTGGTTTGCAGCTAGCCGTAGCGCCGCCCGCCGATTTCCTCCGGGCCTTGTGGCTACTCGAGCGCCAAAGCAGGCGTCGGGAGGACTAGCGGCTGCTTCCTGGTTTTCTTTTGGTGGCCTTCTTGGCCTTCTTGGCCGACTTGGCAGCCTTGGAGGACTTACCGCCACGCGGCGATTTAGCGGGCTTTACTGGCTGAGCCGCCGCCGCGCTGGCGCAGGGCGTACAGATGTTGGCCTCATTGGCCTCGTCTTCGACGAGGCCTTCGTCAAGGTTATGGCAGACCTTGAGACAGCGTACGCATATGAAATAGACCCCTTCGAGACTCTTGGTGATGCGTTCTCGGTTGAGGATCCGGCCTTTGAGCTTCTCCAAGCGGATGCCGAGCAGATCCACATACTGTAGCTTGATCTTGCGCCGTCCGGCTTCGTCGTGGGGAAGGTCTTCGTCGTCGGCGACATCGCCGCTATCGGCGTCGTCGAATAGGCTAAAGCCTGACGACCCCTTGGTCTTCTTCTTCGATTTTCGGACCATCAATTACAGAGCCAAGGACTGCCCTAGCGGGTCCTCAACATGTATCCGCACTTCTTGTCGCAGACCCAGAACAAGCCTTTGGGGCCAAAGCCTACGTAGCGGACAACACGAGTGTCTGCACCGCACTCAGGACACGGGGGCTTGGTGTCGGAAGAGGTTTTCTGTGCTGTCTTAGCCGCCTTGGTTGCCATTGCTCAAGGATCCCTCGAACTACGTTAGGGTTGCCGACCAACTGCCACGACAACGCAATCGCGCAAGCTTAATCGGGGCTATCTACGCAGTCAAGGCCGCGTGGCGCCCCCATTGCAATCGGTGGCTGATTCATCAAGCCTGCCGCCACCATGAGCTACCCGCCCCTGAGCGACGGCGACGCCGTCTTCCTCGTAGATGAGCGTGGCCGCAGTTACCTCAAACAGCTGCGTGCCGGCCACAGAATCACCGTACGCGGTTCGGTGATTTCAGCCGACGACATCATCGGTGGACCCGAAGCCGTGCTGATTGGTGAGCCCGGCCGAGAGCGCTTCCGGGTAATTCGCGCTTCTTACCGCGATCTGGCGCGTAGCATAGAACGCCCGGCCGAACCGATCTTCGCCAAGGATGCTGGTGCAATTATCATCCACGGCGATATTCGTGCCGGCAACAGCGTTATCGAAGTCGGGGTTGGTGCTGGCGCATTTAGCATTGCCCTGCTACGCGCGCTGGGTCCGGGCGGAACCCTGGTGAGCTACGAGATCCGCGCCGATTTTGCTAAGGTCGCCACCGCCAACGTCGCGGCCTACCAGGGAGAATGCCCCAACTGGACTCTCAAGCTGCGCGACGCCGGTGAAGGCTTGGACGAAACCGACATCGATCATGTGGTCATCGATGTTCCCGAACCGGTGCCGGTGCTTGCGGCGGCGGCGGCAAGTCTGCGCCCTGGCGGCAGCCTCGTGGTCTATCTGCCAACGATCCTTCAGGTCAAAGAACTGCGCGACGCACTGCGCGAGAGCCAAGAATTCGGTTTGAGCGAGACCCTCGAGATGCTCGAACGCGGCTGGCATGCCGATGAGCGCAGCCTGCGCCCCGACCACCGTATGGTCGCCCACACCGCCTTTTTGACCTTCGCGCGTCGGCTGGCCTAGTCCAGGCACCGCTAGCTTAGGCCTAACCACAGCGGCAGTTCGCTGACTTCGGCGATACTCCCAGAGGCTACACCCATATCGAACTGCGGCGTGCTTCCCGCGTCTACCCACAGTGCCTCTAGCCCGGCAGCATGGGCGCCCTCGACATCCGCCTGCCACGAGTCGCCGACATGTAGACAGCGGCCAGCGTCAACCTCCAGGCGCCGACAGGCTTCGGTAAAGATCTCGGCTGCCGGCTTACACACGCCGACTTCCTCGGAAATGACCACGGAATCAAAGACCTCAGCAAGGCCGTCGCGACGCATAATCGTATGTGCGGTGCGCGCGTGGTCGAAGTTGGAGATCAGTACCAAGCGGAAACTCTGCGCGAGCCGCTCCAAGAGCCCGCTACGCTCGGGCGGACAGACCACCGCCTGAGCCAGCGTGGCCATATGCTGTTCGCTTAGAGCTCGCGCGAGGCCGTCGACATCGCCACCAATACCAAGACGGGCGAGGATGCGCAGAAAGCGCTGGTGCGAGGGAACCTCGAGGTTGTCCCGGGCCTTTTGTTGGGCGAGTTCGGTGGCTACGACGAAGGCCGCGCGGATGAATTCCGACACCGTCGCCCGTGTGTCAGCGGCCTTGAGCTGGGCAGCAAGCTCGGGGATGGTTACGATCCTGTCGTGGCCGTCAATCCGGGCTCGCGGCAACCTGTCGGCCTCAACGAAGACCAGCGTTCCGAAGAGGTCGAGGCTGATCGCGTCGAAACGCTCGCTAGCGTTTGCCGAGGAGGTAACCACTGGCGAGGACAAGTCCTGATGCAGCGGCCAACACCACGGCGTTGAGCCGCACCGCAGCGTGGTGAAGAGCATCAAACTCAGCGTGAGCCGACTCGACCCCGCGGAGCGCGGATACCTGGGGGTGAACTACGAGCGCGGCGTAGGCCTGGGCCGCGAGTATTATCGTCGTGGTAAGCGCAGCCAGCGACCAGGCGCGACGCAGCTCCGGCGCCGAACCAGCCGCCAAGCTCAGGGTCACGCCCACGAGTACCGCCGCGCAAACAAGGCCGAGACGGTAGTAGTTGGGGAAAAGTAGCGCGGCGATCTCTCCGGCCCTGGCGGCATCGAGGTGAATGAACAGTGCCGGTAACACCAACAGCGAGAAAAACACCACTGATCCCACAAGAATCGATAGCGCCAACAGATACACTGAGCGCAGCACAGAGCTAATCATGACAAAATTGGGCCAAAGCCCAGTGACCAACGTTAACCGTCACAGCGTGGGGTGTCGAGCCGCCACATGTTAGAATACTTGTCTATGCTGTGCAGCCTGTACTATGACTCCAGTACGCAATCGCGATATTAGAGGGAGACGATGGCGAGAGACCTTCCTTTTGGCGATGATGATATAGCCGGTGAGTCCGGCGTTGACAGTCCCGAGCAGGCCCACTGGTATGGCTTCGAAGATGACGTCGAAGACGTCCCGGTTGGCTCCGAGCTACCCATCCTACCGCTGCGCGGGGTGGTGGTTTTTCCGGCATCTATCGTGCCGTTGCTCATTTCTCGCGATTCCTCGCTTGCGCTGGTTGAGCAGGCGCTGGTCTCGGACCGGATAATCGGGCTAGTGGCCCAGCGTTCCCCGGATCAAGAGCGTCCTGAGCCCGACGACCTCTACACCCGGGGTAGCGCTGCCCGCATTCTCAAGATGCTCAAGTATCCTGACGGGAGCATCCGTATCTTGGTGCAAGGCCTGCGCCGCATAGAAACCGAGCGCTACACCCAGACCGAGCCCTACCTGCTGGCACGCGTGCGCCATCTTGGAGATGAAAAGAACGATAGCGTCGAGGTCATGGCGCTGAAGACCCAGGTGGTTCAGAGTTTCTCACGCTTCGTCGAGCTCACCCCGCATTTGCCAAACGAGCTCGAGGTGGTTGTCATCAATGTCAAGAAGCCGGGGAAGATCTCGGACTTGATCGCGGCAAACCTCAACCTTCCGCTCGAGGAGAAGCAGCTGCTGGTTGAAACCCTCGAGGTCGATAAGCGGCTTACTCATCTCCACTCTTTGCTCTCGCGCGAAATCGAGCTGCTCGAACTCGGCCAAAAGATCCAGGGTCAGGTGCAGAGCGAATTGACCAAGAACCAAAAGGAGTTTTACCTGCGGCAGCAGCTCAAGGCGATTCAACATGAACTCGGCGAAGGCGAAGGGCGTGCCAACGAGGTTGATTCATTGCGCGCCCGCGTAGCCAAGGCCAAGCTTTCGCCCGAGGCACAAAAGGCTGCAGAGGCAGAACTAGATCGACTCGCACTGATACCACCGGAGTCGGCCGAGCACACCGTGGTGCGTACCTACATAGAGTGGCTTGCCGACCTCCCCTGGTCGCTGTCCACCGAAGACAACCTCGATATTCCGCATGCCCGGGTGATTCTCGACGAAGACCACTTTGGTCTCGACGAGATCAAGGATCGAATCCTCGAGTTCCTTGCCGTGCGCCAACTGCGTAACAACCCGCGCGGCCCGATACTGTGCCTGGCCGGCCCGCCGGGAGTTGGTAAGACTTCGCTAGGTCGTTCTATTGCTCGCGCCATGGACCGCAAGTTCTACCGTCTGTCGCTCGGTGGGGTACGAGACGAGGCCGAGATTCGTGGACATCGCCGCACCTACGTCGGGTCGCTGCCAGGTAGGGTCATACAGGGGCTGAAGTCCGCTGGCTCGAACACCCCGGTTTTCATGCTAGACGAGATCGACAAGCTCGGCAACGACGTTCGTGGAGATCCATCTTCGGCGCTTCTCGAGGTGCTCGACCCGGAGCAGAACAACAGCTTTCGTGATCACTACCTAGACGTACCCTTCGACCTTTCGCGGGTAATGTTCTTGACCACAGCGAACTATCTCGATCCGATTCCGCCGGCACTCAAGGATCGCATGGAGGTGCTTGAGCTGTCGGGGTATAGCGAAGAAGAGAAGGTCGAGATTTCGATGCGCCATCTTATCCGCAAACAGACCGAAGAAAATGGTCTATCCAGTGGCTTTGTCGAATTCAGTCGCGAGGCTCTACTCACGGTAATCCGCAACTACACCAAAGAGGCCGGACTGCGTAACCTTGAGAGACAGTTGGGGTCTATCTGCCGAAAGATTGCGCGCTCGGTAACCGAGGGAAACACCGACCCCGTCAAAGTAGATTCAGAGGCCGTAGCTAAGTACTTGGGTGCAGCAATTTATCTCTCGGAGCTTGCCGAGCGGGGACACAAGCCCGGAGTTGCCATCGGATTGGCTTGGACGCCTCATGGCGGCGACATACTCTTCATCGAAGCTGCACGCATGAAGGGCAGCAAGTCACTTACTCTGACCGGACAGCTCGGCGACGTAATGAAGGAGTCTGCTCAAGCCGCGCTTACCTACCTTCGTAGTAACGCCGCAGACTACGGAATAGAAGCGGATACTTTCGAAACGTCGGATATCCATATTCATGTTCCCGCCGGGGCCATCCCCAAGGATGGTCCCTCCGCCGGTGTTACCATGCTTGCTGCGTTAGTCTCGGCGCTTACCGGGCGGCCGCTGCGTGATGGCGTGGCCATGACTGGTGAGATCACCCTCCGCGGGGCGGTACTGCCGGTGGGGGGTATCAAAGAGAAAGTCCTCGCTGCTCGCGCCGCCGGTGTTACTGAGATCTTTGTTCCGGCGCGCAACCGCAAGGATGTTGACGAAGTCGACGCCGATCTTCGCAAGTCTATCACCTTCCATTACGCCGAGCAGGTCAGTGAGGTGCTGCGCCTGGCTCTGGCCGAACACCGTGTACACAGCACGTCGTCAGACAACGGTGTTTCGCAGGCGAACGAGGAAACTCTACCCGCCTCATCGACGCCCAGAGCAGGTGCGTCGTCGTCTAGTTAGCGCTGGCAGCCAGAATCTTGGCCACGGCCTCGGCACCGAGCTGCGCGCCGTTCGGGTTTTCCTTGGGCGGCGGTACGCCGTCGAGTAGACGTTCTAGGGCAGCACGCCAAGTTCCGCTGGAGAGACTATCGGCGGCCAGCATCGCACAGCCGTGCCGCTGCGACAGCCACTCAAGCAGCACTTCATCCTCGGGGAAACCGGTCCTTCGGGTGTACAACAGCCGGGTCCCACACAGCGCAGAATCGGCGATGATGCCATAGCCCGGCTTGGCCACGACCGCGTCGGCGGCGACCAACAGCTGCGCGAAACGCAGCTGTTGGGGGGCGGGGATGACATCGTTGCGGGTGACCTCCCCCAACGGCCACAGGTAACGCAGTTGCTCACAAGGCGGCGGCAGTCGTAGAAAGCTCGGATCGGTGGGACGGCGAAACGCCAGCAGCACCAAGCTCTGCTGCTCCTGGAGGCCGAGTTCTCGTCGCAGTTCGCGGCGATTCTCGCCGGCCTGGGCACCGACGATCCCCAGGCTGAGCCTGTGGCCAAACGCCGGCATCGGCGCGCAGGGGCTCAGCTCAAGTAGCAGCTCGGTACTGTTATAGGCGCGACTCGCCTCTCGAGCGCTGGCGGAAAAACCCATCTCTTGGTAAATCCAGTCCCACGAAAAGTTTGCCAGCGCCACTGCGGTCACCCCAGCGCGCTCGGCAGCATCGAAGGCCAACGGCGGGACATCGCCAAGAACTAAGTCTGCACCAGCACCGAGCCAATCAATCTCGCGGCGCAAGCGCGCTTGGTAACCGGAGTGCCAAGCGTCCAGCGCACGCGCGGTAGCATCGTGGTCTATACTGAGGTCGTCGTGTTGAATCGCGCCCACGTCGCAGGGCTGTGCACGCCACTGGGTGGTGACCCGCCGAAGACTCGGCGGCCACAACCAGCGTGGGCACGAGGTAACCACGCGTAAACGAACCTGCGTGCGATGCAGCAGCGCCTCGAGCAATACCGCAGTGCGCGTACAGTGTCCGAAGCCGTGCCCGGATATATACACCGCTATGGTAGGCTGCACGGGCATGCTCAGAGTCACTGACGATGGGGACTATAGTGAGCGAATAACTTGAGGGGCTCAGCCAGTAGAAAACGATGATCCACAGCCGCACTCACGAACAGCCTGGGGGTTGCGGAACTTGAGACCCGCGCCGTAGAGTCCGTCTTCATAATCGAGTACCGTTCCGGCGATCTTGGCTCTGCTATCAGCAGCCACGAATACGCGGAGATCTCCGATCAGGTACTCCGCGTCACCGGGCACTGGAGTATCGGCAAAAGTGATAGAGTATTCACTCCCCGAGCACCCACCTTCGACCACTGCCAGGCGCAAGCCTTTGCCCTCGGCGCCCTCGGCGGACATGCTGCGGAGAATGTGCTGCACTGCTCTAGGCGTAATCTCGATGGCAACGTCGGCTGTATCTCTGTCGATTGTCCTCTCGTCTGTCACGCTATCATGTTAGGGAGACTCCGAGGCTAGTGTCAAGCTGGCGCTGTATCGGACACGCGTAGTGACTACAAAAGCGCTAATCCACGACCCTAGGACTGAATCGATTAGAGACCGAGCAATCGAGCTAGGCTTTGGCGCCTGCGGCTTCACCACGGTGGATCCACTCGGCTGCGACGCCCTCCTCGAGAGCTGGCTTGCCGAGGGCCGGCACGGCTATATGGCTTACCTCGAGCGTGATCCCCGCCGTCGCACCCAACCTGGTTTGTACCTCGAGGGCGCCGCCAGCGCTGTTGTGGTCGCATGGCCATACACTGCTCCACGAGCAGCTCCCAACTGGCGAGCTCGCCTGAGCGGTCGCATAGCGGCGTATGCCCTGGGTCCCGACTATCACAGCGTGATGGCCGCCAAGCTCGAAGAGTTGGCCGAATATATCAAGCGCTGCTGTGGCGGAGAATCCCGCGTACACGTTGATGCCGGTCCTTTGCTCGAGAAGAATCTCGCCCGTCGTGCCGGGTTGGGATGGTTCGGTCACAACACCAACATCCTCTCGCGTCAGCTCGGTTCCTATTTCCTACTGGGTTGCGTAGTGACCCAAGCAGTTCTGCGTCCCGACCCTGCTGCCTCTGAGCACTACTGTGGTAGCTGCACCGCGTGCATCCCGGCTTGCCCCACCGCTGCGCTCGATAGCGGCCCGACGATCGATGCTCGACGATGTATTTCCTATCTAACCATCGAGCACCGTGGGCCTATAGACCCAGAGCTACGTCCGCTGATGGGCAACTGGGTGTTTGGCTGCGATGACTGCCAAGACATATGTCCGTGGAATGCCGATGCCGCCCTGCCGGCCCCCGAGTTATCTCCACCGCTGACACAACTATTACTGATCAGTGACGATGAGTTTCAACGGCAATACTCCACAACCGCGGTATCGCGGGCAAAGCGCAGAGGCTTGGCGCGCAACGCAGCCATTGCTCTTGGCAATAGCGGCAACAGTAAGGCCATTGCGCCACTCGCTGAGGCCCTTGCTGGCCATGACGAGGCCCTGGTCAGGGCTCATGCGGCGTGGGCGCTTGGCCAACTCGGCGGCCGCGAGGTCTAAGATCCGCTGCGCCAGGCGCGCGGGCGCGAGCGGATCGACCCCGGTCGTCGACAGAACATTGGCGTGACAGCACCGCCTTGTTT
>CAZPPZ010000045.1:0-16987 GCA_964588545.1 uncultured Myxococcales bacterium | reverse complement strand
TCTCTACACGTACTCGCAGCGAGCACAGGCGGCGCCGGCTCTTGCACCACCGGCGCGCGCGTCGCAAGAACGCTGATCGGCTCACGCAGCATGTTCTCATCAAACACGCGGGTCTTGTGCTCGGCATCGAGGATCTGCAGGCTCTCGGCAACAAACTCCTCTACGCTGCTGTCTTTCTCGTCAGGCGTCATCTTTGTTCAACCACCTTATGCACGTTATCGCGGCGAGGCTAGTCTACGACCCAGGTGTCCCCGCTTGCAAACAACTTGTCAAAGTTTCCGCGGCCCCGGGCCTGCTGGGCCTCGGAGAGCTGGGCCCTGACCGCTTCCTCGTAAATCGGCCGCTCGACGTCTCGGAGCACACCCAGGGGGGCCGGGAAGCTAGCTCGCTCTCCTGACGCTCCGCGCCAACGCAGACTGGCCAGGAAAAACGCATTGGCATCGTTGTGCTCGTCGTGGACGAGGATCTCCTCCCCCTTGGCGTCATCGAGCGCGGTTACCTCCGGCGCCAGGCCGGAACCGAGCCGCAGCCCCTTACGCGCCCCTTCTGGCCCAAAGACCATCGGTTTGCCGTGCTCGAGCCACAGCTGGTTGTCGTGACGGTCCTCGCCCTCGGTTATATCGTCAAAAACCCCGTCGTTAAAGATCACACAGTTCTGCAGTATCTCAACGAAGGATGTACCCTTGTGCGCAGCAGCGCGGCGCAGAGTGCTCTGCAGGTGCTTCTGCTCGACGTCGAGGGTTCGGGCAACAAACGTCGCTCCGGCCCCCAAAGCCAGCGCGGCGGTATCAAAAGACGCATCCACCGCTCCCATCGGCGACGACTTGGTCACCAGACCAACGCGCGAGGTCGGCGAGTACTGGCCCTTGGTAAGCCCGTAGATCTCGTTGTTGAAGAGCAGGACGTTTACGTCAAGATTACGCCTGAGCAAATGAATCAAGTGGTTGCCCCCAATGCTCAGGCCATCTCCGTCACCACTGACTATCCACACCGACAGATCCGGACGTGCCAGCTTGAGCCCCGAGGCGATCGCCGGCGCGCGCCCATGCACACTGTGGAAGCCGTAGGTGTTCATGTAGTAGGGAAATCGGCTGGAACAGCCTATCCCCGAAATAAACACAACCTTCTCCCGAGGAACCCCCAGCTCCGGCATGACCTTCTGGACCTGAGCAAGAATGGCATAATCGCCACAGCCCGGGCACCAGCGAACGTCCTGGCTGCTGACGAAGTCCTTCCGAGTCATTTTCAACGGCTCTGCATTCGCGTTCATCGCTCCTCCTAAAACTCTCTTGCGCTGTGGCGCCTAGGCCTCGACAATGCGACGCACGCGGCTCGCCAACTCGTCGGTCTTGAAGGGCAGCCCCTGAACCTTGTTGAGCGGCACGGCATCGATCAAGAAACGATCGCGCAACACGCGAACCAGCTGGCCGAGATTTAGCTCGGCTACGATGACGCGCTTGTAACGGGCAAAGATCTCCTCGAGCCCGGGCGGCAGCGGATTGATCCAGCGCAGATGAAGGTGGCCGGTGCTCAGGCCGTCGCTATTGAGGTTCTTGGTCGTGGCCTGCAACGAGCCATAGGTAGAGCCCCAGCCGACCAGCAAGACTTCGCCAGAGTCGGCGCCGGAGACTTTCGGAGTCTCGAGTTCATCGCCTATACGCTCTACCTTACTGGCACGCACGCGCATCATACGTTCATGGTTCTCGGGAACGTAGCTGATATTGCCGCTGTCGTGGTCCTTCTCCAAGCCTCCGATACGGTGCTCGAGCCCCGGGGTTCCCGGTATCACCCAGGGCCGCGACAGCGTGTCCTCGTTGCGTAGGTAAGGATGGAAGCCCATGGCCTCGGTCCAGAACTTTACCGGGATGTCCGCCATATCTTCGAACTTGGGTAGTCGCCAGGGTTTGGATCCGTTGGTCAAGAAACCATCGGAAAGGATCATCACCGGCGTCATGTAAGTTACTGCCACGCGAACGGCTTCGTAGGCAGCGTCGAAACAGTCGGTAGGAGAGCAAGCCGCGATCACCGGCATGGGACACTCGCCATGGCGACCGTAAAGTGCCTGGAGGAGATCAGCCTGCTCGGTCTTGGTTGGCAGGCCGGTGCTCGGCCCACCGCGCTGAACATTGACGATCACCAAGGGAAGCTCGACCATGGTCGCCAGGCCCATAATCTCAGACTTAAGTGAGACCCCCGGACCAGAGGTTCCGGTTATGGCCAATGCGCCACCAAAAGACGCACCGAGGGCGGCACCTATAGCGGCAATTTCGTCCTCGCACTGCATCGTCACTACGCCGAAATTCTTGTGCCCCGCAAGCTCGTGCAGGAGATCGGTGTCGGGAGTGATCGGGTAGTAAGCGTAGAACACCTCCTTGTCGGCCTTAGCCACGGCGGCCATCAAGCCAAAGGCCATGGCCGTACTTCCGGTAATGTTGGTATAGACGCCCGGTTCGATATCGGCCGCCTCGACACGGTAGCGAGAAACGAAAGCGTCGGTGGTCTCCCCAAAATTCCAGCCGGACTCAAAAACCCTGGTGTTGGCCTCGACTAGCTCGACACGCTTCTTGAACTTCTGAGAAATCCATCGCCGGGTCTCCTCGGTGGGCCGGTCGTAGAGCCATGAGCACAAGCCCAGCGCGAAGAAGTTCTTACAGCGCACTACCGTCTTGGTCGGCAGTTTCATGTCCTTGATGGTTTCGCTGGTCAGCTTGGTGATGGGAATACTGAAGACGCGATACTTGGCCTTGAGCTTATCGAGTTCCTCTCCGTCGAGAGGACTGCTGTCGAAACCGGCTTTGCGCAGGTTGCCCTTGCTGAAGGAGTCGCTGTCTACGATCAGAATCCCCCCCTCCTTGAGCTCGGGGAGGTTGACCGCCAAGGCCGCGGGGTTCATGACGACCAGTACGTCGGGTCGGTCGCCAGGCGTGAAGATGCGCTGGCTAGCAAAGTGCAGCTGGAAGCCACTGACGCCGGCAAGGGTGCCGGCCGGCGCGCGAATTTCCGCAGGAAAATCCGGAAAAGTCGCAATGTCATTGCCGGCCAATGCCGATTCATTGGTAAACTGGCTACCGGTCAGCTGCATGCCGTCACCGGAGTCCCCAGCAAACCTAATAACGACTCTCTCTACTGATTCAAAGGGCTTATGTCCCGAAGCGACGCTTGGCGATACGGCCATGAAGAGCTCCTTGTAAAAAAGAAACGCAGCTTGAATCGTGCGCCAAACCAAGCGAAGCAGGCCGGATCCACATTAACGACGCTTCAAGCTGCTTTAACCGTAGCCTATGAGGAAAAGATTACACTTTCAAATCTTTTCGGCACGCAAGGGGTAGACTATCTTATTTCCGGCCGAGTGCTTTCTGCTCCGACTCTGGTCTGGTTTTCCAACGCCTGTGCGCCCAATTCCACTGCTGCGGAAACGCTCGGACCGCCCCTTCGATGGCAGCGGTATAGCGCGAGGTTAGCTCCAACAGCAGAGCCTGGCGCTGCTGGCCGCGCAAGCTGGCAGCGCCCCTTGGAACTTCGATGACCTCGCCAAGCACAGCCACCAGGCCCTCCCCCTTCCAGGCCGCGAACACCGGCAGCACCGGCGCCTGCGCGGCCAGTGCCAGCCGTGCCAGCATCGTCGAGGTACAGGCGGGTTTGCCAAACATATCGACGAACACACCGCGGCCGTGTGGCTGGTTTTGGTCCAAGGGAACAACAAAGATCTCACCCCGAGCCAGCACCCGCAGCGCCTCGCGTACGATTATTCCGCGCCGACGCGGCAGCGTACGCAGCCCCGAAGCAGCCCGGCCATCCAACAGATAGCGATCCACCAAGGGGTTGTTCAAAGGCCGATGAAAGCTGGCCAAGCGGCCTCCAGTGCGACGCCCCCACACCCTTGCCAGCAGTTCAAAGTTACCAAGGTGAGCGGTGAGCACCAACAGGCCACGACCGCGACCGAGCAGTTCATCGGCCACCTGCTTGACCTCATCGAGAAGCAACGCATCGGCGCGCTCGACAAACTCGCTCTCGTGGGTGAGCTCGGCAGCGATACGCCCCCAGTTGGCGAAAGCCGCGCGGCGGACCTCGGCCACGCGCTGGCGCGACCACTGAGGAAAGGCAATGCCTAGGTTGTCGTCGATTACGCGGCGGTGGCGGCGGTCTAAACGCTCGACCAGGACCGCCACGCCTTCGAGCCCAGCTCGGGCCCTAGCCAAAGGCAGCACCGCCAGCGTCGACCAGGCTAGACGAAAACCGACGTAAACGATCCACTCGAGGAGTTTTCGCACTCCTCGAGTCTAGCGAGGCTCTCTGCTGGCACCAAACCGCCCCCCTCCCGCCGGCGGGCGCCCCGGGCGCCCCTTGTCGCGCGGGCCCTGCCCTGCTAAGCGTGGCCCCCTGTGATGACTAACGACAGCAAAGCCGACAACAGCAAGCGCGACCGCCCGTGGATCATGCGCACCTACTCGGGCCACAGCTCAGCGGCGGCCTCCAACGAGTTGTACCGCAGCAATCTAGCCAAAGGCCAGACCGGGCTCAGCGTGGCCTTCGATCTGCCTACACAGAGCGGTTACGACTCCGACCACCCCATCGCTCGCGGTGAAGTCGGCAAGGTAGGCGTCCCGGTCGGTAGCATCGGCGACATGGAAACGCTGTTCGCCGACATCCCGCTCGATCGGATGAACACCGCGATGACGATCAACGCCACTGGCGCCTGGCTGCTCGCGCTATACGTAGCCACCGCAGAACGCCAAGGCGTTAACTCGAAGTCCATCCAAGGGACGATCCAAAACGACCTGATAAAGGAATACCTGTCGCGTGGAACCTATGTATTCCCCCCTCAGCCATCCCTGCGGCTTAGCGGCGACATAATCGCCTACACGGTGGCCAACGCGCCCAAGTGGAACCCCATAAACATCTGCAGCTACCACCTGCAGGAGGCTGGTGCTCGGCCGGTTGAAGAACTGGCCTTTACCATGGCAAACGCCATCGCGGCACTCGACGAGGTATACAATCGCCCCGATATCGACGCTGAAACTTTCGCACGGGTTTACGGACGCATCTCGTTCTTCGTAAACGCGGGGATGCGCTTCGTCGAAGAGCTCTGCAAGATGCGAGCTTTCGTCGCACTGTGGGACCAGCTCGGGCGCGACCGATACCGAGTAGCGGACCCCAAGATGCGCCGCTTCCGTTACGGCGTCCAGGTCAATTCGCTGGGGCTCACCGAACAGCAGCCTGAAAACAATGCAATCCGCATTGCACTGGAGATGCTCGCGGTGGTCTTGTCGAAGGACGCGCGAGCGCGAGCGGTTCAGCTTCCGGCATGGAACGAGGCCCTGGGTCTGCCTCGCCCCTGGGACCAGCAGTGGGCCTTGCGCACCCAACAGCTCGTGGCGTTCGAGACCGACATCCTCGAGTACGCCGACATTTTTAATGGCTCGGCGGTGATCGCCGAGAAAGTCGAAGAGCTAATCGCCGCTGCCCAAGCCGAAATGGCAGCCATCGAAGAGATCGGTGGTGCGGTCGCGGCAGTAGAGTCGAGCTACATGAAACAGCGACTGGTCGAATCTAACAGCGCCCGCCTGCGCGCTATCGAGGCCGGAGAGCAAATCGTAGTCGGCGTGAATGATTTCGTCTCTGCCGAACCGTCACCACTAACCGCAGACCTCGATGGCGCAGTGATGCGTGTAGACGAGAAAGCCGAGCGCGATCAGATTGAACGGCTACGCGCGTTCCGCAGCACGCGTAATGCCGCCGAGGCCGAGCAGGCACTAGCCGGACTACGCGAAGCTGCCAGTGCTGGGGACAACATCATGCCCCCCTCTATCCGTTGCGCCCATGCCGGAGTCACCACCGGGGAGTGGGCCGATGCCCTGCGCACGGTGTTTGGTGAGTACCGCGCTCCAACCGGAGTAGGCGGCCAAACCAGCATCGCCAACCAAGAAGTCGACGAGCTGCGTCGAGCTGTAGCCGACCTATCACAACAGCTCGGCCACACGCCACGGTTGTTGGTGGGCAAGCCCGGACTCGACGGCCACAGCAACGGTGCCGAACAGATCGCGGTGCGTGCCCGCGACATCGGCATGGATGTCATCTACCAGGGGATTCGTCTGACCACCGACGAAATCGTTGCGACTGCTCAGCAGGAAGATGTCGATGCGGTGGGGCTGAGCATACTTTCGGGGTCACACATGACGCTGGTGCCTGAGATCGTCGCTGGCCTGGCCTCTGCCGGCATGGATGACGTAGCCATCGTGGTGGGTGGTATCATCCCCAACGATGATGCCGAGCAGCTGCGCCGCCTAGGTGTGGCTGGCGTCTACACCCCTAAGAACTACGAACTAACCGCGATAATGGCAGAGCTCATCGCCTTCATCGGCGAGCGCAGGAGGCCGCAGGGCTAGGCCTCACCGCAGCCCCAGCAGCAGGCCCTCGCCCCTGCGCGCCGAGCGACCGCCGCGGTTGCCGTAGACCGAAACGCCGCGCAGTTCAGCCACACCGTGGCCGTCCACGCCGATACCCACGCCGCCGTTACCGGCTATTCTCCCGCCGCGCAGCAGCAGGCGCGCCGCGCCTATCACCACAACCCCGCTGTCACCGTTGCCCTCGATCACACAGTCGTCGAGTTCGACCTCGGAATCGATGGTAATACGTACACCGTCACCGTTGGGTGGTGGTGTTTCATACTGATCCCCACCTAACCCGTTGCGTGCGATGATGTTGTCGCGCCCGACCGCCCAAGCACCGGCAACGCCAAAACCCTTGTCGTAGTTCTGCTCGATACGATTGCCGACGAGTGCGGCGCGAGAACGTCGGCTGATAGTAATACCGTCACGGTTGAAACGTACGGTGTTGTGGCGCAACACCGCCTCGGCGTAATCAAACACCAGAATTCCTTTACCCTTGGTACGAAAACCATTCCCTCGCAGCTCACACCCTTCGACCACAACCCCACGGGCGTGATCGGAAATACCGATGCCGTCGTCAAGGTTCGCCGAAGCACGACAACCAAGTATGCGCACATCACGGGCCGCGGCCCCGCGCACAGCGATACCGTCGAACATAAAGCCAGTAGAGACCAGGTCTTTGACGGTGATGTCCCGGCCCGATACCACCAGACCGCTGCAGCCGCGCTTGCCGCTGGGCCGATAGCAGTCCTCGGGGGCAAGCCTCAGCCCGGCAGCGTCAAAAAGAATCCCCCGTCGTCTAAGTGCCGGCAGCTCCACATCAACACTGACGACCGTGCCGCGCGGAAGCTCTGAGAGGATTCGTCGTGGCTGCTCTTCGGTATTGGCCTGGTGGATCGCAGCCCGCAGCGTGCCCGGCCCGTCGGTGGCAGCCGAAGTAACACGGATGGCCACCTGGGCAGTGGCGCAGCCATTGATCGCCAACAGCACGACCGCACAAGCCCAGCGCACCGCAGCCACCGCTACTGTGACATGTAGATCCCACCATTGGGCGAGATCGTCTGGCCGGTGACAAAACTCGAGTCTGGCCCGGCAAGGAACACCGCCGCCGCCGCAATCTCGGCGGGTTGCCCCATGCGTCCCAACGGCGTCTGCATCTCGATGACCTGCCGACTAGCCTCATCGAGCGGGTCGAGCAGCGGGGTATCGACGAAACCGGGAGCGATGGCATTGGCGAGTACCCCGTAGGAGGCGGCCTCACGAGCGGTGGCCCTGGTAAACGCCAGTATGCCTCCCTTGGCTGCGCAGTAGTCCGGTGCTCCGGGCAGCGAGGCGCTACCCATTATCGATCCTATATTTATGATGCGCCCCCCGCCGCCAGCACGCATACGCGGCAGCGACTCGCGCGTACAGTAGAAGGTTCCATAGAGGTGAATTTTGAGCATCCGATCGAACATCTCGTCACTGAGCCGCTCAATGGTCTCCCAGTGAGTCGTGACCCGCCCGGCCGAAACCAGCTCGCCTATCTGTGCCTGCTGGGTGGTGTTGACGTGAGCAACGTAGTCGGGGTCGCCGTGGATGATACCTGCGTTGTTGACGAGGATGTCGAGCTTTCCCAAGCACTGGTCGAAGTGAGCAAAAGCCGCGGCAACGCTGCTCGAATCGGCAACATCGCAGGAATAGGCAAGACTGCCCTCGTTCATGGCCGAGCACTCGGAGGCCACCGCCTCGGCCGCGCCACGATTGATATCGGCCACCATCACCCGCGCCCCCTCGCGGGCAAACGCTCGCGAGATCTCGGCGCCAAGCCCCGACGCTGCTCCGCTTACAAAGGCGGACAACCCCTCTAGTTTCATCGTCTCCTCCCTGGCGCAGCCGCGCTCAGCGGTGTTGGTAGACTACCGCAGAAATATTGTCGTGGCCGCCGGCGGCCAGCGCTCGCTCAAGCAGCACGTCGGCACAATCCCCGGCGCTGGCCCCACCCAGCAGAATCCCCTCGATCTCGTCGTCCGTAATCGCTTCCCACAGGCCATCCGAACAGAGCATGACCGCGTCACCCGGTTCAAGCTCGCTAGCGCCAAAGTCAGCCTGATAGCCTTCAGCGCTACCGAGAACCTGGGTAACGATGTTTCGTTGGGGATGATCGCGCGCCTGTTCGCAAGACAGCTGACCACTGGCGACCAGCTCGGCCACCAAAGAATGATCGGTGGTCAGCTGTTCGAGCCGCTGAGATCGGGCGGCGCGCGCCAGATAGGCACGTACATCGCCGACGTGGCAGGTAAACAGCCGTGAGGGGCTAATCAGCGAAACCACCAGGGTAGTCGCCATACCGACAAGGCTCGGCTGCTCGCGGCCGGCCGCAAACACCGCCGCTTGGGCACGCTCGAAGGCCGAGGCCATCCTGGCCTCAACTGCCCGGTCGTCGCCTGGGGCTTTGCTCGCCGCAGCGCTACCCAGAGCAGCCACTACCGCGCTAACCGCCGCCAGGCTCGCCACCTCACCAGCGGGCAGCCCACCAAGCCCATCGGCAACGACCAAGAGGCTAGCGTCATCGGCTACATAGGCCACATCCTCGTTGTTGGCGCGCTGCAAACCGACGTCGGTTATGGCACAGGCTCGCGCACTCGGTGCGACGCGATCATGCTTTCCCGAGATCAGCGACATTGTGGCATAATAGAGTTTTCGGTAACTTGCGCTAAACTGCGTCACCGCATAGCGCACACAGGGGACTAAAAGGACGTGAAGAGGAAGCCGATAAAACCACTGCTACGAGCAATCCACAGCACCATACACTCGATGCACCTACGTGCCTACGAGACCTACCAGCCCGTGCTCGGCAACAAAGCGGCGTCGACCGGGGCCCGCGATTGTGAGCAGCGCTGGCAGACCATCCTCGAACAGCTGCGCCGCCATCACTGCGCTTCGCTGCTCGATCTTGGCTGTTCCGAAGGCTACTACGTGATCCAAGCTGCCAAGAGCGGACTACAGTTCTGCGTCGGCGTGGATTTCGACCTCCGGCGCATCTGGACCTGCCAGAACCAGGTAGTCCTCAACGACCTGCACCAGGCAGCGTTCATGATATCTGAGGCCACGCCGGAGCTGATCGACTCGCTACCGCGCTTCGATGCGGTGATCTTCCTATCGGTACTCCACCACATTATGTATGAGAAGAGTGAGGCCTACGCGGCCGAACTCCTGCGGGCCCTGGCCAAGAAAGTAGACAGAGTCATGTTCTTCGAAATGGGCCAGTCCGACGAGCATCTTGAGAGCTGGGCCAAGAAGATCCCTGACATGGGCGCTGACCCCCATGCTTGGATAGCCGATTATCTGCGCGCAGCGGGCTTCTCGGAGGTCGAAAAAATAGGCGAAGCCCAATCGTTCCTGCGTGAGTCTAGCCGTGCACTGTTTGCCGTGCGCCCCTGACTTTTTTGCGTCCTAGGTGTAATTTGGTTCGACTATGAAGATGTCTCGCATCGCTGCCGTGGCGCTCGCCGCCATCATACCCGTTGCTCCCGCTGCTGTGGCCGTTGCTCACACGGTGGGGACTCTTGACTCTCACGGTTGCCACGCCGATCGGCGCGACGGGGCTTACCACTGCCATCGCGGCGACTACGCGGGTCTGCATTTTCGTTCTAAGAGCGACATGCTCAAGAAGAAGTCTCAGGGCTACAACGGAGAGGATCAGCGCGCCGAAGAGCGCTCTTCTAAAGGCAAATCCTGGTTGAGTTCGCTATGGCCCTTCCGCAAATCTGCCGGCGAAGAAGAGCAGGGCAAAAACGCCAAGGCCGAAGCCAAGGCCGAAGGACTCGCCCCCTCCCCCCACACGGCTGCGGCGCACGACATCGAGCAGCGTCTCACGCTACTCAAACAGCTTCACGAAAAAGAGCTGATCAGCGATCAGGAATTCGCCAACACCAAGCGCCAAATACTCGGCGGCCTGTAGCAGCGCTCAGGGGATCGAGCCAACGCTTATTATGTGGGTGCCGCGGCGGCGGATCACCCCCGGACCGGGGAAACCAGCCTCGTTTACTCCGGCGTTCGCCGTTCCACTAAAGCACCAGAAACCGACTTGCAATACATCGTCGGGGCTACCTTTGCCGTTGACGGTGGTACCGCCTTCGACGACGATGGGATTGCGGATGCACTTTCGAACCGGGTCGGAAATGCAGGCGCCAGCACCGATATGATCGTCAACATCGCCTAGAATACCATTATTGCCGGCCTCACAGCCCGTGTGGGAACTACAGGGGCCATTGCAGGTCTCTCCCGAGGGGCAGTCGTTGAGGCTGCTGCACGGCGCCCCGCTGCCACTGCAGGTGGCCGAACAAGTGCCGCTGACAGCATCTGAATCCGCACAGCTCAAGAAAGAGAACCTACTGCCAGCGCAGTGCGGCACGTTGGGCCCGGCGGCACACACGCCGTCCTCAGGATCCCCTGGCTCGGCCACACACAGCGGAATGCAGCGTCCGCCCGGACAGGCATCCACACAGTTGCCAAGCCCACAGTCAGCATCGACGGTACAGGGCTGTAGGTCAAAGCCGGGATCGCCCTCACAGTGGGTAGGGTTGGCCGAACAGCTGCTGCCCGGACAATCGGCGTCCTCGTCACAGTTGCGGCCCATATTTATTCCACCGACACAGGTGGTAGCGCTACCGCTGGCACCCGCGGTAGCACAGCCCTGACCAAAGTTTACCCCGGCGTCGCAGGCCGGGGCACATGAGTTGGTCTGGGTAGGCTTGCCACTGCCACCCGGGCAGGGGCAATCGTAGAGCTCAAAACCCGAGGCCGTGCAGGGAATGGTATAGTTGACAGTAATCTGCCCGGTAGTCGCCGCCGGCTGGTAGTCGACGGGAAAACCCTCGCCGGTAATGTTGTTGACCTCGGCAGGAGTACAGGTCGGCGACATGGTGCCGAAAACGGGATCCTCGGCAAAGATCTCGCAGGCTTGGTTGGCCACTGCGTTGTTGGTTCCCGCCAGCGTGCCACATACCAGCTCGAGCTGGCACAGTCCGCCGGGACAGTCGGGGCTAGCGCTGCCGCAGATCTCACCAACGGCACACTCAGAATCGAAGCGACAGACGGCAAGACTACCGCCGCCTCCAGAATCCACGCATCGACCTTCACAAATCCCACCGTCGAGAGTCCCACCCACGCAAAAACCACCACAGACCGGGCAAGGCTTGAGCAGAGTGCCAAGGAACTGCTTGGCAAAGCTGCTAAGGCTTAGCGAGTGCGCACCAGTGACTATATCGAAAGTACCAACGATGTCAGAGCGGAAGGTGGTAGTAGAACACACCGCAGCGCCGGCCGCAGAAATCGGGAAAGGCGCACCATCGGGAATCTTAATGCACTGCACATCCTGACGGCACTGGCCGCGACACACTTCGCCGGCGGCACAATCCCCCTGGCTCGAGCACAGCGAGGTCGGGGTCCCAGTGGCGTCGTAGCACTGCGAGCCACAGTCACTCTGGCTGTTGCACGAGGCCCCGGGGTTGGTGGTGAAATCACCGCATATCCGGCAATCCTCGTCACGGTTGATACCGTTACCGTTGCCAAAAACGTCGCACTCTATACTGTGGGTCGTATCCCAGGAACAAAACGGCGTCTGGAATCCGGCGACGTCACACTCCGAATCCACCGACACACCGGTGCAAGTCGCGCCAGTAAACTCGGTACAATCACAGCCCGACAGCGTGGTCACCCAGCCCGACCTATCGCCGACGGTCTGGTCTATCGAAATGCCACTCCAACCGGCATCAGAATCGGTGGCCGCACCACTAGCGATCAGACGCAGCCGCGGGATGTTGTCGCAGGTACACTCGAAAGCATCACCCGGGGGCAGACAGTTGCCGGTACCGCAGGCCGCATCGTCGGTTCCGTCACACTCCTCGCCAATCAACAGGAATACGTTGGGAAGCTGATTGGCAACATTATCCCCACATACTGGCTCGGGAGGATAGGCGCCATCAATGATAGAGCGGTTAGCGTAAACGCGATCGGGTGCCAGCACCTCTGCGCCGTCCCCAACTTCCTTGGCCGCAGCAACCAGACAGCTCTGAGCAGCGGCGATACTCGTAGTACCACCCACTCCGTTAGCGCATAGATCCAACTCGAGGATGTCCGAGGGGTTGCACTTTGCGGCTACAGTGCTGGTCAGCTTGGCCTCGGCCTTGGCGATCTTGGCAGCCGACTTGGCATCGGCAAACTGGCAGCGCTTGGCGGGAACACCTAGCAACTTGCCCCGATTGATCGAGTCACGGCACTTGGCGACACTCTTGGCAACGCTAAGCGCAAGCTTCTGAGTGGCCTTACTAATCGAGCGAAGACAGCCAGCGGCATCCTTGGATATGGCCGAAGAGTTGACGATACTACCGTAGACCACCGAGATTAGATCGTCACCCGGCTGCTCGGCCAAGGCCGCAACACACTGACCTATCTCGGTCGCAGTGCTGATCGGCGACCCCAACGCTGCTTCACAGAAAGGTCCCGGAAAACCGATGTCGGTCATACGAAAGGGCTTGCCCTTAGCGCCCTGGGTGCACAACTCTGCGGCGGCCCCGCCAGCCAGCGGTGGGCAGAAGCCGTCATCGATACATTCGACGTCCTGCGACAACGAACAGAAGCTCCGGCAGGTCTTAGCCGCACTACTAGCCGTCTTGGCCACAGCCTTGCCTATCTTAGCGAGGTTGGCCGCGCTCGGGCACGCACCCACGCTCTTGCCACTTATGTCACGGTCGCGGCACGCCGCAGTCTCCTTCATAACAGTCTGCGCAACTTTGGTTGCAGACTTCCCCATCTTGCTGAGGCACTTCTGCTCGATCTGTGGAAGTACGGCGCCGTAGGCGCTGACGGCTGATGCGACCACCAGGATGGCTGCGGCAAAGCACCCCACCCCGGATTTAAACCCTTTGTTGTCGGCCATAGAAGTCCTCTCCTGTGATCAACCTAGGTTTGCTGCCAGGACCTTGTCAATGCCATTCCGCTCTCTCGCCAAGCCCCCGACCACAACGCAGCGCTCCATCGGCACCTCACGCTAGAGAAAGACTTCCATCCTCACCCCCCTTTCTTGGGGTGAGGGGTTGCGGCCGCTCAGGCCACGAGCCCGCTCCAGCCACTAGGGTAGAGAGCTAAAATTCGCAAAATTGACACCACGAATACGCACCCGCGCCGGCCCACCGAAGCCGGCACCATTGTTGACTCCGGTGTTATTATTGGCACCAAAACACCATACCGCCGCACTGAAATAATTGGTCGCATCACCCAGACCGTTGGCCGTGGATCCCCCCGAAGCCACTATGGGATCAAGAAAACACGATCTACTATCGGCAATGCAGGCTCCCGCCCCGCTGAGATCGTCGGCGCTGCCGAGTTCGCCATCAGCGCCGGCTTCACACTCCTGATGGCTGAGACATGCTCCGCTACAGCGCTGTCCAGCCGGACACTCGCTCTGCGACGTACACGGCAGCCCCGAACCGCTACAGGTCGCATCACAGCTCGCACCGGCATTAGCCCCCGAACAAGACTTGAAGATAAACCGACCACTAGCACAGTGGTACATCGGCGGACCAGCCGCGCAGACGCCATCAAACACGTCAGTATCAGAGGGAACACATAGCGGCACGCAACGTCCTCCCGGACAGGCATCGACACAGGCCCCTAGCCCACAGTCAGCGTCGAAACTACACTGAAAGTGCTCGAAGGCCGGATCGCCTTGGCAATGAAAAGGATTGGCGCTGCAAGCAGACCCCGGACAATCGCCATCATCGTCACACAATCGCCCGTCATTTACCCCACCGGCGCAGCGCGTACCATCACCCGCGGTATCGCCATCAACGCAACCCTGGCCAAAATTGGGCCCCGTGTTGCACGCCGGCATACACGAGTTCGGCCGCGTAGGCTCACCGCCGTCGTCTAGACAAGGACACTCGTAGAGTTCCAAACCAGAGGCACTACACGGCAGCATTGACGCCAAGGTCACCGTGCCGCTGGTCTGAGGCAGGTAGTCTACCTCGAGCCCTGTGCCACTAATCGCCTGGGTAGCGGCAGGAAGGCAGTCGTTGGATACTGTACCGAACAAGCCCTGCTCGGTAGTAATCCGGCAGGGTTTGCCTCCGAGCTCCGGCTGGACGATCGGTGACGCTCCACAGATCAAGCTGAGTTCGCATAGGCCGGATGGACACTCGGGCGAGCTAGAAGTACAGACCTGAGAACCACTGCAGTCGCTAGTAAAGCGACAGGCGCTACCATCGTCCTCACAAGTACCTTTGCAGACCCCGAGGTCGTTACTCCCACCAACGCAGAATCCACCACAGACGGGACAGGGTCGCGCCGAGTTCTCGGCAAGATGTATGCTCGAGTAGAGTCGGTAGGACACTTCATGCGCGCCACTTTGCAAATCTCGCGTGCCACTTACGTCGGTACGAAAACTCTGCACGCCACACACCGCGGAACCGCCCGCATTTACCGGAAGCGGCCCTCCATTGGGCGTGCGTATACACTTCTGAGTGCGGTCGCACTGCCCCCGGCAGCGTTGCCCCACCGGACAGTCTGCTTGGCTGGTACAACGCTGGGTAACAGTGCCGTCGACCTTGTAGCATTGCGCCTGACAGGCGGATTCATCCCGGCAGAACTCCCCCGCATTTTCGTTGAAGGAATCGCACACAAAACAATCGGCGTCCGAGTCGCGGCCATCACCATTGCCGAGATCATCACAGCGTATCTTCAGTCGCGGGTCGGCAGAACAAACCGGGAGCTGATAACCGACGATGTCACAAACCGGATCGCTAGTATTGCCAATACAGCTCGCATCACTCATGGCATCGCAGTTGCAGTTTTCCACGCCGGATATAAAGCCAGAGTTCTCGGCCGTTATCTGATTGTGCGACAGGCCCGTCCAGCCAGCATCAGTCTCGGAACCCTCCGAGCTAGCGAAAAAGCGAATCCGTGGGACAGTCGCACAGGTACATTCGAAGAGATCCCCGGGAGGGAAACAGGCCCCGGGGCAAGCCGAGTCATCAATCCCGTCGCACTCCTCGCCGATGAGCAAGAAAGGGTTGGGAAGCTGGTTGACCATGTTGTCGCCGCAGACCGGTGCTGGCGGGAAAATCCCTTCTATCAACGAACGCTGTGAAAAGTTGCGGTTGACCGGTAGCTCGTTGGTATCGGTCAACTCGTGCGCCAGCAGCCTGAGGCAGATCTGCGCCCCGCGAATGGTCAGGATGCCCCCAATTCCGCTACCACACAGATCAAGCACTGCTAGCTCACTCGGCGTACAACGCGCCGTAACCATGGCATTGAGCCGGTCCCCTGCCCTGGCAATCTTGCCGGCAGCCTTCTTTGGAGCGCTCTTGCAGTTGACCGGATTGAGCTTGAGTTTGCCCTTGTTGATCGCCGCTCTGCACTTGCCAACGCTCTTGGCAATGGTCGCGGCAAGGCTAGCGGTGGACTCACCGATTGCGGCGAGGCAGCGTTGCGCGTCGCGAGAAAGCAGCATGCTGCCGTCGACGGCCCCGTAGACCCTGCTGATCAGCGTCTCGGTCGTCTCCAGCGTCAACGCCGCAACGCAGCTACCGATATCTTTCGACTGGGTCACAGGGTGTCCGAGCGCAGCCTCGCAGTGAGGCCCGGGAAAGCCCAGCTTACGAGAGTCGAACGGCCGTCCGGCAGCGCCCGCACTGCAACTCTCGGGAGCCTGGGGCAAAGGCGGACAGAACACCTCGTTGATACATTCGATATCGCTGGAAGTAGAACAGCTGCTGTGACAGAACTTCTGTGCCGCGGCGATCAGCTTCCCACGGGCCCGCGTGACCCGATCGATACTCGCCGCAGGTGGACAACTGGCGACATCTCCACGTAGCAACTTGCGCAGACAAGCGCCACGGCTCTTGACTGTGGCCTTGCTCAATCGCTCGGCGCCGCGCGCAAGCTTAGTCGCACACTTGATCTCCACCTTGCTCAGCGCCGCCTCACAGAGCCCGGGACCGAGCGTGGCCGCGGCCGTACTCAGCAGCACCGCGACGACTAAGCTGTGCAACTTGTTGGTTTGCATAAGCCCGAGTCACCTTCGCCCGTGCCAAATCCACGCTGTCGGCAGCCGGCACTGATAGACCAATCAGTGCAACTGTGTCAGGCCATAGGCCTGTTCGCAATAGAGAATTTGCTAGTTACCCACCCAAACGGGGCAAGCCTTCGCATACCACGTCGCGGCGCTCCGCCTCAAGGCTTGATCGCCGCCGTCGCGGCAGCAGTTACGCACAGCCAGAAGCTCCGCGCCTGGAGCGGCGACCACGCGCTGCTCTCGCTTTAGCGCCCCTCACATCGCCGCTACACCTCAGTGGTTGAGACCGAGCAGGTCGAGGATTTCCAACCCGGAAGTAAGGGGCAGCACCCGGGCTTCAAGCTAATCCAAGCGCCAAGCCAAAGTGTCGCGACCAAGCAGAGCTTGGCGGCGGAAGTGCTGCGCAGCCCGCTAGCAGTGAAGGTCCGCTCTACATGCGCGGACAACGGCGAAGCGGCGTCAAGAGCAGAACGTCGGCCTATGGACTTACAGTGGCTCGCTCCGGTAGGATAGAGCCTCAGGGGGGGGCGTTGGAGGAGAG
>CAZPPZ010000044.1:0-17046 GCA_964588545.1 uncultured Myxococcales bacterium | reverse complement strand
TGCACCCTAGACTCAGGCGATCGGAGGACTTGACAACGGGTGGGGAGTCCCCCCCCGGCCCCCGGGAGAGTCGGTTTCGTTTGGCCTGGTGCGGCCTATCCGCGGCCGCTTCACACTCTGCCGGTACGAGGCGAACTGGCGTGCCAGCGCGCTACCTCGACACGCTCCGAAACCAGTTCAATTGATTGCTATGTGATTGCTAGCCGAATCGGCAGTATGGAGAGAGTCGCCTAAGTAGTTGAAAAGAAAGTGGGCCGTGTAGGGATCGAACCTACGACCCGCTGATTAAGAGTCAGCTGCTCTACCAACTGAGCTAACGGCCCGTAACAGATCTGTCGCGAGCGCTCCTTATATAAGGAAGGCTCGCACGTGCAACATAGCTCTCTCCGCCTCGCGCCCACCAGAACACGCGACGGAGAGAAAAGTGGGGTGAGCGAGGGGACTTGAACCCCCGACCCCCGGAACCACAATCCGGGGCTCTACCAACTGAGCTACGCTCACCGCAATGCCGGGGAGATTAAGAAAATCGTGACTCCGAGTCCAGCCCCGCAAGCGCGGGGCGCAGCCCGGCCTAGATATTGAGGGTGAGCCGGGCCTCCTCGGACATCATGTCGGGGTTCCAGGCGGGCTCCCAGACCAACTCGACGTCACAGTGATCCACACCATCAACGGTAAGAGCGGCGCGCTCGACCATGCCGGGCATCTCGCCGGCCACGGGGCAGCCGGGAGCGGTAAGCGTCATCTTGATAGCGGCACTGCCCTCGCCGGGGTCGACGCGCAGGTCGTAGATTAAACCTAGGTCATAAATGTTGACGGGAATCTCGGGATCATAAACCATACGGATGGCCTCGACGATGCGCTCCTCAAGCTCACTGGGAGCTTGCGCCTGGCCCTTGGCCCGGCCAGCATCCTCGCTAGATTCACTTGTCATTTCAATCACCTCCGGCCATTACTTCGTGCGACTTATAACTTTCCCTAGAGGCCAGCATCTACTCGGTAGTCACTACCTCGACGGCGCTCTCAGCATCCTCGGAACTACCAACGAGGGCGTTGCGCATGGTATGCCAGGCCAGGGTCGCGCACTTAACTCGAAGCGGGTACTGACGCACACCCTCGAAGACGACGAGCTTACCCAACTCTACGCTCTCGTGGCCGGTCTCTAGCGAGTCGCGCTGGCCGGTGCAGGTCTCGTGCATCTGGTGAAACAGAGCCTTGGCCTGTTCGATGCTCTTACCGCGGAGAGTCTCGGTCATCAGTGAGGCCGAAGCCATGGAGATGGCACAGCCTACTCCCTCAAAGCGCGCTTGGGCAACAAGGTCGCCATCGAGCTCGAGTTCTACACGGATCTTGTCACCACACAGCGGGTTATCACCGTCCGCGCAGTGAGTCGCGCTATCGAGCTTGCCGAAATTGCGCGGCCGTTTGCTGTGGTCGAGGATGACCTCTTGGTAAAGCTCTCGTAGCTCGTCCATCTTCTAGCTCATCATCTTCTTTACGGCGGCCAGGCCTTCGACCAGGCGGTCTACGTCTTCACGAGTGTTGTAGATGCCAAACGACGCCCGCGCGGTGGCGGCTACGCCGAAATGTGCCATCACCGGCTGTGCACAGTGGTGGCCGGTACGTACGGCGACGCCCTCATGGTCCAAGATGGTTCCGATGTCGTGAGGGTGGATTCCGGCAAGGGTAAACGAGTGTGCGCCGAGCTTATTCTCGGCACTGCCGATGATGGTCAGACCAGCGATGCTCGACAAGGCCTGCTCGGCATAGCCAAAGACGTCGCGTTCATGAGCAGTCACGGCGTCGGCACTTAGAGCTCCGAGATAGTCTATGGCCTCGCCCAGTCCGATGGCGCCGGCAATATGCGGGGTGCCGGCCTCGAACTTGTAGGGCAGGTCGTTGTAGCGGGTCTTCTCGAAGGTCACCGACAGGATCATGTCGCCACCGCCCTGCCACGGCGGCATGGCCTCGAGTAGCTCGGCGCGGCCGTAGAGCACACCAATGCCGGTGGGGCCGTACATCTTGTGGGCCGAGAAAGCGTAGAAGTCGCAGCCCAACTCTTGCACGTCAACGCGTAGGTGGGGCACCGCCTGGGCACCGTCAACCATGACCACGGCACCGTGCTCATGAGCCATCGCGCAGATCTCGGCTACGGGATTTACGCTGCCCAGAGCGTTGGAAACATGGGTTACGGCGACAACCTTGGTACGATCTCCGAGCAGCCTGGCATACTCTTCGAGGATGAGCTCACCACGGTCGTTAATGGGAATTACGCGCAGACGCGCGCCACTAGTCGCGCAGATCTGCTGCCACGGGACGATATTGGAGTGGTGCTCCATCTCGCTGACCAGCACCTCATCACCCTGGCCAAGGTTGGCGCGGCCGTAGGACTGGGCCACGAGGTTAATGGCCTCGGTGGTTCCGCGCGTAAAAATTATCTCGCGGTTCTCGGCGGCACCGAGAAAGTTGTGGACCTTACCGCGGGCCCGCTCGTAGGCGAATGTCGACCGGGCCGACAGCGAATGAACACCACGGTGGACGTTGGAGTTGTCGGTCTCGTAGTAGTGCTGCAGCATGCTGATTACGCGCCGGGGCTTTTGCGTAGTCGCAGCATTGTCTAGGTAGACTAGAGGCTTACCCCTCACCTCCTGATGGAGGATGGGGAAATCTCCGCGCAGACCGACCACGTCGAACCACGGCGTACCTTGTGACATCCGCTGCGCCGCCTCACTCATGCCAAGTCTCCTCGTTGATACTCTGCTGCGCCAAGCCCAGCCAAACAACACGCCTCGAGATCGGCGGCCAGAGCTTCGGGGCGAATCGGGGCTAGGGCCTCGCGTCCAAAGCCGCGAGTCAGCATAGCGCGTGCCTCGTTCAGGCCAATGCCACGCTGGCGCAGATAGAACATAGCCTCGGGGTCAAGCCGCCCGACCGCTGCGCCGTGAGAGCAGCGCACGTCGTCAGCGTAGATTTCCAACTGCGGTCGGGTCTGGACTACGGCCTTCCCGCTCAGCAACAAGTTGCGGTTGTTCTGCTCGGCGACAATCTGCTGGGCATTCTCGCGTACGATCACCCGGCCGCTGAAAACTCCGCGGGCGCGCTCGTCGACGATCCCCTTGTAGAGCTCACGGCTGCTGGTATGAGCCACCGCGTGATCCACGGTGGTGTGGTGATCGGCGTGCTGTCGGCCACCAAGCGTGTAGAGCCCAAGCAAATCACACTCGGCGCTCTCCCCCGCCAGCCTCACCGACACTTCGGTGCGTGACAGCCGGGCACCCCGGCTAATCACATGAGAAGAGAAGGCGCTGGCCGCCTGCTGATGCACCTGCACCCGTCCTATATGAAAGGCCTCACGCGACTCATCTTGGTAGCGCAGGTGGCGCAAGCGTGAATCTCGGCCAAGAGAGATCTCGGTTACAGCGTTGGTAAAATAGCCAGCCCCGCTATCGCCAGCGAAATGCTCGACCACAGTCGCGCTTCCACCATCGGCGACCACGATCAAGTTGCGGGGATGACAGAGCTGAGGCTCAGCGGCTGCGGTGGAGAAAAACAGTACGTGTACGGGCTGGTCGGCACCTACACCCTCGCCTACCCTCACGACATAGCCATCTTCAACAAAGGCGCTGTTTAGCTCGGCAAACGCGTGACCGGGCTCAAGGTAGCCGCCGAGCTGCTCAGCGAGCAGCTCGGGGCAGTCATCGAAGGCATTGGCAAGACTGTCTAATCTAAGGCCACCTTCCTCCGATAACCGCGACAGCGAAGAGTTGAAGCGTCCGTTTACGAATACCAACAACTCGCTCCCGGAGAGACTCGGCAGTCCGGCCAGAGCTTGGTCCAGCCGCGAGCGATCAAGACCGGCATCGGCTGCCGCCGCCCGTGCAAAGCTAACACTTAGCAGCGGGGCGATACTGGTATACTTCCAATCCTCGTTGCGCGCAGAAGGAAAACCGATCTTTCCAAAACGCTCGACGGCCTCGGCACGCAATCGTTGTATCCACTCTTGCTTGGCGGCGGGCAGCTCGGCCGACCAGCGATCATAGTCGGCTAAGTATCTGTCACGAGCTTCAAGCGCGGTTACCATAGTGCTACAAATGCCCTCTCAAGCCGCATGCTCGGCGATGTCTTGGTAGCCTCGTTCCTCGACTTCGCGCGCCAGCGAAGCATCGCCAGATTTGACGATGCGGCCATCGACAAGCACATGGGTAAAATCGGGAACGATGTAGTCGAGCAGACGCTGGTAGTGGGTTATCACCAACATGCCCCGCTCGGGCGAGCGCACCGCGTTTACACCATCCGAAACAGTGCGCAAGGCATCAACATCGAGACCCGAGTCGGTTTCATCTAGAATCGCCAGCCGCGGCTCGAGCATCATCATCTGAAATATCTCGTTGCGCTTTTTCTCTCCGCCCGAAAAGCCCTGGTTGAGCGAGCGACGCAAGAACGACTCCTCCATGCCGACAACCGCCATTTTTTCGCGCGCGGCAGCCAGGAAGTCCATGGCGTCGAGCTCGCCTAGTCCGCGATGGTTGCGCACGGCATTTACCGCAGCCTTGAGGAAATACGCGGTACTCATTCCGGGAATCTCGACGGGATACTGGAAGGAAAGAAACACCCCTTCTCGAGCGCGCTCTTCCGGCTCCATGTCGAGCAGGTTGTTGCCGTCATAGACAACCTCGCCACGGGTAACCCTAAACAAATCGCGGCCGGCCAACACCGACGCAAGAGTGCTCTTGCCCGAGCCGTTGGGGCCCATGATCGCGTGCACCTGACCGGCGTCCACCTCTAGGTTAATACCGCGAAGGATCGACTTGCCTTCGACTTCGGCGTGCAAGTCTTTGATTGTAAGCAGCGCCATCTATTTCTCCTGTCCCGCGATCCGTCCCATAACGCGACCTAGCCCACCGCTCCTTCGAGGGTCACACCGAGCAACTTTTGCGCTTCAACGGCAAACTCCATCGGTAGCTCCTTGAACACGTCTTTGCAGAAGCCGTTGACGATCATGCCAACCGCATCTTCTTCGGACAGTCCGCGCTGACGGCAATAAAACACCTGGTCGTCGCTGATCTTCGACGTCGAAGCCTCATGGCCGACTTCGGCCGAGGCGTTGCGAACATCGATGTAGGGAAAAGTATGCGCGCCGCACTTGTCGCCGATCAGCAACGAGTCACACTGGGAGAAGTTGCGGGCGTTGTCGGCATTTGGGCCTATCTGTACCAGCCCACGGTAGCTCTGCTGGCCATGACCGGCGGCAATCCCCTTCGAGACGATGGTGCTACGCGTGTTCTTGCCTAGATGAATCATCTTGGTGCCGGTGTCGGCCTGCTGGAAATTATTGGTGACGGCTACCGAGTAGAACTCGCCCACCGAGTTGTCGCCTTGGAGGATACAGCTTGGGTACTTCCAGGTAATAGCCGATCCGGTCTCGACCTGGGTCCAGGAAATCTTCGAATTATCACCAGCACACTTGCCACGCTTGGTGACGAAGTTGTAAATGCCACCCTTGCCCTGCTTATCGCCAGGGTACCAGTTCTGCACGGTTGAATACTTGATCTCGGCATCCCCGAGCGCGACCAGCTCGACGACCGCAGCGTGCAGCTGGTTCTCATCTCGCATAGGTGCGGTGCAGCCTTCGAGGTAGCTCACGTAGGCGCCCTCATCAGCAATCAGCAGAGTGCGCTCGAACTGACCGGTATTGGCCGCGTTAATGCGAAAATATGTAGACAGCTCCATCGGACATCGGACGCCCTTGGGGATGTAACAAAACGAGCCATCGCTGAACACCGCAGAGTTGAGCGCAGCATAGAAATTGTCGGCTACCGGCACCACCGAGCCCAAATACTTACGAACCAGCTCGGGGTGTTCGCGCACGGCCTCGGAGAACGAACAGAAGATCACTCCGACCTCTGAGAGCTTGTCTTTGAAAGTAGTTGCCACCGAAACGCTGTCAAAAACCGCGTCGACGGCCACTCCGGCTAGCGCCTTCTGTTCTCCCAGCGGGATGCCGAGCTTGGCAAAGGTCTCGAGAAGCTCGGGGTCGACCTCGTCTAGGCTCTTCGGGCCTTCGTTGGTCTTGGGCGCCGCGTAGTAGCTGATTTCTTGGAAATCGACCGGATCAAACTTGACCTTGGCCCAAGTGGGCGCACCAGCCTTGGCCGCCATCTTGCTCCACGATGCTAATGCCGAGAGCCGCCATTCGAGCATGAACTCCGGCTCTTCCTTCTTCGCCGAGATCAATCGGACGACATCCTCGTTTAGCCCGGGGGCTACTACGTCGGCAGCGATGTCGGTGACAAAACCCCATTTGTAGTCGCCTTGTTCTTCGACGATGCGTGAGGCTTCAGCGTTGTCGCTCTTCACTGGCTTTTCATCCGTGCGTATCACCGCCAAACTCCGCTCCCACTTACTCTTGGACATCCGCCGCTAGCGGCGACGGCCGTGGTTGCTCAAACGCCGTCAAGGCACCCTGGGCAAGCCAGGCGAAGGTCGACTCATCGCCGCGCAACAGGTCGGCCACGGTCACCCCAGAGAGTGCGGCGCGCAGCAAGGTACTCAGACCGCGCCACAACGAACGCAGAGAGCAGTCGCTGGTATGCACACAGTCGCTAAGAGAGCCCGGGTGAGAATCACAAAAACCCTCGGAGAACAGCGGCCCGCCGAGAACCTCCACCGCCTCCCACAGAGTGACGTCGGCGGCCGGGCGCTGCAGGCGGTAGCCACCGCTGGCACCGCGGGTGCTGACCACCAGCTCGCCATTGCGCAAAATGCGCATCAACTTGGCTACATACTCAGAGGTGAGTCCCTCTGCCTCAGCTATATCCTGGATGCGTACGGGTTGGGTTCCGCCATCACGAGCCAGGCGGACCAGGCAGCGTAGGCCGTACTCTTCTTGTGCCGAGAGGCGCATATAGCCTGGGTATAGGCAATCTATACAGAGAAGTCAAGATTAATCTCTTGGCGCTCTATGGCAGCGGCACTGCCCAGGTAGGACCGATACCCGAGGCGACCAGCGGCCCGCTAAAGCTGAGGCCCGGTGAGGCTCTAAACATGGCGCTGTCGAGCATGAAACCATCCATAGAGAACAGCGTTCCCGACATCAGGCCCACGCCCTTGAACCCCCACTCGCTGATATCGGCAAGTGTTGTTCCCGAGGGCAGCTCGATGGCGGTGCGCGCGTTACCGTCGGTGATCAGTGTCGGCAAGATACCGGCACTGGCGGTAAAGTGATCGGAGCGATAGGTAGTGCCACCAACCACGGCGTAGGCAGCCAAGACGTTACCGCCAAGGCTTACACTGATGTCGTACTCTACAAACAGATAGTTGCGCAGATCACTGAGCTTCTTGTTGTCAGGCTTATTCGGCTCACCCTCGACCTTGCTCTCGCGGATCATCTCTTTGGCCATCACTACGTAAGAGACCGGGTCCAAATCCATGCCCTGCTCGCGCGGCACGCCTGAGTCGTCGAACTCGAAAGGCGCAAGGAAGAAGTTGAGTCGCGACTCTCCATCATCCTCGATCAGCCCGTTAGCACTACTGGTGCGCACGATGGGATGGGTCGCTTCGAAGAACTCCCCGGCAAACACCGCCGGGGTGCCGCTCTCATCGGGCCTGAATCTGGCCTCGGCAAAACTACCGTCATCAAGCACGTCGACCTCGACGTAAGTCTCGATGTCGGTAGTACGACCGAACTGGGTCAGAAGAATGTCGGGGAAGGCCCCGGTGCCGCCGTCCTCGTTGCTCCATATCATAACGTAGCGATAAGTAGTCAGGCCCACTCCGCTAATGGCTTTTACATAGGTGATAAGCGGAACGTCACTAACGGCGTTGCCTTTGTGCGAAACGAAGGGATTGAGGTCGCCGTCAAGGCCGCGCAATACCGGCGCAAAGTGCAAGGGGGCGTAGCTCGGATCCGCAGGCGCGAAGACCTCAACCGTAGCCGCCGCCTCGAGCAGAGCCCCGGACTTTTTCGCAGGACTGACCTTCTTGTTGTGATGCAGCCCTATCCTGTGCGCCCCGGCGCTCACCTCGCCCAGCATTATGCGGTAGTCGGTGGGCGCGGCCCCGTTGTATACGACGATCTGCCCACGCGGCACACCATCTACGTCAAAGTCCAGCACCACAGATTCCGCACCGAAGTTCGACCAATCGGCAAACTCGGCCGACAGCCTCAGCGTCGCCCGGGCCTCGCCGGCCACCGCCGCATCAAAGTCGAGGGCCTGAACACCACCGCTCTTGAGAAACACCGGCACGATGGCCGCAACCCAGTCATCGGCACTCGAACAAATCGCCTGCCCCCCACAGGCACCGGCCTTATCGACCTTGGCGGCGCACTTGCTCTGGTCGCGCGCGAACTTGCTCATCTTGGAGGTCCGGCGTCGCTTGAGACGAGCGGCCGCCAACTTTCCGGCGCCCTTGCCGCGAGCATTGCCGCAAGCGTCGGCGGCACCCAGAGCGCAAAAGCTCACGTCGTCCCAGCTCGCCCCATAGGCCGACTCGGCGAGCAACCCCAAGTTGCAAGTAACGAGGTCGGCACAGCCCTGGGAGAGCGAGAAGGGAGCGGCGCTGCCGTCACTCAAGCTACAGGCCTGCGGACAGGCGGGTTTGCCCTTCTTGGCGCATTTGGCGACCTGCTTCCAGGCAGTCTTGACGAACTTCTCGAGAGCCTTGGGCTGAGACAGTCCCTCTACACTACAGTCGCCGGCACACTGGGCCCCAGCATCAGCGGCGAACAGCACCGTGGCGGCAACGACAACAGATACCAATGCTTGGCGCAGACCCATCAAACTTGCTCCTTGCCGGCAGCGAGCCCGACGACTAGAACTATAGGCCCAGAGCCAGCTCTGTGTCCATGATGCAAAGGGCGACTACCACCCTAACGGGTAGTGATAGTGCAGCCCAACTGGGGTAAGCAGGGCCAGTGGAAAGTATTGCTCACATGCTCGGTATCATCGCCCTGATAGGGGCCAGCACCGCGGCCTTGGCCAGCCTCGTCATCGGCCTGCCCGGCACCTTCTTCATGGTTGCCATCGCCTTGCTCTACGCGCTGAGCACCGGGTTCGCCTCGGTAACCTGGGGCACCATTGCGATGCTTCTGGCGCTGGCCGTGGCTGGAGAACTACTTGAGTTCGTCTCTACCGTTTCCAGCAACTCGGGGCCCAGTCCTTCGCGGCGAGTCAGCCTGGCGGCACTGGTCGGAGGCGTGGTCGGCGGGATACTAGCCCTCCCGCTGCTCTTTGGTCTAGGCTCCCTGCTCGGTGCGCTGTGCGGAGCTTTCGCCGGCGCCGCGCTTGCAGCGGGCTTCGAAGGACACGATCTTGCCTCTGCGCTTAGCTATGGAAGGGGGGCCATGCGCGGTCGGCTGCTCGGCTTTGTCGCCAAAGTCGCGGTCGGGGTTTGTATGGTAGCGATATTGCTGTCGGCAGCGCTGTGAGCCAAACAGTCCGGTCTCAGGAGTGCTTGAGGCCATAGCGCTCGATCTTGCGATAGATCGTCGCTCGACCGATGTGCAAACGTCGCGAGGCTTCTTGCACATTCCAGTTGGTAAGTTCTAACGCGCGGCAAATGATCCTGCGTTCTTCTTCTTCTAGAGGTACGATGGCTTCCGCAGAAGCTTCTCTACCTTGGTCGCCGAGCCCGGCGTCAGCGCGATTGCGGCTCATGCGCCCGTTACCTGTAGCCGTGGCTGAGCTGCCATTGCGGATTTCTTCAGGAAGACTAGACAGCTGTATACGATCGCTGTCCTCGAGGATGATCGCCCGCTCGATCACGTTTTCCAGCTCGCGAACGTTACCGGGCCAGTCGTAGCGCTCGAGCGCCTGCTGGGCACTAGCAGAGACACCACGGATCTGCTTGGTATCGGCCCGGGCAAAACGCTCGACGAAACTACTCGCGAGGATCAGTATGTCGCCGTCGCGCTCACGCAGTGCAGGCATGATCACCGGAAAGACCGCGAGGCGATAGTAGAGATCCTCACGAAACTCGCCCGCCGCGACCATGCGTTTGGAATCACGGTTGGTAGCCGCGATCACCCGCACATCAACACCAAAGCTAGCCTTACCGCCTACGCGCTGCACCCTGCGCTCTTGAAGAACCCGCAGAAGGCGCACCTGCAGGTCAGGACGCAACTCACCGATTTCGTCGAGAAAGATGGTGCCACCTTCAGCCTGCTCGAAACTGCCCTGGCGGGTGTCAATAGCACCGGTAAAGGCACCGCGCTCGTGACCAAAGAGTTCGCTCTCGATCAACCCTTCGGGAATGGCGCCGCAGTTCACCGCAACAAAAGGCCCGTCACGACGAATGCTCTCACTATGAATGGCCCGCGCAGCCACCTCCTTGCCGGTTCCGCTCTCGCCCTCGAGCAGCACCGTAACATCGCTAGTCGCGGCGCGCGCGAGCAGGTGCACGGCCTCGCGAATCGCCGGCGAGCTGCCGATGACCGCCGCGAACCCTTCGCGCTTGCGTAGCTCTGATGACAAGGATTGGACGCGTTCTAGCAGAGTTCGTTGGGTCACCGCGTTGCGTACAGAAGTCAGCAGACGGGTCCTTTCAACGGGCTTCTGCACAAAGTCGACCGCCCCCAGTCGCATACACTCGACGACCTCCGAGACTTCGCTATGCGCGGTCAGAATAATGACCGGAAGATTTACATAATGCTCGTGGAGCTCAGCCAACACGTCCCTGCCGCGGACATCGGGCAAGACCAAGTCGAGCACAACTGCGGCAAAGTCGCCCGTCTCGGCTGCTTTGAGGGCATCGCTGCCACTAGTAACGGTGGTCGTCGTCAGCCCCTCACTCGCCAAGTAGTGCTCGACAAGCCGGAGTATACTGGGGTCATCATCGACTAAGAGGACGCTCTCAGACACCGTCACGCTCCGCATCTAACTGTTGATGCGCCACTCCAAGTGCATCTTTGAGCGCCAGCGCAGCCTTGCGAAGCTCGGCTAGGCTAGCGGTGGCTAAACAGGCCTCCTCCAGCTGCGCAGCCGTAGAGGTGACGTCGTCGAAACCGTAAGAGCCGCCGGCTCCACGCAGCCCGTGCGAAAGCCGCCGCAAACGCTTACCCGCCTCGCTCGAAGGATCGCAACTCGCCGAGCCATCGATGAGCTCGACGATCTCGGTTACATCGTTGTTGGCGTTCGCCAAGAACTGGAGCTGGAGTTTGAAAAACTCCGCTCGAAGATGGGGGTCCTTTTCAAAGCGTACCATTTTGCCTCCCAGCACGCCGTCCTCAGCTGCAGGTAGGGGTAGATCTCTCGGCGGTCCTCTATGAAAGTACCACCGTGAGACAGCGCTGTGTGTCGCAATCTGAGCCCTAACGGGGCACAAAACGCGCACACCCCAGCACCACGCACAGCGCTATGCGTGGCAAAATGGTTTCGGGTTAACTATAGCCTGGGCACGGGGCCCCGGCCGGCGTGGGAGGGGGTGGGATCGCTTAGTGTGTCGCGGCAATTTCGGCGGCTGCGCGCTCGAAGGTAGTGATGATCACATCGCGGAACTGTTGCAGTGCCGCTATCGTTCCTACCGCGACTATTGAGAGCAGCAAGGCGTACTCGGCCATCGCGACTCCGCGTTCATCGCACCATAACTGTTTTAGTAAGGTCATAATCACATTCTCCAAAATTCTTGCGGGTTTGCACGTAACACTGCAACAGTGATGCCAGCGCAACCCCACATCCGCCAAGGCGATATGTCGCTCAGAGCTCACGACACAGCGGAGAAATCCATCATAGCTGAAGCCCTCGGCTATGCGCTGCGCCCTAAGCCTAGTTACACCATCACGCAACGCCGAGGCAGGCGAGACTCACATTGGGGCACTAGATCGTTGGGGGTGGTACGAACGAATCGGCCCGGGTGACGAGAATCGCTTCGCGGTGCGAATCGCGCCACCTCGGGCCTACACGATTGGTTTAGGAGAAACCGTTTCGGTCCTGACGTCTAAGTGGATGACGTCGCGGTGGTTGTGTAGTGCTAAATGCAACCGCGGTGCCACTGCCCGCCGCGGCGTCTGTTAGCGGATTGCTGCGCCCCTGCCTATGGCATTCGCCGGCGCGAAGCTCAGGTATCACCCATAGTGTTTGCTTGGCGCTGTATAGCTGCGGGTGTTGGCGCGACTCGCGGTGTCTGCGGACGCTCTCAACTGTATCAAGTCAGGACGGCATCTAGCCTTACTGTGAGGCAGGCTTGCAGTGGCTAGCTCGACATGGCTTGACCATAGACAAGACAATATCTCGGTCTGTGTTCGCCAGGCTAGCACTCAGCTGACCCGCTGCCGCTCACCCCTACCAGCGTATTTGTCGGAAGTTCGCCAGAGCCGCTCCAAACCAACGCCTTAGCCAACTTGATGTAAGGGGGCCAGCGATCGACAACGTTGAGTTGCAGCCCCGTGTCGGCCCCCTGCGAGACAAACCTATGACAGGGATGTAATAGCCCACACCATAAGACTTGCCCTGAATTCAGTTTCGTATTATCTTCGCCCCATGGATCATACTTGGACAGCTGACAATCTGCCCATCCGCCCCACCCTTCAGGCCGAAGCAAGCGATGGACGAAGCGGCCTCGCTCTGCCACCACTTACGGCTCAAATCGACAGGTTGGACTCCGAGCACCAGGTCACTCCCATGCGCCAGGCCGCTGTGCACTTTGCTGCGCGTTAGCTCACTTTCGGTAGTTGCCCTACTCGACATGACTACGGGTAAGACGCTACGGCCCGGCCATATATGCTGGCGGTCTAGTCGCCCATGCCCTGGGAATACACCACCCTCTGGCTTGGGATTGCAACATGTTCTAGTTTCAGCCTGGAGGACTCACCGATGGCCGAACTAGGATTTTGGAATCAAGCCATAGCCGACCCGCAACACCTGGCGCTAGTCAGCCCGGACGGTGCGCAGCACAGTGCGGCACAGCTCATGGCCGAGGCCAACCGGCTGACTCACGGACTTAAAGCGCTAGGGCTCACCAAGGGCGACGTGGTGGCGACTTGCCTGCCCAACGGCACGGCAATGATAGAGGCCTACCTGGCGGCGTTCCAATCGGGGCTGTACCTAGTACCTATCAATCACCACCTAGTCGCAGCCGAGATTGCTTACATTCTGGCCAACAGTGAAGCCAAAGTATTCATTGCCGACCAACGCTTTGCGGCAGCGTGCACGGCAGCGGCCGAGGAGGCGCAGATCGTCCCATCGAAGCGTCTGGCGGTGGGAAAGCTAGATGGATTCTCCTCGCTCGACGAGCTCAAACAGGGCTGCTCGAGTGATCCGCCGCAGCAACGCTGCACCGGTCAGGTCATGAACTACACCTCGGGAACCACCGGGCAGCCCAAGGGCGTACGCCGAAAACTCCCCGACCTCGACCCCGACACGGTAGGGTCGCTCTACGCAATGTTCCTTTCGCTGTTCGGCGTCGAGCCCGGTGACGGCAACGTGCACCTGTGCGGCTCGCCGCTCTACCACACCGCAGTACTGATGTTCGTGGCCAATTCGCTGCACTACGGACATACGGTGGTGCTCATGGACAAGTGGAGTCCGGAGGGGTTCCTCGAAGCGATCGAACGCTACAGAGTCACCACCAGCCACATGGTTCCAACACAGTTTCACCGGATACTGGGGCTGCCGGCCGCTACCCGTGACAACTACGACATGTCATCACTACGGAGCATGATTCATGCTGCAGCGCCCTGCCCCGTCGCCACCAAACAACAAATGCTGGAGTGGTGGGGCCCGGTAATCTACGAGTACTATGCTGCCAGCGAGGGCGGCGGCACTTTGGTCGGCCCCGAGGAATGGCTGAAGTATCCCGGTACGGTAGGCAGGCCTTGGCCCAGCGCCGACGTCAAGATCTTTGATGATGAGGGACAAGAGTGTCCCACCAACCAGCCGGGCACGGTCTACATGTTGCTCGGCCACAACGACTTCAAGTACCACAAGGATGACGGCAAGACCGCCAACAATCGCCGCGGCAACTATTTTACAGTGGGCGACATAGGCTACCTAAACGAGGACGGTTACCTCTTTCTCTGCGATCGCAAGGCCGACATGATCATCTCTGGTGGGGTAAACATCTATCCGGCTGAGATCGAGTCGGTACTGCTCACTCACCCGCGAGTAGCCGATGCCGCGGTCTTCGGCATTCCCCACGAAGACTGGGGAGAGGAGGTCAAGGCGGTGGTCGAGGTACTCGCCGACCCAGGCTTAAGCCAAGTCCAAGAACCGGGGCTGGCCGAGGAAATTCTCGAGTACTGCTCGGATAAGCTGGCAAAGTACAAACGCCCTCGCTCTATCGACTTCATTACTGAGATGCCCCGCGATCCCAATGGCAAGCTCTACAAACGCAAGCTGCGCGACCCCTACTGGGAAGGACGGCAGATCTAGTAGATCAGAAGGCCTCGGCTAGCGCCCGCAGCGCTCGCGAGTCGCGAGTAGCGGCAAGCAGGGTTGTTACTGGCGTGTCCTTCCAAGCCTGGGCGCGTTCACGAATTCGCTCGGGCGGCCCGCACAGCGAGATTTCATCGGCCAACTCATCGGGAACCGCGGCTATGGCCTCATCACGTTTGTTCTCCATAAACAGCGCCTGGATCTTCTCGGCGGCCTCGGCAAAGCCCATACGCGCTACAAACTCCTTGTGGAAGTTACGACTGCGCGCCCCCATACCGCCAATATAGAAAGCGATCATATACTTGATCGTCAACAACGCCTCGGCAACATCGTCACCAACGACCACAGTAACCGGACAGGCTACATCGAACCCCGGCTTGAGCTTCGGCCATATGTCCTCGTAGACCTGCGCACGATAGGGAGACAAGAACAGCGGTAGCCAGCCGTCGCCTACTTCTGCTGCCATGGCTACGTTCTTCGGTCCCTCGGCGGCAATGTATATGGGAATGCTCTTGCGCAGCGGCTCGTTGATGAGCTTGAGCGGCTTGCCCAGGCCACTGCCGCCGGGAAAGGGCAACTTGTAGTGTTCGCCGTCGAAGACCACCGGCTCCTCGCGCGCGGTCATTGTGCGCACCAAGGCGACGAACTCCCTGGTGCGGCCGATGGGCTTGGGAAAGGCCTGTCCGTACCAGCCCTCGACCACCTGCGGCCCCGAGGCCCCAACACCGAGGATCAGCCGACCTCCCGACAGATGGTCGATGGTCATGGCCGTCATCGCCACACAGGCGGGAGTGCGCGCCGACAACTGCATGATGCCGGTGCCTAGCTTGATCTTGGAAGTCCGCGCTCCCATCCAACACAGCGGCGAAACGCAGTCTGAACCGTAGGCCTCGGCTGTCCACACCGAGTCGAAATCCAGATCCTCGGCTTCACGCACGAGCTCGATCGGGTCGTCTGGGCCACCCATCCAGTAGCCCATCATCAGTCCTAGCTTCATCTCGATCCTTCCTCCTTACTTACGCCCCCGGCGCGGGCCACCATAGATGGGCTTTACGCAGCCGAGTCAATAACTGAGCGGCAACTGAGCCGCTCCCGTGACCCGGCCGACACCTGAGACCATGCGAACAAGTTTGTACACCAGGGGACTGACGTCCTCTACATACGTCGCGGCGGTCTCGGACTTGCTAAACTATAAAAGCAAGAAATTTCTTCTTTCAGAGGCAGAACCCAAACAATGAAAGCAAAGTTATCGGCTAGCACGGCCATAGTCGTCACCCTCATCTTAGCCAGCAGCGCCGCCACGGCATCACCTACTCCAAGCGTAGACGGAATAGAGCAGATCCCTGGCCCGGTTGAAGACTGCGATGTTCATGGGCCGATCGATCCACTGAGCGGCCTCAACCTATGGACCCGTCAAGAACGATGGGCTTGGAGCCGGATCTGTGTTGGCAAACGCGCCGACTTTAGCGCCACTCTAGGGTCGCTCGGACGACTCGACCCACGTAAACCGCTTAGCTGGCCCGAGAACCGCGTCTTGCGAGCATCGTTTCTTCGACAGGTTCTGCGCGAAGAGCCCTACCGCTCGGTGCTGCGCAACAAGGACGTCACCATTCTTGGTGCACGCTTTCGAGAACCGATACGTATTGAACATCTCCCCCTCGATCACGAACTCGGGCTTATCGGCTGCCGCTTCGATTCCGACCTGTCGCTGCACGGCTCGGAGTCGCGAAGCGCCATCTTACTCGACGACTCGGTCGTCGCCGCAACTCTTAACCTGCGTCGCGTTCAGGCCAACGTTGTATTTGCTCGCAGAACACTAATCACCGACGTCAAAGCCGACGGCGCCAACATAATCGCCGACCTCTCCTTCATCGACGCAGAGCTGCCGGGGAGATTTGAAGCCAACGGTGCAAGCATCGGCAAGAACCTCTCGCTGACCGGAGCCACGGTGGGCACCTTGGTGCTAAACGGCACCAAGATAGGCAACAACCTCGATTTGAACTCGATCACGGCGAGCAAGCCTCTCGAGCTGAACGGAACGATAGTCGGTGGCGACGTTCACCTGCGCGGCAGCAAGCTCCCCAGCATTGTCATGGCCGGAACCACAACCAGAGGCGACCTCGATATATCCGAGGCGGAGCTAAGCGGAAGCATCGACCTCAAAGCCGCTCGCGTGGAGGGAAGTCTGCGCGCTAGGCGTAGCCTGCTCGCTGGCCTGGTCGTGAGTAACGCCGTGATTGGGCTTGACCTCGATCTGACCGATGCCTCGGTGCTCGACGTATTCGCGGCTGACGGGGTTTCGGTGGGACGTAGCCTCGAAATGACCAATGCCCACCTCCCCGCTCTGCGGCTATCCGACGCAATGGTGGGGAGCAACCTCATGGCCAGCGACGCAACGATTGCCGGCGGTCTAGAGCTAGATGGTGCGACCATAGGCCAACACCTGATCTTGCGCGGTGCGAACATCGCCGGCTCGGTCCTGGCAAGACGTACGGCGGTAGATGGCTATCTCGACGTCTCTTCGGCACAACTCTCCGAACTCAACATAGAAGCCGCGCAAATTGCCGGCCAGTTGCGGCTGGGTTGGGCCAACGGCGCAGCGCCTTCGTGGCGTAACGGCGGGAGATTGGTACTGGCCAACGCGGCCCTGTGCGGACCAGTCGATCGGCTCTGACGGCCG
>CAZPPZ010000043.1:12932-17087 GCA_964588545.1 uncultured Myxococcales bacterium | reverse complement strand
GCAATACGGTCTCGCGCTCTTGTGAGGTCCCCGCTCAGAATTCTTCGACACCCTCGTTGACCACTCCGTCTCCACATCGCGGTGCCTTGCAGCTGTTCAGGCAACCATCGGTATTGTAGAGATTGCCGTCGTCGCACTCTTCTTCGGTGTCTACGACTCCATCACCGCAGCTGGGCAGTATGCAGTTGCTGCGGCAGGCGTCAGCCGCGGTGTCGCTGTTGGCGCTGCCGTAGTCACATGACTCATAGCCGGCACGTGTGAATCCGTCACCGCACCAGGCTTGTTCGCAGGTTGTCAGGCAGGCATCGGTATTGAGCGTGTTGCCATCGTCACATGCTTCACCTGAGTCTAGAGTCCCGTCCCCGCAGGTCGCGTATCGGCAATCCGTGCGGCAACTGTCGGGTGTGGCCTCGGAGTTGCCGTCACCGTGGTCGCATTCTTCGGTGCCTTGGTACACGAATCCGTCGCCACAGCGTGCCGGGAAGCAGTTGCTCAAGCAGCTGTCGTTGTCCGACCTGTTGCCGTCGTCACAGGTCTCTCCTGAATCGATAACCGCGTCACCGCACGATGCGGGGATGCAGGTTGTGCGGCAGGCGTCCGGGAATAGGTCGCTGTTGAGCGCGCCGTCGTCGCATTCTTCGGTTCCCACGCGGAGAATGCCGTCACCGCAGCGAGCGGCGCGGCAGGAATTCAAGCACGAGTCGGAATCGGCTTGATTGGCATCGTCGCATGCCTCACCGCTGTCGGTGATGCCGTCGCCGCAACGTGGGAGGACACAGGTGCTACGGCAGGCATCCGCCATGGTGTCGCTGTTTAGCGCCCCGTCGTCGCATTCCTCAACACCGGCAAGCATGAACCCGTCCCCACAGCGAGCACGGTGGCAGGTTGTCGGGCATGTATCACCATCGTCGCCGTTGGCGTCATCACATTCCTCATCGCTGTCGACGATTCCGTCACCGCAACGCGGGAGTACGCAGTCGGCCCTACACGAGTCTGCATTTGCATCAGAATTGAGCCGCCCATCATCGCACTGCTCGCTAACATCGACTACGCCGTCTCCGCAGCTGGGCAGACGGCAGCTGGTTCGGCAGCTATTGGGTTCGCTGTCTGAGTTGTCTTGGCCGGAGTCACACTGCTCTCCGGCATCAACTGTGCCGTCACCACATTCGGGCAGCATACGTTTGGCACAGCAGGGATGGGGGGTGTCGTTCGAGTTGCCTGTGCCCTCGTCACACTGCTCTCCATGATCGGTTACGCCGTCGCCGCAGCTCGGTAACACACATGCCAACCGGCAGGAGTCGGGGGCGGTGTCCGAGTTGTCGGAGCCGCGGTCACACTGCTCTCCGTCATCTACTATGCCGTCACCACAAACGGCCGGGGTGCATGTCGTACGACACGCATTGGGGAGGCTGTCCGAGTTAGCGGCGCCGTCGTCGCAGGACTCTACGCCCCTGTGAACGAGACCATCGCCACAGCTCGCCGCTGTGCATGTGCTCAAGCAGGCGTCGTCCTCAGCGGTGTTGCCATCATCACACGGCTCTCCTTGATCGACCACTCCATCGCCGCAATGCGCCAAGCTGCAGTCACTGCGACAGTTGTCAGCGGTGCTGTCGGAGTTGGCCGAGCCTTGATCGCAAGACTCGACACCGGCGTGGACAAAGCCATCCCCGCACCGGGCTGGAACGCAGCCGACCAGGCAGCCGTCCGTGTTGGACTGGTTTCCGTCGTCACAGGGCTCTCCGCTGTCGAGCACTGCGTCTCCGCAGTGCGGCATAACACAGTCGGTCCGGCAGGCGTCGGCAATGGTGTCTGAATTGGCAGCGCCGCTGTCACACTCTTCGACACCTTCATGGACGAAACCGTCACCACAGGAGGCGGGTGTACACTGCGTCGTACAAGAATCGCCGTTGAAGGTGTTGCCGTCGTCGCAGAGCTCGCTGTCGTCGACAACGCCATCACCACAATGAGCGGTCTTGCAGGTGGTTCTGCATGCATCCGGATCAGTGTCTGAGTTGTCCGGCCCGTCGTCGCACATCTCCATAGTTAGATGGACGAATCCGTCCCCGCAGGTAGCGCGCTTGCAGCTGCCCAGGCAGCCATCGATGTTCCTGTCGTTGCCATCATCACACTGTTCGTCTGCATCGACGGTGCCGTCGCCGCAGCGAGGTAGCGTGCAGTCGCTACGGCAGGCATCAGCTACGGCATCGGAATTGTGGGCGCCATCGTCACATAGCTCGTGGCCATCGTGAATAGACCCGTCACCACACGATGCTATTGCGCAAGTATTTAGGCAGTCGTCACTGTTGGAAGTGTTGGCGTCGTCGCAATCCTCGCCTGAGTCGACAACGCCATCGCCACACGACGGTAGTTTGCAATCGGACCTGCAGGCGTTGGCTGCGCTGTCTGAATTGGCAGGGCCGTCATCGCATGACTCGACACCTTCGAGTACCTGGCCATCTCCACAGGGAGGGTTTGGTCGGCTGTTCGGGTAGCGATGGGCGTTGTCTTTTTTGCCGCCGTCCCATGCTGCCGCGGTCCGGGTAAACCCGTCCCCGAAAGCCGCGAGTGTGCACGAGGTACGGCAGGCATCGGCTGTGGTATTAGAGTTGGCCTTGGCATCGTCGCACTCCTCGACCCCACGGTGGACGAAGCCGTCACCGCATGATGCAATACGGCACGAAGTCAGGCATGCGTCGGCATTGGAGTCGGGGCCGTCGTCGCACTGTTCGCCTGGGTCAGTTACTCGGTCGCCGCAGTGGGCTAGTTCGCAGTTACTACGGCAGGCGCCGGGGTCATTGTCGGAGTTGCGCTCGCCGTTGTCGCAGGCTTCCTCTCCCTTGAATACGTAGCCATCGCCGCAGCTGGCGAGTACGCATGAGGTCAAACAAGCGTCGGTATTAGAGTCGTTGCCGTCATCGCAGCCTTCGTCCTCATCGACGACGCCGTCACCGCAAGAGGACGAGACGCAGCTGCTGCGGCAGGTGTTGGGCTCGGTGTCTGAGTTGGAGGTCCCGGCATCGCACTGCTCGTGGCCCTCCCGCACGAAGCCGTCACCACAGGTTGGCGATTTGCAGGTGTTGAGGCAGGCGTCGGTGTTTGAGTCGTTGCTGTCGTCGCACTCTTCCACGCCGGTCTCGACGAAGCCATCACCGCATGAGGCGGCCTTGCAGATGGTCAGGCACCCATCGCTATTAGAGCTGTTGCCATCGTCGCATTCTTCCGTGCCGGCCTCAACGAATTCGTCGCCGCATGAGGCGGTGTTACAGGTGGTCAGACACCCATCGCTATTGGAGCTGTTGCCGTCGTCGCACTGTTCTTTGCCGACCAATACGAAGCCGTCACCGCACGAGGCTTGCGAACAGTCAGCCAGACAGTGGTCAGCGTTGGAGTGATTGCCGTCGTCACACTGTTCCTTTCCAGCCTGCACGAATCCATCTCCGCAGGAGGCCATTTCGCAAGTGCTCAGGCACGCGTCGCTGTCGGAGCTGTTGCCGTCGTCGCAGGCCTCATGGTCTGCGAATACGAATCCATCGCCACACGAGGCCGTTTTGCAGGTGTTTAGGCAGCCATCAATGTTGGAGTGGTTGTTGTCGTCGCATTGCTCGCTCCCCGCTAGCACGAAACCATCATCACACGAGGCCTTCTCGCAAGTGGTGAGGCATTCGTCGGTGTTAGAGTCGTTGCCGTCATCGCAGGCTTCGCCCTGGTCGACGGTGCCGTCACCACAGCTTGCCTTGCGGCAGTCGCTGCGGCAGGCGTTGGCGCGAGAGTCGGCGTTGGCGTCGCCCTCGTCGCACTGTTCTGTTCCGACCAGTACGAAGCCATCTCCACAGGACGCGATGGTGCATGTACTCAGGCATTCATCGCCGTTCGAAGTGTTACCGTCGTCACACTGTTCGCCGCTGTCCACAGTGCCGTCACCGCAGCGTGCGTGGGCGCAGTCGCTGCGGCAAGCATCCGGTGTCGAGTCGCTTAGCCTATCGCCGCTGTCGCATTCTTCGTTGCCGATGTGGACGAAACCATCGCCACAGGAGGGCAGGGCGCAGGAGTTTAGGCAGTCGTCGCTGTTGGAGTCGTTGCGGTCGTCACACTGCTCACCTTCGTCGACAGTGCCATCACCACAACGTGGTTGGGTGCAGTCGCTGCGGCAGGCAT
>CAZPPZ010000043.1:0-12832 GCA_964588545.1 uncultured Myxococcales bacterium | reverse complement strand
AGTGATTGCCGTCGTCACAGTCCTCGCCGTTATCCACGGTGCCGTCACCACACACGGGGGGTGTGCAGTTGCTGCGGCAGGCATCCGCCTGAGAGTCGGAGTTGTCTTTACCGTCGTCGCACTGCTCGCTTCCCACTAGTACAAATCCGTCACCACAGGAGGCGAGCGTGCAGTTGCCTAGGCAGCCGTCATTGTTTGAGGCGTTACCGTCGTCGCAGGCCTCGCCGGTGTCGACGACCCCGTCCGGGCAGCTGGCGCGCGAGCAGTCGCTGCGGCAAGCGTCTGGACGAGTATTAGAGTTACTGCTGCCGTCGTCGCACTCCTCGACTCCAGAAAGTACGAATCCGTCGCCGCACGAAGCCTTCTCACAGGTGTTCGGGCAGGGGTCGGTGTTGGAATCATTGCCGTCATCGCAAGCTTCATGGGCCTGGTGAACTCGGCCATCACCACAGTACGCCGCTGTGCAGTCACCCAGGCAAGCATCGCTGTCCGAGTCGTTGCCGTCATCGCAGGCCTCGATCCCCTCTCGGGTAAAGCCGTCCCCGCAGGATGCGGCGGTGCAGTCGTTAAGGCATCCATTGAGGTTCGAGTCGTCACCGTCATCACAGACTTCACCCTCGTCGATGGTGCCGTCTCCACAAGCTGCAATCGAGCAGTCGCGGCGGCAGGCATCAGGGGTGGAGTCGGAGTTAGCCTCACCATTGTCGCACTGTTCGGTGCCGGCTAGTACGAAGCCATCGCCGCACGATGCCAGCGTGCACGTACTTAAGCAGTCGTCCGAGTTGGTGTCGTTGCCATCGTCGCACTGCTCACCATCGTCAGTTACACCGTCGCCGCAACTGGGTACTGTGCAGTCGCTACGGCACGCGTCGGCTTGGCTGTCGCTGTTGTGGCGAGGGGATGGGCCAAAGCGTGAATCACCATCGTCACAGACTTCGACTCCGGCGTGGACGTAACCGTCTCCGCACTCCGCACTCTCGCAGGTGTTGAGGCAGTCGTCCGAGTTCGAGCGGTTAGCATCATCGCAGTACTCACCCTGGTCAACCACACCGTCGCCGCAGCGCGGGAGTATGCATCCCGAGCGGCAGGAGTTGCTCTGCGAGTCTGAGTTGGCGTCGCCATCGTCACACTCTTCGACCCCTTCGATGATGACACCATCGCCGCAGGAGGCTGCTACACAGTTGGTCAAACATGAGTCGGCATCAGAGTCATTCCCATCGTCGCAGTCTTCACCCTGATCTACTACGCCATCTCCGCAGTGCGCCCGGGAACAATCAGAGCGGCAGGCTCCAACTGCGGAGTCTGAGTTGTCGTCGGCATCGTCGCACTGCTCAAAACCTTCGTGAACGAAACCGTCTCCGCAGCTAGCCGTCGTGCAGGTGCTGAGGCAGCCGTCGGTGTCGTAGCGGTTGCCGTCGTCGCAGGCCTCCACGCCATCGCGCCGAAAGCCGTCTCCGCAGGTGGCGACGATGCAATCGACCAGGCAGCCATCGGTGTTGAAGGTGTTCCCGTCATCGCAGCTCTCGTCCGCATCTACTACGCCATCTCCGCAGCGGGGAAGGGTACATGAGGTACGACACACGTTGGATGTTGTGTCGGAATTGGTCGGACCGTCGTCGCATTGCTCCACCCCCTCCCACACCTGGCCGTCTCCGCAGGCAGCGGGAACACAGCCCCTGAGGCACGCATCGCTGTCAACGTCGTTGCCGTCGTCGCACAGTTCGACACCGTGCTCAACTATGCCATCCCCACAGCGAGCCACTTTGCAGGTCGTTGGGCAGGCATCGGTGTCGACATCGTTGCCATCGTCACACTCTTCTATGCCGGTGGCGAGCACCCCATCACCACATAACGCGATGGCCGCGCGATCGATGTCGAAGGCGGTAATCATGTTGCCGTTGCGAGCCGAGGGGCTGCGGTGTTGCAGGCGGCCACAAACATGCGGCTCTTCAAGCGTGCAGCTGCTTGAGCAGCCGTCACAGGCCTCGCGATTTCCGTCGTCACAGTGCTCGTTGGGGTCAAGTCTGCCGTTGCCGCAAGTGGACAGATCTATGCTGAGAACTGTTGCCGAACCCGCAAGTCTGTGCGGAGTTCCTGCTGCGGCATGATTGATTGGGCTCGCAGTCGTTGGCGGCGGGGCCAAGGTGTGTGAGCCGATACTAGGTCGGTTACGGCCGAGTAGCAGACCAGCCAGCAGCACCACGGCTACTGGTGCCATCGCGGCTAGCCCCCAACGTGCGGTGACGGGCAGTCTCGAGAGTCGTCGGCTCGGGCTGGGCACGCCTCCGGTGCCATGAAGACGGACTTCTTGTATCGCTTCGCGTATGCAGCTGCGGCCGATGCGGTGCTGATTGTCGGCAAAACCCAGCATCAGCGAGGTGTCGCAGATAGCATTGATCAGGCGCGGTACACCGCAGGCTGCTCGCCATACTAGATCGAGATCATTGGGCTCGAATATCTCCTCGAGCTGCCCTCCGGCGGCGCCTATACGTGTACCGACGTAGTCGGCAATCTGGTCGCGGGGGATGGTCTTGAGGTATCCACGAGCGCCGATTCTCTGGTGGACCTGACGCAGGCTCTTGTCTTTCAGCTTGCGCTCAATCCCGGGCTGGCCGCTGAGCACTATCTGCAGCAGCTTGTCTTTTGCGGTTTCTAGGTTGGTGAGTAAACGGAGTTGCTCCAGTACGCCATCGTCGAGGAGGTGGGCATCGTCGATCATGACGATGACATTTCCTCCAGACATCGAAGTTTGCAGAAGGAATTCGTTAAGCCGGCTGAGCAGCGTTAGGCGCCGCCGGTCATCCGTAGCTATACCAAGGTCGATGCAGATGAACTCAAGTAGTTCTTCAAAGGTCACGCCTGAGGAGAACGCGAGTACAAACTTGGTCTTATCCGAGGACTCATCAATGATCTTACGCAGCAGTGTGGTCTTGCCGATGCCGGCCTCCCCCACCAGTAGGAGCATGCCCTTGCGCGCCTCGATCCCTTGGGTGAGCGAGACGAAGGCCTCTTGGATGGCATCATTGCTGTAGTGGAAGCGTGGATCGGGGGTGCCTAGGAAGGGGTTCTCCGAGAGCTTGAAGTGATGCTCGTACATTATGTTGTCTTCCTACCTAGGCGCAGCAGCCCGTAGGACTGCTGGCAGTCCATCATAGTAAGAAGCAACCAACGTGCCATGGTCCGGCTCATCTCGGTGACCTCGACAGTGCCTAGATGGGGAAGTAATCGGCCGCTTCCTGCCCTTGCGGATGGACGGCGATGTACACAGCGGACACTTCTGTGCTGCCGCTCAGCTGAGGTCTGTCGCGAGACTCCTAGGTCGCAGCCGGTGGTTGGCAAGGCGATTGTGGCGCGATGCGTGCTTGCCAAGGCCTACACTGGAAGATTGGATTATGGCTGAGAAGTTGAAGGTAATAATTTGGCATGGCTATCTGCTGCGTGGTACTGGCTCGAACATCTACGTAAGCTGTCTCGCGCGGGCGCTGGTCAGGGCGGGTCACGAGGTCGTGGTCATGTGTCAGGATCCACGTGCCGCAGAGATCGATTTCGTTGACCGTGTCGTAGAGGCTAGCGCTCGGAGCGAAGACTACAGGGATGACGGCCGTGACGGGTGTTGTACTGTAGTCCGACCCGACATTGGAGGGCTGTTGCCCGTCTACGTTCTTGACGACTACGAAGGCTTTGAGGCCGTCAAGACTTTCGTGTCGCTTAGTGACGCTGAGGTTGAGGACTACATCGCTCGCAACGTAGTGGCTCTGCGCAAGGTAGTTGCTGGCTTTCGCCCAGACATCATCTTGACCAATCACGCCGTGTGCTCACCGGTAATAGTGTGCCGTGCCAATCTGCAAGTACCGTACTTCAGTTATATTCACGGCTCGGCGATCGAGTACGCCGTCAAGCGAGACCGCAGGTTCCATGATCTTGCCATCGAAGGACTCAGCGGCGCCGCGAGAGTGTTCGCCGGATCAAGCTATCAGCGCGATGAGGTGTTACGCCTCTTCGGCGACGACATGCCCGGACTGTCAGAACGTCTGATGCTGTTGGCCTGTGGTGTCGACGTGGAAAACTTTTGTTGCATGGCCGACTACGACACTGCACGGCATAACCTTTCGGCGTTGCTTGACCACGTCGAGCGACGCCACAGCTTGGTGCCGGAGCTGTTCGACGAATTGGAGCTTGCCACTAACAACTGCGATGTCGCGGAGATCTCGGCCTTGGCCGCCAGCGTACAACGACGCTACGACTACGCGCTTCCCGAGGCGCCCTTCCTGGAGAAGAATCTGGACTTCAATCCCGGTTTGCGCGATCGAGACGCTGCAAACATATACTTTCTGGGCAAGCTCATCCCGCCTAAGGGGTTTCAGGATCTCCTCGTTGCGTTTTCGGAGCTACTTGCGGCTGGGACCAAGGCGACGCTTACGGTTACAGCGTTCGGCAAGTACCGGGAGCACTTTGAACTGATGCTCCGCGCACTTTCGTCGGGCAATCGTGGTCTTCTCGACAGGGTTCTATCTCTGGATGCTCATTTCGAGGCGGCGCGCTGCTACTATCGCGACCGAGACGACGGGTATTTTGAGAGTATTAGAGTCGCCGACCCACACGCGCAGGTGTTCTTCACCGGAAGGCTCGGTCATGAGGAAATTCGAAATATTCTGCCCCTTATGGACCTAATAGTGACACCCAGCCGCGTTCCGGAGGCATTCGGAATGGTAGCGATCGAAGGTATGGCCTGCGGGGTGCTGAGCGCCGTTACTTACTTTAGTGGTCTGGTCGATGTCGCTGACACCGCCGCACGTTATCTCGATGCCGAGACCATGGACCTAGTAAGACTGGACCGCGACGATCTGCTCGGCGACCTGCGCGCCAAGCTGCCTGGCCTGGTCAAGCACGCGGTGGATATGACCAGTAACGAGCGGTTACGGCTGCGCGAGATCGTCGTTGAGAACTTTACTTGGACCAGCCTTGCCGAGCAGTTCATAGAGCGAGCGTCTTGCAGTATCGCAGCACGGGCCTAAGCAGAATTTTTGCGTGCCACTCGAACCATGCCCCTAATGTCGTGTAAACTATGGGAATGAAGATTCCTATGGTGATGCGGTGTGCTGCGGTCGTGGCTCTTGGCCTCCTGGTGACTCTCTTTACAGCCGTACCGTCGGCGCGGGCGGGTGAAGGTTATTCTCGTACAGGCTGGTACGTGGGCGCGGGTAGTTCCTACGCCCACGCTTTGTTCGAGAGTGAGATCGAGGATGCCGTTGGCGTAAGTGCTAACATCGAGGACTCTTACGGCTTTAATGCCCGCATCGGTTATCGAATCTTGCCTATTCTTGCCTTTGAACTCGGGTATGAATGGATAGATGCTCTAGAGGCCTCGGTCAACGGTATGAAAGGTCTCGATATCGAGGCCCAAGTGGTAACTGCTAACGCCAAGTTCATACTGCCGATGCTCAAGTTCCAGCCCTACGTGTTGGCCGGGGTGGGCGGTATTCGCTATGATGCTCAAGATGACATCGGGGTTGGTTTGGCAGTCAGGGATGAAGCCTTCGCTGGTCGGGTTGGTGGTGGATTCGAGTTCTACCTTACCCACCACGTGGCCCTTAACGCTTCAGCTACGGCGGTTCTTTCTACCGAAAAAATCCGTGGTGTAACTCTAGACGACGTAAAAAAACTTCACTACACGGTTGCCGGAGTCGGATTGATCTATCGCTTCTGACGCCGCTTACGCCGCTTCTATCTCTATGGCCGTACCTCGAGGCGAGAAGTTCGGCGCGCCGTAAGAGTAGCGGTAGTGCAGCTGTCCGTAGTTACCTACCAGGTGAAGCGATTTCCAGGGGGACGCTATCGGTGCTTGCTGTCCCTCATGCTTGCTGAACTGGTGTGGCTCCCAGGCGTGATAGATGATCGCCTGTCCCCGCTGCACCGAGGCGGAGGGCTTTAGCAAGCATTCAAACGATCCGACATCGTTGAACACGCGTACACGCGCGTTGTCGGCCAAGCCGCGCTCGTTGGCATCTCCGTCGTTTACATAGATAACCGGCTCGCCACGCTGTAGCCGCTGCAGCAGGTCGTTGCTTCGCCAGATCGCGTGTATGCTCCAGCGGGTGTGGCCACCGGTCATACGCAAGGGATAGTCTCCTCCCGCCGCGGGGGGATCCTTGTGTACCGGCAGGGCTTCGCCGGCGTTGATGTACCAAGGGTGATCGAGATAGAACTGTTGGCGCCCGGTAAGCGTCGGCCATGACTCCTTTTGTTCCACCTGCCAGGCATGGGGGTAGAGTGCGCGCTCAGGATCGACATCGCTGCAGGCGTTGTTGACCACGCTGTAGAATCCATTGCGCTTGATCGGAATGACTCCGCGCTTGATAGCTTCATCCCAGCTCGTGTGTTCGCAGATCTCCGAGTTCTTGAAAATGTAGTCCATAGCCGGACGCTGATCCACAGGGTCGTAGGTCCCGTGCTCGCTCCAAGCGTCAAACGCTTGGGATAGATCGACCTGCTTGCCAAAAACATCGTCGACTGGCTTGAGGCCGCGTGCACGGGCTCGATCTTGTATCCGTTTGGTCAGCATCCCGAATATCCACCATTCGTTGCGTGATTCGCCCAAAGGCTCTACGGCTTTGTCGTCGAGAACGAGATAGGGGACCATTCCCCAAGCATACTTGATTCCTTCCTTTTCGTAGTATCCTGCGGCTGGCAGCAGCAGGTCACTGTGCAGTCCGGTAGTCGACATTTGTATGTTTACTGAGACCACTAGTTTCAACTTCGGCCATAAATGCTCGAGCGCCAATTGAGGTGCAGGCCAACGTCGAAGAGGGTTGGTCGAACTCATGATGAAAACCTGAGGGTCGTTGCCAGGCTTGGGGTATATGGGCATCCAGCCGCGCTCGACGGCGGCCTCCATGGCCTTGTCGCACGACAGCGGGTTCTCCGCATCGTTGTAGTTCGAGTTGCCCATGGCCTCGGCGTATCCACCGTGCACGTAGAGCCACGGGAGCAGCGGGGTGAAGGGCTCTTTGCTCGTCACATCCGTGATCATGCCTTCTACCTCACGCACGGCAGGGCGGCCGATCACCTTCAGGAGTAGATCTTGCCACCAAGGCGTGTCGAACATCTGCGAGAACTTTTCGAAACCCGTCACCCCCCACCAAAACCCGAATCTGAGTCCCCCTCCCGCACGTCCCTGATTGCCGGTTAGCGCCATGATCAGCGCCATCGCACGGTGCATTAGGTCGGAGTGGTAGTGTTTGCAGGTTCCCACCGACGCGTAGATGGTCGCCGCCCCGGCTTTGGCGGTATCGCGTGCAACAGTGCGGATGAGCTTTGCGCTCACACCCGTGATCTCTTCGGCCAGCTCCGGAGTGTAGCGCCGATTGAGGTCTCGTTGCAGGCGATCGTATACGGTTTCTACTTCTACGCTGGTCTTGTCGGCGAGGGTTACGCTGTAATGGCCGCGTAGAGCGGGAACCAGACCTTTGAGTGCGAGCGACGCGGTCTTTCGTCCCTGGCAGCCCGGAGCCAGAGCCAGGCGTGAATGCTTCTCATCCCAGACGTAAAAAGCGTCGTCACGGCCGCCGTTCTTGACGTCGCTTTCGCGCAGGAAGCGGCCATCGCTGCTGCGTACCAGGAAGGGCAGGTCGGTTTGTTCCCGGATGTAGTCTTCATCAACTAGATCCTCGGCGATGATCACCTGTGCCATCGCCAGGCCGAGCGCCGGGTCTGACTCTACTCGTGGGTTGATCCAGAGGTCGGCGTGCTGCGAACTCGGGCTGTAGTCCGGGGCAATTACCACCACCCGGGCACCGCGGTAACGGGTCTCGGTGAGGAAGTGCATGTCGGGGATGCGTGTGTAAATCGGGTTGGCGCTCCAGATGATTATGTAGTCTGAGTTGAACCAGTCATCGGCGGTTCCTCCACTGAGAAACATGCCCCAGGTTTGGATGCAGCCTAGTGGCATGTCGCCGATACCCGAGAAGCTATCGAGAATGGTTGCGCCGATGACCTTGGTGAAACGTATCTCGGCGGCCGATCCCGGACCAAGGTCGAAATTGCTGCCGAGGTTTTGTATCACGCTCTCGGGCCCGTGCTCTACGGCCGCGTCGAGTATTGCGTCAGCGGTCATGTCCAGCGCTTCGTCCCAGTCGATGCGTTTCCAGTTTCCACTACCCCGTTTGCCGACACGCTTGAGCGGGTAGCGCAGGCGCGCCGGGTTGGCCATTTGCTCGCTGTAGCAGGCTCCCTTCTGGCATCCTCTGGGAAAGAAGTCGGGGGCACCGTCGCGACCGCCGTGATCGTAAGCCTCGGCCTGCTCTTCGCGCCAGACCACCCCGTCCTTTACGTAGACGTTCCAAGCGCAGGCCGAAAGACAGTTGGCTCGGGTATGGCTGCAGTGGGATATACGGTCCCAACTCCACTTGTCGGCGTAGACATCGCGCCAGTCACCGTAAGAGATTCGAGCTTGAGCAGTGCCACCTGGGATATCGGCTGAAGCGTCGGGGCTATGGCCGTCACGTGGATGGCAGCCAAGCGAGGAGTGTAGGGTTATGGTGGTGAGGGTCAGGGCACCGAGCCCTGAGGCACGTAAAAAGTCGCGGCGGCTCAGCTTCTTAGGCATGGCAATACTCCGCGGCAATTAGTAAGAGTAACTATCTTATCGAGGGAGCAGCGCTGTTCAAAACGGAGCCGCGAATCCGCTGTTTAGAGCTGTGCGTTGGCGATTAAGCGCCCAGAGCATTGGGTCGAGCTGCACTGGTACTAGCTTATCTTGCGGATATTATCGGCGCTCAGGGGTGTCTGTATGCGTGCGGCAGTAATGAGGGAGAGAGCGATAATCGTTGACCATTTGCCTGATCCACGACCAGAGAGCGGACAGGTGTTGGTCAAGACCCTGGCCTGTGGAATCTGTGGATCCGACCTACACTGCTTGAGCCAAGGGCAGCGCTTGGCCGAGCTCAGCCGCCGCAGCGGTGGCATGTTCAGTATGGACGTGGGCCGCGACGTGGTGATGGGCCATGAGTTTTGTGCCGAGATCCTAGATTATGGCCCGCGCAGTCAACGCAGTCTTGCCGTGGGCACGCGGGTGTGTTCGATGCCGCTGACTCTAAGCGGCGGTGGTATTGAAACCCTAGGCTTTTCCAACCGTCTTCCGGGCGGTTATGCAGAACTCATGCTGCTTAGCGAAATGCTGCTCCACGAAGTCCCCAACGGTTTGCCGAGCGAGCGGGCGGCCTTGACCGAACCGATGGCTGTGGGCCTGCATGCTGTTAACAAGGCGGGGCTCGACGGCGACGAGGTTGCTGTTGTGATCGGCTGCGGTCCGGTCGGACTGGCGGTGATTGCTGCACTCAAGTTATCTGGGGTGGGGCCGGTTATTGCTGCTGATTTTTCTCCGCTTCGCCGTGGTATTGCCGAGGCCATGGGTGCTGATGTCATCGTCGATCCCCGCCACAACTCTGCGTATGACTCTTGGCAAGATCTAGCTGTGCCCGAGGGGGTAGATCTTGGCGATCCACTAACGATGCTCGGGCTTGGCCCGCAGCCACGGCCCTGTGTGATTTTCGAGTGTGTCGGTATCCCAGGTATGGTCGCGCAGATTGTCGAGGACGCGCCGCGGCATGCGCGAGTGATCATAGTTGGGGTTTGCATGGAACGCGATCAGCTGGAGCCTATTTTTGCCATCAACAAAGAGCTGAACCTCCAGTTCGTCGTTGCGTATACCCCCGAAGAGTTCTCGTCGACGCTTGCCGGTATCGCTGAGGGGCGAATCGACGTAGAGCCGCTTATCACCGGCCGGGTAGGCGTTGCTGGAGTGAGTACGGCCTTTGAGCAGCTCACAGATGCCGATGTTCACGCCAAGATCATCGTCGAGCCATGGCGCGACTGAATGAATGCTCCAGCAAGTAGTAACAAGGAGAGCTAATGGCCCTTATTGACGGAGGAGAGATGTTCGTGCGCGTGCTCGAACAGGCTGGGGTGCGGACGATCTTTACGCTGCATGGAGGGCATCTTGATGCTATATTCCAGGCCGCGTCGCGTCGCGACATCCGCCTGATCGATACCCGTCACGAACAGGCAGCTGGACACGCCGCTGACGGCTGGGCACGTACTACCGGCGAGACCGGAGTGGCGATAGTCACGGCGGGACCAGGTTTTACCGACAGCATTACCGCGATCGCAAACGCGTACCTCGACTGTACTCCAACGCTCTTCGTTGCCGGGGCGGCGCCACTGCGCGACGCGGAAACGCTGCCGCTGCAGGGTGGTATAGACCAGGTGGCGATGGTTACCCCGGTTACCAAGTGGGCGCATCGCGTTACCCATACCCATCGTATCCCCGATCTACTCGCCCAGGCTTTGCGTACCGCTAGATCTGGCCGTCCAGGACCGGTGTTCTTGGAAATCCCCATCGACGTGCTCTTCGCACAGGTGGACGAGGACAAGGTCGGGCTTCCCCGGAGCATCACCCCTTGTGCTGCACCGGCTCCCGCGGCTACCGCCATTGACAAGGCGATTGAGCTGTTGCGGCAGGCCGAGAGGCCGGCGATCTTGGCGGGAGGTGGTGCCTGGTACTCAGGAGCGGCAGCGGAACTTCTCCGTGTCGCCGAGAGCATTAAAGCCCCGGTATTTTCCAACGGAAAAGCCCATGGGTTGGTTGACGCTGATCACCCTCTGTGTGGACGATCTTTTGCCAATCTCGCTGTCGCTGCGCAGATGATGTCGGTGGAGGCAGACCTTGTATTGGTCGTTGGCGCACGTTTCGGTATGTTTACCGGGGGCCACCAAGGAGGTGTGGTTCCGGTTGCCGCGAAGGTCATTCAGATTGACATCGCAGCCGAAGAAATCGGCCGTAATCGCGATGTCGACCTAGCGATCGTGGCCGATTGCCGCGAAGCGCTACGAGCACTTGGTGTAGCGGCTGAGCGGCTCGAGTGGCCCCAACGACGGCAGTGGCTCGATACCGTGGCTGCGGTGCGCGAGGGGCACCGCCTGTATTTCGCCGAGGCTCTTGCCCGCGAGGATGCCCCGATTCACCCCTACCGGCTGGTCTCCGAGATCGTGGCTGCATTGCCCACAGATGCCATCATAACCGCTGATGGTGGTGAGACCTCAGCATGGATGGAGACGGCCGCCGAGGTTCATTGTGGCGGACACTGGATGTCTCATGGGTATCTCGGCTGTCTGGGTACCGGTATGGCCTTCGCCATTGCAGCCAAAGTGGCCCACCCCGACAATCCTGTAGTCTGCGTGATTGGTGACGGGTCGGTGGGCCTCAACTTTGCCGAGTTTGACACCATGGTTCGCCATAAGCTGCCGATAATTACTATCATCAACAACGACCAACAGTGGGGTATGTCGGCGCATGGCCAGGACTTACTCTATGGGGAAGGCCGGCGCGTGGTAACCGATCTTTCTGCGACGCACTACGAACAGGCCGCCGCTGGTTTCGGTTGTCACTCCGAGTACGTAGTCGAAGCAGGTGACATTGCCGGGGCGATCCAACGCTCGTTAGCCAGTGGGCGACCTGCGTGCATTAACGTTATGACCGATCCCGCCGCGATCTCTCCGATGACGGTCGCTATGGTCGGTGGTCTTGCCGGTGGTGGCGATGAGGGGAGCGATAAGGTCGTCATTCCGTATTACGACGATCTCGAAGGTTAAAGGTGGAATGGTGCCGGGGGAATGATGGTCGTGCGCGGTGGTGGGCCGGCTCAGTGCCGTGTTGGCGATGAGGTTAGGGTAGAGTGGGTAGCTGGTAAGGATATCCGTTTTGAGGTCCATACCTGCGGAGATCCACACAGTGATAAGCTGGCACTCTTGCTTCATGGGTTTCCCGAGCACGCCTTTACTTGGCGTCACCAGATGCCGCTGCTGGCCCGGCTCGGCTACAAGGTGTGGGCGCCCAACCAGCGTGGCTACGGAGCGACGACTCGGCCTCGTGAGCGCGGCGCATACCACATAGACAAGCTACTCGCCGACGTTGGCGATCTAATTGATGCTGCTGCGTGCAGCGAGGTCCTGTTGATCGGTCATGACTGGGGAGGGTTTGTCGCCTGGTACACTGCACTGCGCAAGATCCGGCCGCTTACGCGGCTGGTCATACTGAACGCGCCACACCCGGCCCGCGCCAAACGCGCGCTGCAGACCTCGTGGAAGCAGCGGATGCGCTCTCTCTACGTCCCATATTTCTTGCTGCCGTGGCTGCCCGAGTTTCTGCTCGGGCTCGGCCGGGCTAGGGGCGTTGCCCAGATGATTAGCTACGTGGCGGTAGATCGGCGTCGTTTTCCCGAATCGGTACTCGATGTCTACCGAGATAACGCGTCACGGCCTGGTGCGCTTACCGCGATGATCGACTGGTACCGGGCCAATACCCGCATGTTTGTCGACGCCGAAACGCTGCCGCTGCTCGATCTTCCGGTTCTGATGATCTGGGGGGAGCAGGACCTAGCGCTCGAGCTCGAGCTGACCAGCGGGATGGATGAGCTGGCGAGTAACTTGACTCTACACACTCTGCCTGGTGTGTCTCATTGGGTGCAGCAGGAGGCCCCCGAGGAGGTTGGCCGGATTCTCGAGGCTTGGTTGACTGGCGTGGCGACCAGCGGGCAGTGCCACTAGGGTTGGCAGCCGTCGAGCACTGCGCAGGCCTCGTCGTCACTTGGCAGATGGTCCGGATCGCGAGAGAAGCACAGTACGTCGAGGCGAGGAGCGATAGGCAGGATCTCGCGTTTCGCGACGGTGAGGGTGTGCAGGCCTTTGTTCAGATGTCCCAGAGCTAAGGGCTGTGGTGTCCCGTGTCCTAGCGCGCCATCGCCATCGAATGGCCCCCGGCGAAAGAAGTCTTGGT
>CAZPPZ010000042.1:0-17126 GCA_964588545.1 uncultured Myxococcales bacterium | reverse complement strand
TCGTCGCTGAAGATAATCAGACCGACTTTGTCGTTGTTAGTAATCGCCGAAAAGGCGAACAGCGCCCCCACCTCGGCGGCTAGCTCTTGCTTGAAGCGGCCAACCGAGCCAAAGCGCGTCGATGCGCTGGCGTCGACCAATAGCATCACCGTCAGTTCGCGTTCTTCGGTGAAGCGTTTGACGTGCGGGGTGCCGGTGCGCGCAGTTACATTCCAGTCGATGGTCCTGACGTCGTCTCCTGGAAGGTAGGCGCGGACTTCGGCGAACTCCATTCCCTGGCCTTTGAAGGCGCTGTGGTACTGTCCGGCGAACACGTCGGAGACCAAGTGCCGAGTGCGGATCTGTATCTTGCGTACCGCTTTGAGCTGTTCGTGACTGAGCATGTCGTGACTGTCGTGTTGGTACTGGCCCGATTACGGTACGGGAACCCCATCGAAAATTCGCTCAACCAAAGCATCGGAGGTTAGCTCTTCGGCTTCAGCCTCGTATGAAATCATGATGCGGTGACGTAGTACGTCGGCGCCCACCAATTTGACGTCCTGCGGTGTGACATAACCACGACCCGAGATGAAGGCGTGCCCTTTGGCGGCAAGCGTGAGTGCCAAGGTTGCACGCGGTGAGGCCCCGTATTGAATGTAGGCGGCCAGGTCGAGTTCGAAAGCCTGGGGGTCGCGTGTCGCAGTGACGACGTCGATGATGTATTCCTTGACCTTGTCGTCCATGTAAACCGAGTCGACCAGGCCGCGAGCTTCGATGATGTCGTCCAAGCTGACCACCGCTTGCGCCGAGGCGGTCGCCGAAGTGGCCGCCATTCGGTCGAGAATCTGCCGTTCTTCATCTCGACTAGGGTAGTCTACCCACAGTTTGAGCATGAAACGGTCAACCTGAGCCTCGGGCAAGGGGTATGTCCCCTCTTGCTCGATGGGGTTTTGCGTAGCCAGGACCAGAAACGGTTCGGGAAGAGCGAAAGTTTCGTCGCCGATGGTTACCTGCTGTTCCTGCATCGCCTCGAGAAGCGCACTTTGTACCTTAGCCGGGGCGCGGTTTATCTCGTCAGCCAGCACAACGTTAGCAAAAATCGGCCCGCGCTTGGCAACGAACTCACCGTCATTGGGGCGGTATATCAGCGTGCCAATCAAGTCTGCGGGGAGCAGGTCGGGGGTGAACTGAATACGGTGGAAACTGGCATTGATGGTTTGCGCGAGAGTCTTTACCGCCAGGGTCTTTGCCAGCCCCGGAACTCCCTCGAGGAGCACGTGGCCGTTAGTCAGCAGGCCGATGATCAGCCGGTCAACGACGTAGCGCTGTCCGACTATGACCTTGGCGATTTCCTCGCGAAGCCGGTAGACGAACTCCGATGCTTCTTGGACCTGGCGATTGGGTGGTGCTGTTTGCTCGCTCATAATCATGACCCTTCCATAAACGGGAGGCTCCCCGCGTAGCAAGGAACTCCGTGCTCGAACTGAAATCGTACTCGTTAGCGCGGGTTATTCATGAACATTCGTCGCGAGAGTGCCAAGCACGTGCCATTGCGGGCTGAACGCAGTGAAGAGCGAGTAAGGCGTACTAACAGTACGTCGTCGAGCGAAGAGCGAGTACAGCCCGGAATGGTGCGTGATTGGTGCTCGTAGCAGAATGTTCATGAATAACCCGCGTTAGGACGCAGCGTTGAGCGCTGTTTCATCCTCAACACAGAAGAATCAATTGTATGGCGGCACGCGAGAACTTCAAGGCCGCTAACGCATCTCTGTAGGTGTCTGCTTCTCGGTGACATCCTGGGCGAGAAAGGCAAGCACCGAACGCGGCAGTAAACGGTTGATGTTCGCGCGAAACCAGTTGTACCAACCGCCCGAGACCACCGAGAAGCGCTGGCCGAGCGCTTCGAGCGCATAGACCACCGATTCTTCCGGTGCTTCGTCCGCACGAGCGTCGCTGCGCTGCTCGCCAGCAACCTGCTCGAACTCGGTTGCGACCGGGCCTGGCTGCAAGACGGTGACATCGATGTTGTCATCGAGCAGTTCTATCGCCAGCGACTCGCCAAAGAGTAGGTCGAAACCCTTGCTCGCAGAGTATACCGACAACAAGGGCAAGGCCTGGCGTCCAGCAACCGAGCCGACGATTATGATGGCTCCTCGCTTGCGTTCTATCATCGCCGGCAGCAGCAGGCTGGTCAGCGCCACCGGTGCGGTGCAGTTGACATCGATCATCTGCCGCAGTCGCGCGGGGTCCTGCTTGCTGAGGCGGCCGGCCATGCCGAAGCCGGCATTGTTGACGAGGATGCCAACATCGAGATCTTTTACCGCCTTGGCAATCTGGTCGGGGCCGCGTCTGGTGGTCAAGTCGGCCGATACTACGCGGGTATCAACATTCCAGTTTTGCTGAAGTTCTCCAGCCAGGCTCTCGAGTCGCTCGGTACGCCGGGCACTCAGAACGCAATTAATGCCCTCTCGCGCCAAGGCACGGGCAAACTCCGCGCCGATGCCCGAAGAGGCCCCGGTTATCAGCGCCCAATCACCATAGCGCTCACGCAGGCGTAGCTCAGGCCGGGAAAAGTGATCGGCCGATTCCCATAGCGCCAGGGTGAGTGCGCCAAACGGCAGCAGCGAGAGCAGACCGACGACGAAACCACCGAAGCCTCCAACGTAGGCTAGCGGCCAGAGGAACATGCCGATAGTCACCGATGCCGAGTAGGCCGCTGCCCAGGGCCACATCCACGGGCGCCTGCGCCAAAAGCCATAAGCACCGGCTGCGTATATAAAAAAGTGCAGGGGTTCGGTAAGCTTGGCGGCCCAGCCATGGAGCAGCATACCGAACCACGCTTCCTGGTCTACGGCCACCGGCTTGAAGAAAAAATCCCAGGGCACATAGACGAAAGCCATAAAGGCGCACATCAGCATCAAGGCGTTCATCCACCAGGGACGCTGGACCAAGCGGGCTCCTAACCAGTCGATCAATCGGTTCATCGGTTCATTCCCTCGATATTGCTAGCTACCGCGCGGCTCATCTCGCCCGCGTGGTCTTTACCACCTTACATATCGGCCGCCGCCCGACCGCAAGCGCGCTCTCATAGAGGCGGCGCGCAGCGGGCAGACGCCGACTAAGGCGGCGAATGCGGGTCTGATCGGAGGGGTGGGTAGAGAGCAGCGCCGCAGTTGCTGCGCCATTACGATCCGCAGCCATGTTGCGCCACAGCTCGATCGACGCGGCCGGGTCGAAGCCGGCACGGGCCATGAGGTCAATACCAATTAGATCGGCTTCGCTCTCATGCGCCCGGCTGTATGGCAGCAGTATACCCACCTGGGCACCGAGGCCGAGCATACTCATGGCAGCCGGTGACAGCGTTGAGGAAGCGTCGATGGCGGCCATTCCCAACTCGGCTAGAGTCGCGGTGGACATGCGCTCGTTGGCGTGTTTGGCCAGCACGTGGGCGAGTTCGTGGCCGATGACGGCGGCCAGTTGGGCTGGATCGTGGGCGACCTCGAGCAGCCCCGTGTTCACCCCGATCTTGGCGCCGGGCAGGGCAAAAGCATTGGCGCTGTCGTCGGCAAACAGCACCACTTCCCAGCCTCGGTGCTTGTGCGCCTCGGGCAAGGCCGAGATCACCGCGTTGGCGACGCAGTCTACGTAGGCCGAGGCCTGCTGGTCGGAGGAGCGCTGCTTGTTGGTCTTGAACTCGTTGAACGCAGCGACCCCCATTTCGGCCATCTGCGAATCGGGCATCAGGATCAGCTGTCTGCGACCCAGTGGCGAGCTAGCACAGCCAGTGGCGACGATCACCGCACTGCAGGCCACAGCGGCAAAGCAAGGAGCAGCCTTCAAGTCTCATCCTCGCGCGTCACCCACAGTGTCCAGGCGATGAGCAAGGCTTGGAGCGGCAGCCGCAACCACAGCAACAGCGGCGAGGCCTCGGTGCCCGGAAAGGAGATACCATTGACGGCCATATGAAGGTTGGCCGGAAAAACCGCGATGAGAAGGGCAACCAGGCCGTAACCTGCCACGCGGCGTAGCGCTGGGAAGGCTACGCCAACGCCGCCGGCAATCTCGGCAACGCCGCTGATGTAGACCAGCTCGAGCGGCGCGGGGAGGTAGGGCGGCATGATCGCCAGGTATAGTTCTGGTCTGGTGAAGTGCAGCACTCCGGCAGCCGTGAACGCCAGTGATAGCAGCCATCTTAGTGATGTACGCAGTGTCATCTTAAGCCTCACGTCAGCAATCGTTTGCCACGCCGCACTAGCCCTAGCATGCGGGAGGCGATGTCGCGACCATCAGCGTCGAGCCATCACCGAGCGGGTTCTGCGGCGAATGTGTGCATTTCCTCCAGCGGCGGCTCGCTAGCCGGCATTGTTCACGAAGCCTCGTGGCGAGAGCCGCAAACGCTTGTCAGATCGGGCCAAGCGCAGCGATGATGCCCGCAGGCGTACTAACAGTACGTCGAGGGCTGAAGAGCGAGCACGGCCCGAGATGGCAGGCGTTTGTGGCTCGCAGCAGAGGCGCACTGAATAATGCGGGCTAGAGCACTGGTAGTGCGCTGCGCGCTCGCCGGGTTTTCCCCCGCGGCTCCATCAAGGCTATAATTTGCGCGTTGAGGTGAGGGTGCGGCTGTGAAACGAATCTCTATTGTCCTGGCAGTGTTTCTCGTTTGTCTCGGGCCGTTGGCCGAACGGGCCCGGGCCGAGAGCGAGATCGTCGAGATCCAGCGTCTCGCGACCCAGGGCGACGCAAACGCGCAGTATCAACTCGGAGTCATGCGTGAGACTGGCAGTGGTCTGACTCGTGACAGCAATTTGGCCTTGCGCTGGCTACTACGCGCGGCCTCGCAGGGCGACGGCGACGCCCAGACCTATCTCGGCACGCTCTACGCAACCGGCCAAGGTGTAGACAAAGACACCGCCACTGCAGCCAGTTGGTACCGCAAGGCCGCCCTGCAGGGCAACGCCACCGCGGCCTACAATCTAGGCCTGATGTATTATCAGGGCGTGGGTTTCGCGCGCGAACCAGGTGAAGCACTCAAGTGGTTCGAGATGGCGGCAAACCTCGGTGAGGCCGACGCGGCCTATACTACCGGCCTTCTGTATTTCGACGGCAGTGGTGTCGAAGCCGATCAGTCACGAGGTCTGGCTTGGTTGCGCAAGGCGGCTGAGTCGGGTCACGCCCGCGCACAGTTCGACTTGGGCGTTGCCTATGCGCGCGGCCTCGGTGTCAGCGCTGACGATGCTCAAGCCGCACGTTGGTACCGTCGGGCAGCTATCCAGGGTGACGCCCAGGCTCAGTACACTCTGGGTTACATGCTGGCCAAAGGCCTGGGAGTGGACAGTGACACGGTGGAGGCCGTGGCGCTACTGCGTTCCGCGGCCCAGCAAGGATTTGCTCAGGCGCAGCAGGAACTGGGCTTGATGTATGCGCGGGGGGAGGGCGTCGAGGTCGATCGTGCGCGCGCCGTACAGTGGTTCCGCTTGGCAGCCGAGCAGGATCTCGGTGTTGCGCAGTACAACCTGGCGAATCTACTGATGCAGGACCCTAACGGAGAGCCCGACTACGGCGAGATCCTCCGCTGGTTGTTGCGTGCCGCGGCTCAGGGCCAGATCGATGCCGAGCGTAATCTAGCCGCCATCTACAAGTCGGGATTGGGTGCCGAACGCAGCGACGAGCAGGCCCTGGCCTGGTACCGCAAGGCCGCTCAACATGGGTCGCTTGAGTCTCAGTTGACCTTAGCGACGATGTATTTCTTTGGTGAGGGGGTCGCACATAGCTACGAGCGTGCGGCGCATTGGTACCAACAAGCAGCGGCCCAAGGTTCGGCAAAGGCGCAGACCAGGCTTGGCGAGATCTTCGATCACGGGCTCGGCGTACAACGTGATCCGGTGATGGCCCACGCTTGGTTCGCTCTGGCCGCCGAAGGCGGCGATCAATCAGCGCTACGTCGTCGCGATGCCTTGGCCCAGCGGCTGTCGGCCGCGCAGCGGGCGCAGTCGGACAGCGCCCGTAGCAGACTATTTGCCGCTAATCCGGTTGACTAGCCTGCAGAATTGATTCTACCTCGCTCGGGTGTTGCACGAGTTTGTCGGCTCCCGCCGCCAGTAGTTCTTGTGATTCTCTAAAGCCCCAGGTGGCACCCACGGCGTACATACCCGCCGCCGTGGCTGTGGCCATGTCAGTACCGGTATCGCCGAGGTAGAGAACCTCGCTCGGCTCTACCGCGATCGTCTTGGCGATGGCCAGTGCAGCTCTGGGGTCGGGTTTGCGCGGATACTCGGGGGCCGCTCCGAGAACCTGGACGAAGCTCCATGAGGCGAGCAGCTCCTCTACCAAACGGCAGGTCATGTGCTGAGGCTTGTTGGAGAGCACGTTCATCGGCACTCCAGAGCTACTCAGCGTGTCGAGCAGCGCAGCGATGCCGTCGTAGAGCCGGGTGGTATCGAGGTAACGCTTGGCGTACTCGCAGCGCATGGCTTTCAAACAGCGCTCCAGTGTTTGCGGGTCGCTGGTGGGTTGCGCAAGCGCTCGCCTAACCAGGTTGGCCACACCGTCACCGATGAAAAGCTTGTAGCTGGAGGTTTGATGACCGGGTAGACCCTCGGCCGCGAGCACTGCATTCATCGATGCCGCAAGATCGGCCAGACTGTCGATCAGCGTGCCATCAAGGTCGAAAATGACTGCGCGCAACCGCGTCATTCGCCCTCGAGAGTTTGCTCGTAGAGCGCATGGACATCGCGGATATGTCGATCGAGGGTATCTAGTGTCCACCCGCGGGTGTCGATAGGAGGAAGTACCACCGCTTCTATGGTGGCTGGGCGCACGACTACACCGTGCTTGGGTAGGGCATCAAGGGCATTGCGGAAGATGATGGGGACTATGCAGACGCCCGCCTCCATGGCCAGGCGAAAGGCCCCCTTCTTGAACGGCCCGGGGCTGAGCGAGGGACTGCGTGTGCCCTCCGGCGCGATTGCCACCGAGAGGCCATCCGCGAGAGCCTCTACCGCGGGCTGCAGCCCGGTCGAGGCCTGGCCCGGCGTAAAGCGATCGATGAAGACGGTGCCCACCGCGGCGAACAGTGGGCCGAGTAGTGGGTAGCTGCGTACCTCCATTTTGGTGATGCCGATAAAATCCCTGCGCAGTAGCTTGCACAGCAGCAGAACGTCGATGGCGCTTTGGTGATTGAAGATGAACACCGCTGGACGCCGCGACCACAGGTGTTCTTCCCCGCGTACGTGTACATTGATGCCAGCCAGTGCGGTACCCAGTTCGCCCCAGGTCGTGGCGCCGAGGTTGACCGCTCTGCGCCAGTCGCGGTCCAGATAGGCCGCAGGAATGCCCAGTCCGAATGACGGCCCCAGAGCAGCCAGCGTAAGCGCCGTACGTGCGATGTCCGCTATGCGTGGACGCCCGCGGCTCACAAAGTTGCGCGCCGGCCAACCGCGTTTGGCGGCAATCGCGGCCAAACGTCTGTCGGGATTTACCGGTCGTGGGCGGCCGACCAGGCGGAGCAGTGCAAGGTCGTCGCAGCTATCGGTGTAAAAGAAACTATCGTCGAGTTCGATGCCGTGGCGCTGTGAAAAGTCCACCGCGGCCGAGGCTTTACCTTCGCGGAAACAGGTAGGGTGCACCACTTGTCCGCTAAACTTTCCGTCGACTACTTCGAGTCCGGTACAGAGCACGTGTTCTATGCCGAGGTCGTCGGCCACCGGATCAACCTGATAGCGGGTGGCCGACGATATCACCGCCAGTGTGTGTCCCTTACGCTGGTGGGCGCGAATCAGCGCGCGTGCTTCCGGGTAGATGTCGGCCGCGAGCCAGTTCGAAAAAATGCGTTCGCCGATTCGCTCGTACTCGAGCTCGGAGAAACCTTGAAGAAGCCCCGCGGTTTCGCCCACCATCGCCGAGAAGCCAAGGCGACCGAGTTCATACTTGAGCGAGGCGCTGAGCGTGCGCATAAACCCGGATGGGGTCATGCGACCGCTGAGAATCCAATTGCCAATGAAGACCAGCGCCGAGAAACCGGCAATGATGGTCCGATCGAGGTCGAAGAAGGCACCGATCTGCGGCCCGTCAGGGCTATCTTCGATCTCACGGGTGAGGCTACTGTAGAGCGACATGGTCGTGTCCGGGCGGCTTCGCTACAAGCAAAGCACGCCTCGGCATGGATGGGAAGAACCCCGGGCTGGTGGTTAGCATGGCAGCCCTGCTAGAGTGCTGTCCGGTGTAGTTAGGAAGGATTTTGGACAATGGCTAGCGGACAAGGAACGGAGCCTATGGGGGGTAGCTCGCCGTTGCAGGCCGACGGCGATGCCGAGGAACGAAGCGCGGCCCCTGAGCAGGGCTGGCCGCAGTCGTCGGGTCCGCGGGTGGTGTTCTTGCTCGATGCGTCCAGCAGCCTGGAAAGACGCGAACTCGAGCGCTGGATAGACCGCCATCGCCCGGAGCAGACCGAGCAGCTGGCGGTAGAGCAGATTTCGTTACCGGCCTCACGGCGACCGCGGCGTCGCGCTAAGCTCGACCGCCGACTCGAAGCCAGCCTGGCCTGTGGTGACAACCCGATGCTCGCGCCGCTGCGAGTTGCCTGGCTTGCCCCCGACCGGCATGCGGGCCGGCATCCTCGACTTACCAGTCTACTCATTCTGGGTGACCCTTATGATCCCGGCAGGCTGAGGCAGTGGTGGATCAAGCGCCGCGCCCCGCACCGCTGCCGCGTGGTGGTGGGCGAGCCGGCAGCTCTGTCAGAGCTCCGCGACCGTTGGCGCAAGGCCGGAGGCGCCGCTCAGGGCGAGACCCACGGGCTTCCGGACTACGTTGCCAGACAGGCAGCGTTGGCGTTGGAGAGGGCCGAACGGCGGCTGCGAGGCATGCGTTACAAAGTGCCGCGTTTTGTTGCCCAGAGCATCCTCGAGAGGCCGGCGTTCCAGGGTGGGTTGGCACGCTTGGCCTGGGAATTGGGCAAGGAGGGCGCGAAGGTCGTTCATCAGGCCGGTGAGTATTTGCAGGAAATTGCGGCAACCCACAGCCCCTATGTCATCGACCTCACGGCGCAGCTCTGCCGCACCTTGTACACCCGTGGCTACGGCGACCAGTTGCACTACGACCGCGGTCAGCTCGAGGAAATATACCGCTTAGCCCAGCGTTCGCCGGTGGTATTTCTACCCAGTCATAAGTCGAATCTCGACCATCTGGTTCTGCAGTACGCGCTCTACGAGAACGGCCACCCGCCCAATCACACCGCCGGCGGGATAAACATGAACTTCTTGCCAATTGGTCCGGTCTTGCGCCGCAGCGGTGTGTTCTTCATCCGTCGAACCTTCAAGGACAACCCCGTCTACAAGTTCGTCTTGTCGCACTACGTAGACTACCTCATCGAGAAGCGCTTCCCCCTGGAGTGGTACATAGAGGGTGGGCGTTCGCGTTCGGGCAAGCTGCTGCCGCCGCGTTTTGGCATGCTTGCCTACGTGGTCGATGCTTACCGCCGTGGCTGTAGCGAAGATGTATATCTGCTACCGGTGTCTATCGCCTACGACCAGATTCAAGACGTCGGATCTTACGTCACCGAGCAACGCGGCGGGGCCAAGGAACGTGAGGGCCTGCGTTGGTTCTTGCGTATGATTCGGATGCTGCGCCGGCGTTATGGAGGAATTTACATTCGCTTCGGAGAACCGGTTTCGTTGCGCCAAACCATGGGGCCTCCTGATCCCGATGCCGAAGCCAACGCCGATGAACGAAGTATCGAGCTGCGTAAGCTGGCCTTCGAGGTCTCGGTGCGTATCAACCGGGTTACCCCGATCACTCCGACTTCGCTGGTTACCATGGCTCTGCTTGGCGCTGGCGACCGTGCGCTGACACTAGAAGAAACCGTGGAGGCGGTGGATCCCTTTGCCGCTTACGTCGCCGCGCGGTGTTTGCCGAGTACCGAAACCATCGGTATTGGTGATGCCAGCGGGGTGCGCAGAGCGCTCGATGCGCTCATCGAAAATGGCGTGGTGGCCTCTTTTGCAGAAGGGCCACAGCCGGTTTACGCAATCAAGGCTGAGCAGCACCTGGCCGCGGCATTTTACCGCAACTCGATAATTCATTTCTTTGTTAATGGTGCGATCGCCGAGTTGGCGCTGCTACGTGCCAGCGCGGCTGAGGTTAATGACCCGGAAGCCGAATTCTGGGCCGAGACCTTGGCCTTGCGCGACTTGCTCAAGTTCGAGTTCTTCTTTGCCGACAAGGAAGAGTTCCACGGCGAAATCGAATCGGAGCTCGAGCGCGTGGATCCTGAGTGGGCTGCCGCTCTGGCCTCTGGGCGCGACGAAGTCCGCAACCTGCTGACGCGCTTCAAGCCCTTCACGGCTCACTTGATACTGCGCCCCTTCCTCGAGGCCTACCGCGTGGTCTCGGATGCGCTGGCCGCAGAGGCCGAGGCCGAGGTTGACGAGCAGGGGTTTCTCGCCCAGTGTTTGGCGTTGGGAAGGCAGTATCAGCTGCAAAAGCGCATATGTAACGCTGAATCGGTGTCAAAGGTGTTCTTCGCGACCGCGCTGCGGTTGGCGCGCAACCGTGGCCTCAGCGAGCCTGATGAAGATCTAGCGGAGCGCCGCTGCGGTTTTGCCGCGGAAATTCGCGAGACCATTGTTCGCATTGACGCCATCGAGGCGCTGGCGGCCGGCAGGCGCGCCGGCTTGATACAATGAGAGGCCCGCCCCTCATCGACAGCCCGACCAACGAGCTATTTACACGATGGGTTAAATTGCGCTAGAACAGCGGGGTAGGTGCCATGGCTAGATACGAAAGACTGAGTATTCTCGATCGCTTTTTCATCGACATGGAAAAGCACAACACCCACATGCACGTCGCCGCGGTGATGATCCTCGAGGGAGAGCCGCTACGCGGCGCGGATGGCGGCCTCGATATCGAGCGGATACGCAACTATATCGGCTCGCGCTTACATCTGATACCGCGCTACCGTCAACGTTTGGCTTTTATCCCTATCGAAAACCACCCGGTTTGGGTCGATGATGACCGCGTCAACATGCACTATCACGTGCGTCATACTTGCCTACCCAAGCCCGGAGATATCCGCCAGCTAAAACGGCTTGCCGCACGTATCATGTCGCAGAAGCTAGACCGTGGTAAACCGCTGTGGGAAGTGTGGATGATCGAAGGTCTGCGCGACGGTCGCTGCGCGATGATAACCAAGACCCACCACTGTATGATAGACGGTGTATCCGGGGTCGACCTGATGACGGTACTGCTCAGCCTGACAGCAGAGACCACCCTGCACGACACTCCCGCTTGGAACCCGGAACCGGTACCGAGTAGTTTGGAGTTGGTTCGCGATGAACTGCTCCGCCGTGCGACGCTGCCACTGGCGATGCTCAGGGGCCTCGGCTACGCAGCGCAAAATCCGGCGCAGCTGTGTTCACAGATAGGCGAGGGCATCGACGGCCTGCGCCAGACCATGGGCATGGGGGTTCGTGGTGCTTCCGACACCCCCTTCAATCGCAACGTCGGTGCGCACCGACGCTTCGACTGGGCCACCTTCGATTTGGCTGACGTCAAGGCTATCAAGAACTCGGTAGGTGGCACCGTCAACGATGTGGTTTTGGCCACGGTGGCGGGTGCGGTAGGGCGCTTCCTCGAACTGCGCGGCATATCCTTCAAGCAGCAAGAAAGGATGGATTTCCGGGCCTTCTGTCCGGTGAGCGTCCGCCCCGAATCCGACCGCGGGCGGCTCGGCAACCAAGTCTCGGGGATGATTTGTCGACTGCCGATCGCCGAGCGTGATGCACCACGCCGTGTCTCAGCCATCGCTGAGACCACCGCGCACGTCAAGGATACCAACCAGGCTCTGGGTGCGGAAGTTCTCACCGCAGTCAGTGAATGGACACTACCGACGTTGCTCTCGCTTGGAGCACGAGTGGCTACTCGTGCCCGAGCCTATAACATGATCGTTACCAATGTGCCGGGTCCGCAACTTCCGCTCTACCTGCTCGGTGCCAAGCTGTTGGCGGCCTTTCCCTTGGTTCCGCTGTTCGTCAACCAGGCTTTGGGGGTAGCGCTGTTTAGTTACGACGGTCGTTTGTGTTGGGGCTTTAATGCCGACTGGGACTTGGTCCCCGATCTGCATGATTTCGTGGTGGCCATGGACCGCTCGTTTAGCGAACTGGTCGAGGCTAGCGGTATCAGGCCGGCCGCCGCGGAGCACAGCGGCGCCAATGGTCATGATGGTGAGTACGCGCCTGAAGCTGCGTCGTAGCCTAGCGTTCGAGTATTAGTGCGGCTGCCGTACGGACGTGGTCGATGACCGCCTCTTGATCGTGCAGGCCCGCCGCCCACTGTACCAGTGCCGCGAACCATACCTCGTGAAGTACCGTCGCAACAGTCTCGGCTTCTACGCCGCTGCTGAGTTCTTCGCCATTGCTACCACGCAGTGCGGTGGTGATCAGGCCGGTCAGCGAGCCGTGAAAACTGGCGACTTTCTCCGTGAGCTCGGGCTGACCTGAGCCCAGCGCGCGCAGCGTGGCGCGGGCCAGCATCGGTCTTCGGCAGATTCCGTGGGTCGCGGTCGAGAAGAAAAACAGCACCCGTTCTACCGGCTGCGTAGCCTCAGCCGGGTGGCTGTGCATGCGTTCTCCGAGTTGGTCCACTTCCTCGGCAAGGGCGGCAACCATTAGATCTTCCTTGCTGCGGAAATGCCGGTAGAGGGTTCCCAGGGCTACTCCAGAGCAGGAGGCCACGTCGCGAAGGCGAACGGCCTCGAACCCGCCCTTTTCAGCAAGTTCGACCGCGGTGCGTACAATCCTGCGTGCGCGCTCCTCCACGGCGCAGATTGAAACACGTTCCGCGGCGCGATGCCAGACCCGTTGCGGCGATCGAGCCTGCCGAGCGCCTGGGGTATAGCAGAGGCCCTGGCCCCCAGGTTGCCGTGAGAAAGACCATACTAATCATTGCGGGCGTGCTTGTGGCTGCTCTAGGCGCCAGTGGCTGGGGCGGGCTGATACGCGACTCGAGACCGGTGGCAATACCTCACTCCAACCATCACCAGGGGCACGGCTTCATCAACCCCGGTATCGGCGCTCATCGCAACCCGGCTTGGAGCGTCGCTCTGCCATTTTTTGCCCGGCGAGTCGCGTCGACGCTGCTTGGCAACAATGGTGTAGCGGCGCCTCGGGTGACCAACGACGGTGGCTTCCTGCGCCGCAGCGCCGGGTCGGACGTGGCGACACTAACCTGGGTAGGCCACTCGAGCGTGCTGGTGCAGATGAGCGGGGTGTCGTTCCTGACCGATCCAACTTGGTCGGATACGGCCAGTCCGCTTCCGGTGGGTCCACGCCGTTATGTCGCGCCGGGCTTGGCGCTCGCAGACCTACCGCCGCTAGACTTTGTCGTGATCTCTCACAACCACTACGACCACATGGACATCGGCACCTTGGCCGCGCTGGCACGCCGGGGAACGCGCTTTGTGGTTCCGCTGGGCAACGCGGAGCTGCTCCGCAGCCATGGAATTGAACCGGTAAGCGAACTCGACTGGTGGCAGTCGCTGGAGATAGCTGGCGTTCGCGTCCACTGTGTTCCCGCGCGCCATTGGAGCAGACGCGGACTCAGCGATGCCAATGAGGCTCTGTGGAGCGGCTGGGTGGTAAGCGGCGAGCAGCGTCGCTTCTACTTTGCGGGTGACACCGGGTTCTTCGAAGGCTTTGCCGAGATTGCTCGGCGCCTGGGGCCGATCGATCTTGCCGCGGTGCCGATCGGCGCCTACGAGCCTGTAGAAATGATGCAGCCGGTACATCTCAACCCGGAAGAGGCGGTTGCGGCGTTAGAGGCGCTGTCGGCTAAACGCAGCCTCGCCATTCATTTTGGCACCTTCGATCTGACCGACGAAGCTTTGGATGAACCACCACGACGCTTTGCAGCGGCTTCGCGCGCGGCACAGCGGGGCCCAGAGCGAGACTGGGTGTTCGCTGTTGGTGAGACCCGCCGATGGTAGCTCGGGGCACCCCGGTTTGAACAGCTGCGCTGCGGTGCTAGCTAAGCAGCTTGGCATGTCAAGCATACTAGCCAACAGCGAGGGGGATTTTCGCGGCTGCTTCGGTTGCGGTCCCGACAATGCCAGCGGTCTTGGCCTGGCCTTCGTGCGAGAGGGCGAAAGTGTCGTGGCAACAATGGTTTTGGCCAAACACCACGCGGGCTACCGCGACTTTGCCCATGGTGGCATTGTTGCCACGCTACTCGATGAATCCATGGGTTGGGCGATGCTGCATCTGCACGGGGAGTATGGTGTGACCGCTGGGTTGTGCATCGACTACCGACGCCCGGTGCGTATTGGGGCAGAGGTAAGCGTGCACGCCAGCATCGTGCGTGCTGAGGGGCCCAAGGTAACCGTGGCGGCAGAGCTGCGAGACCACAGAGGGCGTCTGCTAGCCAGCGGCGAAGGTCAGTGGGTGGTGGTCCGGAGGTCGCGTGCGGCAGGCTGACATCGCTGATCCGCGGGTGGCACTCATTCTTGGCGATCCGTTGGTGGCCGAACCCGAGGCGCGGGCGGCTATAGGCAAACTACTGGCGGATGGTGACGCTCAGCTCGATCTCGACATAATCAGACTGCCCGACGACCCGCTTGAAGCTGCCATCGAGAGTCTCTCGCAGGTGGGCATGTTCAGCCGCGGGCGCTGTGTGTGGCTGCGAGGGCTCAGCACTGAGTCGAAATCAAGCATCGAGAGCTTGCTTGCTTTCCTCAACGACGGGTTGCCGGCGGAGTCGTCGTTGGTGGCGACTGCGAGCAAGCTCGACAAGCGCAGCAAGATTTTCAAGTGGTTCCGTGACAACGGCAGGGTCGTCGATCTACGCATCGAAGTCGATCGCTACGGCCGTCTCGACCAGGACAGCCTCGCCCGTTTCGTAGCCGTACGGGTTGAGGCCAACGGCCTGCCCAAGCCGGCGGCGCGGACGCTAAATCTGATCGCGTCTCGCCTTTCGCATGAAATGGGAGAGATCGTGCAGGCGGTTGATCGGCTGTGTCTGGCCTGCCGACCAGGGGCCAAGCTAGATCAGAGCTTAGTCGAGCAGCACCTTCCCGATCGCGCCGAGGCCTGGGTATTTGATCTGACCGATGCCATCAGTCGCCAACAGCTGGCTGTGGCTGTGACCACGCTCGAGAGGTTGCTCAGCCAGGGGGAGGCTCCACTGCGTGTACTTGCCCCTTTGGCCACACATATCGCCAATCTGCATGAGGCTAGTCGTTACTTGGACCGTATCGGCGGCCGGTCTATTGGTGACCAAGGTCAGTTTGCCCGCAAGGTTTTTCCGGGTCTGCCCGAGGAGCTGCGGCTACGCTATGCAAACAACGGATTCCGTGCCTGGCATGCCTTCAAGGCGGCGGCGGCCTTTGGGGCTGTGGAGTTACGCCGTCTCCACCGGGCTATCCTGGGGCTGGATCTGCAGCTCAAGAGTTCACGTACCCCGGCCCTGCTCTTGTTTACTGCATTTGTGCAAGAGGCCTGTGCACGCAAAGCCTGACAACAGCTGGTTTTTTTGAAACGCTGGAAAGCCCTGGTAGGCTATTGCAGTAGTATGCGCAGTTGGGTGGACGGCTCGTAAAGCGAGCAGGAGGAGTGGATGGACCCTTCCTTTTTCGGTCTTGACAAACAGCCCTTTGGCGGCACCGCGGCATCGGAGGAACCTTTCCTTTCCGATGCTCATGCGGCACTGACCACGGAGTTCAACGCGGGTCTTAGAGCGCCGCATGGCATAACCTTGCTGATTGGTGAGGAGGGGTCTGGCAAGACTACCTTCGTACGCAACTTCTCTGCGCGTCTATCGGACTCTGCGGCGGTGGCATTCTTGCCCTCGACCGGGCCGGGACTGCGCCACCTGCTTACCGAGGTAATAGAACAACTCGGTGGTACTTCAACGCCCAGTGGTGATGAACAGGCGCTGCTCGATAAGCTGGTCTCGTTGGCGCGGGCGCGCGCCGAGCACGAGCGAACCACCCTGGTGGTGCTCGACGAGGCACACGAACTGCCTGCCAAAACCATCGAACGTCTTGGCCGCCTCTTTGGTGACGACCCCGCGGAACCTTCGATGCTGCATGTCGTTCTGGTCGGCCGCCCCGAACTGCTAGACCGGATGAATGCCGCCAACGACCGTTCTATCCTCAAGCATCTCATTCAGGTTTGCCGGATGGATCCGATCGGCCCCGAGGAGTCCTTTCAGTACATCGCCGACCGCATCCAGAAAGTAGGCGGTGTCGTTGATAGACTTTTTTCTGAGGATGCACTGCGCTTGATAGTCAAGCGAGCCGAGGGCCTGCCGGCGAAGATCGACAAGATCTGTGAGGCCGCACTAAAGCATGCTGAGAATCGCGGTGAGCAGTCGGTAGGAGCCGAGACCGTAGATCTAGCCTGCATGGGTGTCGAGGGTTTCGCGCTCGAGGAGTCATCTGTGAGAGATCAAGAAGTGGAGTCGACGAACTATGTCTTTAGCGACGAGCAGTTCGAGCAGGATCAAGCACTAAGCGGCGATGTCGCTGCTGGCGATAATCAGCCGCTCTCACCAGGTTTTGCCCAGCAGGTCACGCCAGGCGTGGCGGCGGGAACCAATCGCAGACGGCTACTGTTGTGGGCGGTTGGCGCTATTGCTGTCGCTGGGGGCTTTGCGGCCACCATGACCGGCACCGGAGACGAAGTTGCGGTCAGTGAGCCGGTGCAGCTAGCCGCGGGAGACTCGGCCGATATGGGTCAAGCCGCCGCAGCGAAGGGTCGTGAGGCGGTCGGTGGCATGATTGCGGCCAAGGCGGCGCTGCCCGCTGACCCGGTTTCGGTGCCCAAGTTGGTTATCAAGCGCGGAGCGGGGGCCAAGCGGCGAGTCGAGGCCAAGGGCCACGACAAGAGGAATGGCGGCGGATCCGCCCGTTCGGCCGGTGATGGTGTTCGCCACGCCGCGCCGCTGGTTCATGCCGCACCGCGGCCGGTAGCCGCGGCTCCGCTGAGTGCGCCGGCTGCTGCCGCCGCGGCGAATCGGGCCCCAACCGCCGCGAAGACGCGGCCCGCGGCGAGCGCAGCGAGCAGAACTGCTGCGTCGCTACAGCCGCCCAAGCCGACCGTGCCAGGAGCGCGCAGTGTTGCAGCTGCTACGGTTGCGGCCACCGCAGCTGCATCGGC
>CAZPPZ010000041.1:0-17489 GCA_964588545.1 uncultured Myxococcales bacterium | reverse complement strand
CTGCGTTGCTGTGTTGTGCCCGGCGCTATAGCGCGCCGAGTGCGCAGCAGCTGAGCTATCGCCGGCGAAGACTCCCGATCCGGCCCCGAGGACGTCGGCGCCGGCAGCAGTCGCGGCCTTGGCGATGCCCCCGGGCTTGATGCCACCGTCGATTTCGAGCAGGCACTTGCTGGCCTGTTGATCACGCAGCTCGCGTAAGGCCTCGAGCTTGGGTAGCGCCGCCTCGATGAAGCCCTGACCAGCAAATCCAGGGTTGACGCTCATCACCAGCACCATCGCTGCCCGTGATATGAAAGGCGCGACCTTCTCCACCGCGGTTCCGGGGTTGATCACCAGGCCCGGCTGCTTGCCCAAATCTTCGATGCGTCGGCAGGCGTCCTCGGGGTCGTCGACGGCTTCGCAGTGGAGGCTGATGTAGTCGGCTCCGGCACTGGCAAAGGCATCGAGGATGTCGAGCGGGTTGGTCACCATCAGGTGAACATCGAGCGGCAGCGAGGTGGTTCGACGCACCGCCGCAACGATGTCGGGACCCATGGTGAGGTTGGGGACAAAGTGCCCATCCATGATGTCGATATGGATCCAGTCGGCGCCGGCGGCTTCGACTGCGCTTACCTCGTGGGCGAGATTACCGAGATCGGCGGCGAGAATAGAGGGTGCAATCAAGGGCATGAGGAGTGCTTATACGAACCGCTGATGCGGGGTGCAAGCGCGGCTCAATCGGCGCTCCGCCGCATCCTTGCCGCGAAGAATCCAGCCATGTCGTGGCGGTGCGGAAAGGTCCTCAGCCGTCCGCGTTGGCATAGCTCGGCGCCCGCCCCGAGCGCGGGCGGTAACGAATGATCTTCGGCAAACATCGGGTTGTCGGCGAGAAAGTCGTTGACTACTTGATCGTTCTCCTGTTCGAGCAGGGTGCAGGTAGCGTAAACCAGCACCCCGCCGGGAGCGACGTGAGCAGCGCCGGCGGCTAACACCGAGCGCTGTCGTACGCTGATGTCGTCTATGTCTTGCGGGCTTCGCCGCCAACGAATTTCGGGATGTTCGCGGGCGGTGCCCAGACCCGAACAAGGCGCATCGACGAGCACTGCATCGAACTCGGCGCTCTCGCTTGGGAAGTCCTCTATGCGGCAGTTGTTGATGTCGACGTTGGTTATCCCAGCGCTATCGAGCAGCCGTTGGATTCGTGATAGCGCGCGTGACGAAGGGTCGACGGCTGTCACGCGTCCCGCTGGTCCTACCTGTTGGGCCAAATAGGCGCTCTTGCCCCCGGGCGAGGCGCAGGCATCGAGGATACGGCTGCCCGCCGCGGCGCCTACAAGCAGGGCCACCAGCTGCGACGCCTCGCCCTGGGGCATGACGACGCCGGGCATCGTGACGGGCAAAGCTGCGCGAATACCGTCGGGAGCAAAACGGGTTTCTTCGGCGGCTATCCCCGCCTCGGATAGCTTCTCGAGGGCCTGGTCTCGGGGTAGCAGCGCTCGCAGTACGTTAGGCATGGCCTCGTTGTTAGCGCTCATGAGCTGCAGAGCTTGGTCCTTGCCCAGCTCAGCGATCCAGCGCTGCACCAACCAACGGGGGTGCGACAGCTCTACTGCGTAGCGCTCGGCCTCATCGCCATCGGGGGCCGCGGCCAGACCCTCGCGGGTGGCGCGGCGTAGCACCGCGTTGACCAGTCCCGCGGCGTTGCGCGAGCCCTGCTTGACCAGCGCCACCGAGGTATTGACTGCGGCGTAGGCAGGGACGCGGTCGAGAAAAGCGATTTGAAATAGTCCGAGTCTGAGTACTTCACGGACACGTAGGTCGAGACTCTCCAGCGGGCGGGCAAGGTAGGCGGACAGGGTGTGGTCGAGGGTGAGGCGCCGTGCAAGGCTGCCGTAGACCAGTATCGTGGCGAGGTGACGGTCGGACTCCCTCAGCTCACAATCTTGCAGTGCCCGGCCGAGTGCGGCATCGGCAAAGGCTCCGCTACTCTCAGTCAGCATCAGTACGTTGAGCGCTAGCTGTCGCGGATCGGACTTCACTCGCACTGTTCGAAACGCGGGGCCGCGTCCTTGCGTCCACGCTGGTAGTCACCCGCCGACATCGCGCGGCGACCTTCGGCTTGAATCTGTTCAACAACAAAAACACCGTCACCGCAGGCCACTGCCAGTTCGTCGTCATCGCTGGGAAGAATCGCCGCCGGGGCGAGGCTGGAGGCCCAATCTCTGACGTGACCAGCGAGAATCTTGACGCGGGTGCCGTCGTGGAACGCAAAGGCTCCAGGACGAGGCCGCAGAGCGCGGACCTGACGGTCTATCTCCACGGCCGAACGCGACCAGTCGATACGCGCGTCCGCGCTCGACAGCGGCGGGGCGTAAGTGGCCTGGGTGTGGTCTTGAGCGGTGAAATGAGCGCGGCCACAAGCGATATCGTTGATGGCACTCTCGAGTAAGTCGGCCGCTACCAGTGCCAGCGCGGCACGCAGTGAGCCACCGTCGCAGTCAGCGGTGATGGCGACGGCGCGGCTCGAGAGCAGGTCCCCTGCGTCCATAGCCTGGTTGATGCGCATGATAGTTACACCGGTTTGGTCGTAGCCCTCGAGGATCGCTCGTTCGATAGGAGCGGCTCCACGCAACGCCGGTAGCAGCGAGGCGTGAGCGTTGATGCATCCAAGCCGCGGACAATCGATGATGTTCGACGGAAGAATCTTGCCGTAAGCAACCACGACCGCGAGATCCACCGCAGCGTGAGTAAACGCTGCTATGAAATCTTCGTCACGAACCGATAGCGGCTGCAGCAGCTCGATGCCGTGATCGAGCGCCAGCTCTTTTACTGGAGAAGGTCGCAGCTTGTGGCCGCGCCCCGCTGGTCGGTCTGCCTGAGTGACGACCAGGCCTATTGGGTGAGGACCGCCGAGCAAACGTTCGAGACACACCGCGGCAAATTCGGGAGTGCCCATGAACGCGAGTCTCAGTGGCGAGCCTGCGCTGGCTTCAGATGCGTGGTGTGGAGCTGCCACTCGACGATGGACCGCTCGACGCGCCCTGGTTGCTCGGCGCCATCTTCTTCAGGCGCTTTCTATACATCTCTCGCTTCAAGCGCGAGATGTGATCGGTTAGCAGGGTGCCGCGTAGATGATCGATCTCGTGTTGGATGCATACCGCTGCGAGATCCTCGAGTTCTAGTTCAATCTCACTTTGATCGACGCTCCAGGCACGAACCAGAACACGCTGTGCCCGAGTGATCTCGGCGGTAAAATTGACGACGCTCAGGCATCCCTCCTCCGTGGTGATGGTTCCCGAGGATTCGACGATCTCGGGGTTGATCAGCTTCAGCAGCTGCTTACCGCGGTTCTCTGGGTCGATGTCGACGGCAATGACATTCTGCAGAATACCCACCTGGGGAGCGGCCAGACCGATGCCGTTGGCGGCGTACATGGTGTCGACCAGGTTGTGGAGCATCCCGGCCACGCGGCCGTCTATGTTGTCAACAGCCGTACAGCTCTTGGTCAGGATAGAGTCTGGATAGCGGTGTATTTCGAGAATCGCCACGGCCTAAGTCAATGCGAAAAGCTGTGGAACTGCAACATATCGCTTCGGTCGCTGGCGGTTAAGCTTGCCCCTGGGCTCACATCATGTCGAGCGGATCGATGTCTACGAGCACTCTCACTCGTGCCTGTTTTGCCGCTGCTGCCAGGCGCTCGCGGCATTGGACGGCGGCGTGGCGTACCAGCCGGCCGTCGTTGGAGCGAAGCTGAACCTGGAAGCGATAGCGGTCCTTTATTTTCTCGATGGGTGCCGGCGCCGGACCGCGTACGATCAGGTTGTCGGTCTTACGGGCCAGCGAGTGCAGTGCTTCGGCGGCGCGCTGAGCCAGGGATTCAGCCGCTTTCAGATTGGCTCCCTCGAAACGCAGTAAGACCATCCGCGTGATTGGCGGATAACCTAGTTCACGGCGCTCGGCCAGTTCGCTTGTGGCAAAGCGGTTGTAGTCGTGAGCAACCGCGGCAGCCAGCGCAAAATGGTCGGGACGGTAAGTCTGGAAGATAACTCGGCCCCGGCGTTGGCCCCGGCCGGCTCTGCCGGCTACCTGTGAGAGAACCTGAAAAGTGCGCTCGGCGGCGCGGAAGTCGGGGACCGCTAGCGAGAGGTCTGCCTGTACTACGCCTACCAGGGTTACACCGGCAGCATCGTGCCCTTTGGCTATCATCTGAGTGCCGATCAAGACGTCAATTTCACCGTTGCACCACTGCCGCAGCAGCCGAGCTGCCTGTCCTTTTCGTTGACTGATGTCGCGGTCAAGGCGCTCTACGCGCGCTTGCGGTAGCAACCCGCGCACCGTGGCTTCGAGCCGCTGCGTACCGATGCCCAGGTTCACCAAGGCGTCGGCGCTGCAGTCGGGGCAGTGGCTGGGCTGTGACCGTGTTGCGTTGCAGTGGTGGCAGCGCAGCCGTTGCGCCGATTGGTGGACGGTCATGGAAACACTGCAACGCTTACACTCGACGATAGCTCCGCAGTGGTAGCACTGAAGGCTTGAAGCAAGACCACGCCGGTTCATGAACAGTAGGGTCTGGCCTTTTTCGCCAAAATTGCGTGTCATCAGACGGCAGAGATGATCGGAGAGGCCACCCGTAGCGGCGATATCGCGGCCACGTAGGTCAACGACCTCGATGCTCGGTAGCGGACTTTCGGTGACCCGCTCTGGCAGTATCAGGTGTTTATAGCGGCCTTCACGCGCACTGTGCCACGTTTCGATTGCTGGAGTGGCTGAGCCCAGTACCACCGGGCAGCCGCGTTGACGCGCTCGCATTATGGCGACATCTCTGCCGTTGTAACGCACGCCATCGGCCTGTTTGTAGGCCCCATCGTGCTCCTCGTCGACGACGATGAGCATCAGGCGATCTAGTGGCGCGAGTACCGCCGAGCGGGCTCCGACTACGATTTGGACCTCGCGTCGGCATATACGTCGCCATTGGTCCCAGCGTTCACCAGCGCTGAGTTCGCTGTGGAGAACCGCCACGGTTTGACCGAAACGACCGACGAGACGTTCGACCAGCTGGTGGGTAAGCGAGATCTCGGGCACCAGCACCAGCGCGCTACCGCCGCGCTCGAGGGTCTCGGCGATGCTGCGCAGGTAGACCTCGGTCTTGCCACTCGAGGTCACTCCTTGCAGCAGCAGTGGGCTAAAACTGCCGAGCCCGTCGATGATGGCTGCGACCGCAGCCTGCTGGTGCCCACTGAGGGTGACGGTCTTGCCGACCTGCCCGGCTATATCCAAGCGCCGGTATATCTCATGGTCTCTTCGGCGGGTGATGCCAGCGGCTTCAAGCGCCGCCAGCTTGCTAAGCGGTGAAGCAAACAATCTGTTGATGTCGCTGAGCAAGGCGCGGCGCCCGGGCTGTTGGCAGAGGTAGTCGTAGATCTCCCGGCGTTTGGGGGCACGAGCGAACAGCGCCTCTTCAATCGTATCGTCCGCCAGTGCGACGACTTCGACTAGAGTCTGGTGCAGCTCGCGTACGCTCGGGTGAGCCAGGCGGTCGTCGATGTTGATTGCACCGCGCTTGGCCAGTGCCGTCAGCATACTGTCGATCTTGTGGTTATCCAGACGGCGTTTGAGAACCGTCGTGGTCAGCCCTTGGGGGTTCTCAGCGAGCACGGCGGTGATGTCTTTTTCGACCTCGCTGTTAGCCACCGAGGCATCGACGAGGGTTACGTGGCGCTGCGATGAAGCTGTCAGGCCACGCCCGACGGCCAGAGAGAGTACATCACCTAGAGCTACCGAGTAGTACGACGACATCCAGCGGGCGAGCTCGAGTAGATCGGCGGTGATTACTGGGATGGTATCGAGGATGTCGCAGATATCGCGGCAGGCGAGATCTTGAGGGGGCGTCACGTCCAACTCGGTGACGATCGCGGTTATCCTGCGGCGGCCAAGCGGAACCATCACCCGCATGCCGACGTCGATCCGTGGGTATAGCGTCTCGGGGATCTTGTACGTAAGCGTATCAAGCGAGGGAACCGTAGGAATCGGTGTGACCCCGGCGTGGTGGCTGAGTTTATCCATCGGCATCGAAGCTCTCGAAGATTACACGACGGGCGTTGCAGCGCGAGGCCTGAGTCGCGCAGCGTGGCCGTGGTGTTGCCTGGTCACTACACAGGTTTCCGGAGAAGGCGCAGATTCGGGCTGTTGCGGCGCTCACCCGCTGGCGATAAGGCTGCGTTTTGGCATTTTTCTCCGCAACGTTTGGTGGTAGCGCTGCTGGCCCGCAGTGCTGATGAGCCGTTGTTGCTTGGCTGCGCCAGCGTGGAGCAGCGTGCCCAGCTGCCCACTGCGCCGTTTGCGGCCGGCCTCATCGAGGCGGCACGCGCAACCTCGACTCTCACCGTCAATCACGTTGTGGCCTTGGATGAACACTACTGCCGTCTGCTGCCGGTCGAGCAGGCTAGTGTCGATTCGGTAGCCGTGCTTGGCTGCGCTGGTCTGGCGGCGCAGACAGCCGTGGCCACCGTTGCTGCTTTGGTCGAGCTGTTCGCAGATGCCCAGCTTCGACTGCTTGCTGTTGATAGTGCCGAGTGCGCGCGCATGAGTCTCAGACAGTTCCTCGGCGGAGGAGGCGGTCACGGAGATGAATCTGGGGGGTCGGCTCGAGCCGATCCCTTGGCCGCAGTTTCGGTGTTGCCGCAGTGTGAGGCTGCGGCCAGCGAGTTGGCCGCCCTGCTTGCCGTACCGGTAGGTACGGCACTGGGCTGGTATGGGCTGATCGGCGATGGCGACGGCTGATCTGCTGAGCTTGCTCGAGTCGCGTCGTCGCCGGCCTCTGCACTGGTTGTTGGCAGTTGCGCTTGTTGCTGCCGGGTTGCTAGCCGGGTGGGCGCGCAGTGGCGGCTATTCGGGCTATTCACGCGATCCCGTTGAGCTACCCGTTGCTGTGACGCAGGCGACTAGCGTTTCGGTCGAAACCAGGCCCCTACAGCAATGGCTGGCCGACATAAGCAGCGACGCTGGTCTAGGCTTAGTGGTTGCTCCCGAGCTTGCCGAGCGCGAGGCAACAGCTATGTTTGTCGCCGGAGAGTCGTGGCGACGGCGTCTCGAGGCTCTCGCCCGTGTCGAGGCTTTGGTGTGGGAGCAGCACGGTGGCGTTCTCGAAGTTCACGCTCAGCCCCCGCCAGCCCCCCGGTCCGCCAGTGCCATAGTCGAGAGCGTCATCGCCACTCCCGCGTGCGCCGACCCAGCCGATGCGGCTGTGGCTGGCGTAGAGACGCTCACCCAGGTAGTTCGCCTCAGCAATGCTCGTGCGGATGACCTAGCTACGGTGATTTCGAGCACAAGCGCGCCGGGTGGGGTGAGAGTAGCCGCTGAGCCAGCCAGCAACGCCTTGCTGATTGCGGGGACGAAAGCCGAGGTCGAGCAAGTCCAACGGCTGGCTTCTACGCTCGATATTCCGCGGCGGCGCTTCTTGCTTGAGACGCGAATGGTCGAAGTCTCGCGCTCTGCACGCCACGAACTCGGCGTGCAGTGGTCGCTGCAGGGCAAGCTCGGCGCATTGGTTGACCTGCCTGCTGCTGGTAGCGAAGAGGAGGGGGCCGTGCTTACTGTGGCAACGGCAGGTTCCCCTGCTCTTGAGGCCCGCCTCAGCGCACTCGAAGCCGAAGGCCGAGTGCGCATCGTCTCACGCCCCCGAGTTCTAGTAGTCGAAGGCACTACCGCGCTGATAGAAAGCGTTCGCGTCTTGCGCATACGCTTGCCGTCGCGAACAGCGGTGGTCGCGGGTGGCGAGGGCAACGTTGAGGCTGGAGATGGGCGAGCGGTCGAGGAGATTCCAGTTGGCATCAGCCTACGCGTCGAACCTACGCTGCAGGGTGGGGGGAAGATAGCACTACGCATCCGCGCAAAATCGAGTACGCTCGGCCCACCACTTCCGCCCGACGGCATTCCCGAAGAATTCAGTCGCCTGGTCGAAGCGGCGGTAGTGGTGGCCGACGGCGAGACCGCGGTACTCGGCGGCCTGCAGCGCGAGGCCCGTAGACGTTCGGGCACGGGGATTCCGCTACTGCGCGAACTGCCAGTGGTAGGGGCACTGTTTGGTCGACGTTCCAAAAACGGCGATGGCGAGGAACTGCTGGTGTTGGTTACGCCGCACCTGTTGCGGTGAGGCTCTGGGGCTGACGAGTTGCCCTCGGCCGTGTGCGTAGATACTGCTGATCACACGGCCGAGGGCTTGGCCTTGATAAGGCGTCGCTTTAGTAGGTAGCGACTACCGGGAAGACCATACGGCTGGTGGTAGCCGGGTGCTCGGGTGGGCTGGTGACGGCTACGTCGCGGTTGCGGCGGCGACGCAGGTTGTGGCTGTTGATGGTGTCTATGTCGGTAAGGCGGCTACCGATCACCACGGTTGAGCCGACGACGTATCCGCTAGCCTTGGCTTTTACGTGGCCGACAAACCTATCGACTCCCGCTTCTTGCGCCAGTCGTGAGGCTAGGATGTAGACCAAGCCATTGGCAGGTACGCTGAACTCACCAGTGGCGAGCTGCTCGCCGTCGGCGTTCCAGGCTTGCAGTTTTACGCTTGCCGGCTGCATACCGAGGTTGGTGAACAGCAGTGCGGTGTCAGTGTTGGGACCTTGCGGACTCGGTTCGGCTATTCTCTCGGGCAAGGGCCTGGCATCGAGTTCAGCCGAAGCCTGAGCCGAGGCCGAAGCGGGTAGCGACATCAATCCCACCGTAAGAATAGTCAGTAATAGAGCTTTTCGCATTGTTTCGTTCTCCTTATGTTGTGCACCGAAACGGGCCAGGGTGGGCGTGTCCCGAATCACGCTTTGCTTATGACCGAGGTATGTTTTTTTCGACCATCATAATTTGGGAATTTATTCCCAAATTATGACTAGAATTTACTCCACAAAGCGGGGCCTGGTCAAGCAATATCGTTTCTAGCAGCCAGGAAAATAACAATTAATTGTATTATTCAGTACTTAGCTGGCCTGATGGGCCTTGCAGCTGGGCCCGCTGCTGCGGGGATAGCCGCGGACGGCATTTGTCATTGACAGAAGCGCTGGCCACAGGGCAGACTAATAGTGGCCGCCGCGACCGCTGCGACGGTCCCGCCTGCCAACGATTGTTTCCAAGTCTATTGGGCTTGGGCTATGCCGCCAAGCGCCCGTCCGCGAGGGCTGTGAGTGATGAATCGCAAATCCTTGTTTGGGCTCAGGGCTGCAGTCGCCGCGGCTGTGGCACTGGCTGAGATTGTTGTTGCCGCTTCTGCCTATCCTCAGTCCCAGGATGTCGGTCAGCAGCGCTGTCTGACCACACTGGCCAAGCGTGGTGAGAAAGTCGCGCTGCGCCAGGGCAAAGAGATTCGTCACTGCCTGCGTGCAGCCGCTCGCGGCAAACTCGCTCCCGGGAGCAGTACCCAGGCCTGCTTGGGGGCTGATACCCGGGCTAAGGTAGCCAAATCCCGGATCAAGACTGAGGTCAGCGAGACCAAGCTGTGCAACCCACCACCAGACTTTGGCTATACCGACGCCATCAACGTCAATTCCGCGAGTACCCATGGCCCGCTAGGCATCGCGCTGAAAATGTTGGGATGGGATATCAATCAGACTGTTCTCTCTGGGGATGGTGGCCATTGTCAGGCAGCCTTGGTCAAGGATTTCAACCGGCTGATGATTGCCGAACTCAAGCACTACCGTAGTTGCCTGAAGAAACAGCTGGCCAACGGCGGAATCTCTTCACGGGCGGCCTTGCAGCTGTGTTTCGATAGCATCAAAGCGAGCGGAGCTTCTACGATCACATCGGCACGCACGCGGCTGTCAGAGGATCTCACCAAGCGCTGCTCGGTGATGGGCTACGCCAACGCTTTTCCCGGTGTCTGTGCTGGGGCTAGCGAGGTAGTGCCGTGCTTGAATACCCAGGTTGATTGCAGCGTGTGTCGGATATTGGTCGAGGGCAGCGATGCCGGTGTTGACTGCGATGCCTTCGATGACGGTATCGGCAACGATTCTTGCGATACCAACTATCCCCAAGCGTTCCGCAACATGATGGCACTGCCTATTGATGGCCAGACTTACTACGTTTCCGCCTCCGATCCTTGTGCCAGCAACAGTAACGATGGTTTGGCTCCGGACTGTGCCACGCCGGGTTCGGGGCCTTGGGTGGATTTGTCGCCGCTGTGGACTAGCGGGCAGAGAATCCTGTGGCCTGGAGACGCCGTGGCTCTGCGCGTGGGCGCCGATTATCTGATTATCGAGGGCATTGAAATCCGTGGCTGCAATATGGTCTGTATGCTCATGAAGGAAGGCTCTGAGCACGTCGTGTTTAGGAACAACACCGTCGTCGGTGGGGGGGAGGACGGCATCAAGGCTTCAAGATCCCGCAATATCCTAATCATCGGCAACGAGTTTACCTCGTTCCACAACGAGGCCGTCGATGTTTGGGGGTCAAATAACTATTGGTTGGTCGACAACAGTTTTCACGACAACGACGTTAGTTGGCGCGAGCCGCGCTCGGCGGTATGGACCAAAGGCGGTTCGGCGAACATCCACTTCAGCAACAACCGCTTTTTTGACCTCGATGTAGCCAACCATGCGCTGATGCTCGGTGGTTGTTGTTGGCAGAACTGGGACGACAGCGGTGGCCTGGTGCAAAGCGGGGGCCAGTGGCGAGCCCAGCCGGTTGCGCGCCAGGTCTACGCCGTTGGCAACAGTTTCGAATCGATTTCGACCGTTTATAGCGCGGGGGCACTCAACCCCGCGGCTCTCGCAGTAACCGGGTGTCACGACTGCCAAGCGGTTGAAAACAGTATCGTCGATTGCGATGAGGGCGTATCTATAGAGTCGACCAAAGCCAATCACCAGCCCTGCTTCGCCGGGGCAGTGTGTGGTCCTAACAACGAGAACTGCGACTGCTTTTACGAGGTTCCTCCAAAAAACGTATTGTTAAGCGGCAACTTCGTCCAGGCGATCCGCAAGACGCCGGAGAACAGCGGCGCTAGCCGTCTCTACAATGTCTTCAATTACGGCGGTGATTATGTCTCGGAGCTTGGTATCAGTGTCGATGCCAATAGCTACTGTGTCGATCCGCTGGTGTCGCTGAGTCTTGGCACTAGCGGCATCGTGGGTTTTCCTGCATGGCAGGCTGCTGGCTTCGACCCTCAGTCTGCGCTGCTTGATGAAGCTGACTGTGCATTCCCGGTGTCGCCGTTTAGCGGTGTGTCTCCGTGGGGAATTGTCGAGAGTTATCGAAGTATCAACAGCGGGCGTCTGCTCAACTCTCATGGCCAGGAGCTGTGGCTCATCATCTGGTGGCAAGGCATACAACCGGATGAAGCCACCATGGACTTTTCAGTTCTCGACGATCTGGTGACTACGCTGGAGGGCCTCGGAGTAGAGATATCCTTCAAGCTCGAGACCGGGCAGGGGCATTGGGGCGTTGAACCTCTGCCTCCCGGGGTGACCTATGGTGGGTCGATGCCGCCCAAGGATCTCGGCCGCTACTACGATTGGGTCTACGCCGTGGCCCGGCGTTACCGGGGACGCGTGCGTGCATATGCGATCGAGAACGAAGTAGCCGCGACCAGTTACTGGGCGGCTTCGTGGGCCGATTATGTTCCGGTTCTCGCACGGGGGGTCAGCCGCGATTCGTGCAGCTGACGCTGCGGCGCTGGTGGTTGATTTCGGTATGCAGAGTCCCGCCTACGGTTTGGCGATATCGCGTGACGTTTACGAGAAAACTGGGGACGTTGCTGCCGCCATCGACTGGTTGACTCGATATTTCGCCCAACGCGGTGCCGGTTACTTGCAGAGCGCAGGGTTCTCTATTCCCACCAACGAGCAAGAGCTGGTTGCCCTGCCTTACTCTCCCGAGGCTGACAACGTTTGGAACATCATGATGCAGCACTTTTTGTATCTGGACAGCGTCGACGTCTACCAACTTCATTACTACGAGTCGTGGACCTTGCTCCCGGAGGTGCTCGATTGGATCCGCGCGCGTATGGGTGAGACTGGTATTGTCAAGCCTATCGAAGCTTGGGAGCTGGGTTACGCATTCTACGACCAAGCGCTTTACGATGCCGACGCTCATGGTCGCGACGTACTCAAGCTTATCGCCACTGCCTATGGCGAAGGGTTACGGCGGGTTCACTATCTACCTTATCTCAACGTCGGTGTGGCCCAGGGCAAGCCCGAGACCCACTGGGGTTTGGTCGACTCAAACGACAATGGTCGTCCGGCTCTGATGTCGTTTCAAAACGCCATTACCTATTCATCTGGGGTATCGAGCGCTACACGAATCTACCCAGGGATCGGCGAGTGGGGCTATAGGTTTGACGGCCTTGAAATTACCTGGACCGAGCAGGGTGATCCGGTGGTTACGTTCCCTTAGCGACGCGTGCCAAGTCGGCTGCGAGAATCCACACATCGGCGCTGTAGACAGCGATGAGCAGTGCTAGGCAAACATAAAGAAGCGGTCGGTAACGCTCAGCCATAGCGTTGACGACGTCTCTCATGCTACGGGCGAATACCAGCATAAAGCACCCCATTCCCGGGTAGATGTAGATCGCTTTCATCGCGCTGAAGTCGCGTAGATCGTACGAAAACTTGGCAACCAGGAATAGCATGCCGCCGGCCATCGCGGTTATCACCCAGCGGTTAGTGTCGGCAAGGTAGCGTGCGCCGCGATTATGCATACCCCTGGCGAGGTCTGCTACATCCACGATCATTCCCCGCAGCAATATCAATAGCGGTATCAGTCCTAGCAACAGCGCTGCACGTCCAAGATTGAGCACCCGTGGATCCTTGCTTCGCCAGCTTGGGGGCCAACCGTCAAAGCGCGAGAACTGTGACCGTGCGTAAACTTGCGACCACAACGAAGTGCGGTGTTCGGCATAACCGCGGCCGCGGATCACTGGCTCGTGCAGCAAATCGACGATGCGAAAAGTCGCGTAGCCATCGACCACCGAGCGAATGCCCGGGCGCCGCACCTCCGATTTTTTCACGAACGCGGGAGCTTCGACCTTTGGGGTGTTCCAAGCAAAGGGGGTCCCCTTGGTAACGTAGTGGGCCCAGTAGGGCCCAAGGAACGGTACGGTTGAAAGATAAACGACGACGATCAGCGCGGCGGAGAGCAGGTGCAATCTACGTTGGTCGCGCGAGATCGCGACAAGGCCGCGAGCGATGAGTATGGTGATCATCATCGCGAACAGCACTATGCCCTGGGTTTTTGATATCGACGCGAGGATCAACGCGGCTAGGGTCGCCGCGAGCCAGCCACGCTCGCGCGAATCAAGAAACGCCAGAAACGCCGCGATCGCCGCCGTTGCAAAGAGAATGACGAAACTGTCGTTGGTTGCTTGGGCGTTGATGCCGATGAACTTCGGATTGAGCACGGCCAACGCGAACGCTGTCATGCGTACTTGTATGGGGAGACTCAGGCGGCCGCTGAGTATCCACAGCAGTACGACCGTGAGTGTCCCGGCGATGGCGTTGAAGAGTTGCGCGATGACCGTACGAGTGTGGGCATCGGTGACGCCCAGGGTGCTTACGGTCAAGGCAACACTGCCATGAAACAGTTTTGCTTGGCAGCACTGCCAGCAGTCATCGACTAGCGGGCTGACGCCGTTGTCGGCCATCAGCGCGACTACCTCCATGTGGTTGTCATTGGCCTCGCTGTTGTACAGGGCCAGCACTAGACGTGGTGCTATCGCCAACGTCAGCACCAGCGCCAATAGTGCGCGATAGCGAGGCCGCTGGTGTTCGCCGGCGAGTGCGGCGGTCGACGATGGTGGTTGCAACACTGATATTCCCCCGGCCGCGGGAGGCCGATGCATTGCTTAGCATAACCGATCTTTCTGCATCAGGTCGAGGATGGGACGGCTGCTAGCGGTGGCGACCGACGGATATTCATTCCCCCTTGCGCCTGTGGTACGCTGCAAGGATGCTTCGGTTTCTTACAGCGGGTGAGTCTCATGGACCGCAACTGACGGTCATCGTCGAGGGTCTTCCGGCAGGCTGCCCGGTGGATGTCGCCAAACTCGATGCCCAGCTAGCACGCCGCCAGCAAGGCTATGGGCGTGGCGGGCGCATGAAGATCGAACAGGATAAGGCTCAGATCGTCTCTGGGGTGCGCTGGGGAGAGACCCTGGGCTCGCCGGTCACCTTGGTCATAGAAAATCTCGACTGGAAGAACTGGCGCCGCAAGATGTCGGTCGACCCCGCCGACCGCGACGAGTCAATCATCGTGACCAGGCCGCGTCCGGGACATGCTGATTTGGTTGGTACCCAGAAGTACAACCACGATGACATTCGCAACGTTCTCGAGCGTGCTTCAGCCAGAGAAACTACTTCGCGGGTTGCCGCCGGCGCGTTGGTGCGGCAGCTGCTCGAACATTTCGGCGTGCGCGTTATGGGTTACGTGGCCGAGATTGGAGGGGTTGCAGCTGATCGCGCCGATCGCCCAATCGAAGATATTTTCCGCGTTGCCGAAGCGTCGCCGGTGCGTATGGCTGATGCCAAGGCCGAGCGTGAGGTTATTGCTCTGGTCGATGAGTGTAAGAAGAGCGGCGACACCCTGGGTGGTGTGGCCGAAGTCTGTGCTACTGGTCTTCCACCGGGGCTAGGCAGCTATGTGCACTGGGATCGCAAAATAGACGCACGTTTGGCGGCGGCGCTGCTGAGTATCCAAGCTACCAAAGGCGTGGAACTCGGGGCGGGTTTTGGTGTGGCGGCGGTACGCGGCTCCGAGATTCACGATGAGATCATTCGTACCGAACAAGGTGTGGGCCGTGCGTCGAACAACTACGGCGGTACCGAGGGTGGAATGACCACCGGCGAGCCATTGCTGGTGCGCGTGGCCTTCAAGCCGATATCAACGCTGATGCGGCCGCTGCGCTCAGTGGATATCGCTAGTGGTGAAGAGTCGAAAGCAACGGTAGAACGCTCCGATGTCATGGCGATTCCGGCGGCCGCTGTGATCTGTGAGAACGTGGTGGCTTTCGAGCTCGCCAGGGTATTTCTCGAGAAATTCGGTGGTGATTCGCTGGCCGAGATTACCCGCAACTATCGGGGCTATCTTGGCCATATTGGCTGGAACGAACGCCTCAGCGGTCCGGAATCTTGACCCACATTATTCTGACAGGGTTCATGGCGGTCGGAAAAACAGCGGTTGGCAAGCGGCTGGCGCGTAGACTTCAGCGCGAGTTTTTCGACACCGATGCGCTGATCGAGAAGCGTGAAGCAGCGAGTGTCGCCGAGATTTTTGAGCGCTGTGGTGAGCAAGAGTTTCGTCGCATAGAACGCGAGGTCATAGCCGATCTGAGTCCGCAACAACCGGCGGTAATCGCTACCGGAGGCGGAACCTTCGTCGATGAGCGCAATCGTGAGCACCTGCATGCCCTGGGCATAGTGGTGTGCTTGATAACCACTCTGGATACGGTGCTTGAGCGCGTAGGACGCAACAACAAGAGGCCACTTGCTCAAGACGCCGACGCACGTGAGACTTTGGGCGAACTACTCGAGCGCCGCATGCTCGCCTACCGTCAAGCCGATGTGATGATAGAGACGGATTCTTTGACCATCGACCAAGCTACAGCGCGGGTGTTGAGCATGGTCGAGCCGCGGCTCAAACACTTAAGTTGTGCCTCGCGCGGGAGTGCTTCCGAGTGAGTGCCCCGAGTCATGGGGTTCGCGTAGAACTGGGCGAACGCTCGTATGATGTCTGTGTGGGGGCGGGGCTACTCGACGATTTGGCTTCGAAGCTAACGGCGCTAGGTGCAGTTACTAGCGTGATGCTGGTTACCAATCCTACCGTGAGGGCTCTCTATGGGGCCACGGTGGAACAAGCGATCGAGCCCGTGTCGGGCAAGCCGCCGTTGGTCATCGAGATTCGCGATGGAGAACGTTTCAAAAACTTGGCAACTCTTGAGAGTATTTACGACACGGCGCTCGATGCTGGGGTGGACCGAGGGACGCTGCTGATTGCACTTGGCGGCGGCGTGGTCGGTGACCTAGCGGGTTTTGCTGCGGCTACGCTGTTGCGCGGCATCCGTGTGGCGATGCTTCCTACTACTCTGCTCGCACAGGTGGATGCGAGTGTTGGCGGTAAGACCGGAGTCAACCGACGGCAGGGAAAGAACCTGGTAGGTGCTTTCCACCAGCCGAGTTTGGTGTTGGCGGATACGCTTACCCTGGCGACTTTGCCCGCACGCGAATACCGAGCCGGACTAGCGGAAGTGGTCAAGTACGGGATGATACTCGACAGCGATCTGTTTGCTTTGCTCGAGACCCGCATCGACGATGTGACGGCAGCCGACGCAACACTGATGACCGAGATCGTGGCACGTTCGGTCGAGCTCAAGGCGGGCATAGTTGAACGCGACGAGACCGAGTCGGGGCTGCGGGCGGTACTTAATTTTGGCCATACCGTAGGTCACGCGATCGAACAGGCCACTGGGTATACTCGCTATCTTCACGGCGAGGCAGTCGCGATCGGTATGGTTGCGGCAGTAGGCGTGTCGGTGGCGGTTGGGAATTGCGATCCGTCTCTTGGGCGGCGCCTGGAGAAGCTTCTTGCGGCGCTAGGTTTAGAAAGTGAGATCCCCGAGGATATTGATCGCGACGCGATCGAGAAGGCTATGACTACCGACAAGAAAACCAAGCGCGACAAGATTAATTTCGTTGTGGTCGACGACATTGGCGCCTGCAGTCAGCGCGCGATGACGGTTAGCGAGATTTGCGCAGCGCTCTGAGAAGTCACAGGAGTATCGAGTGGGTAAGTCAAAGGTGAAGGCGACGCCGATATTGGTTCTCCACGGCCCCAACCTCAACATGCTCGGCGACCGTGAAACCGATATTTACGGTAAGACCTCGCTTGCTGATATCGACCGTATGCTCGACGAGCTTGCAGCCCAGTTGGGGTTAGAACTGACCAGCAAGCAGTCCAACAGCGAAGGCGAACTGGTCTCCGCGATTCAAGATAGCCGTGGTGTCAGCGCCGGACTGTTGATCAATGCTGCGGCCTACACCCACACCAGTGTAGCAATTCGCGATGCTGTGATTTCTTTTCCGGATCCGGTGGTCGAGGTGCACCTGTCTAACGTGTATAAGCGCGAAGAGTTTCGTCATCGATCGTTGTTGGCAGATGTGGTCACCGGCCAGATCTGTGGTTTTGGTCCGCATAGTTATCTCCTCGGGCTGCGCGCGCTAGCCGCACTTACCTCGGTATCTTAGGCGCGCAGTGGCAGCGCCGACTTCTGCATCAGCTCTCGCCCGGGTTTTTGGTGAAGAGTTGGCGTCTGAACGCGACCTGCGCTGGCGCCTGCAGGGTTTGAAGGGCGGATCGGCGGCGTATTTCCTCGGAAGGCTCTTGGGGAGCAGCGAGCGCCCGGCTCTCGTCATTGTTGCCAACGCCCGCGTAGCCGAGAACCTGGCAGTAGAACTGCGCACGGTTTTCGGTGAGCGTTTGGATGAGGGGTTTCTCGCCCGCCGTCTCCACTTGCTCTCCGAGAGAGAACCGCCGCTCTGGTA
>CAZPPZ010000040.1:8782-17646 GCA_964588545.1 uncultured Myxococcales bacterium | reverse complement strand
TATGTACGCCGACTTCTCTCCCAACCTCGTCATCCATCTAGCCGGTGAAGGTGGTGGTATTGCCGCGCACCGCGACTTTCCCGGTCTGCACTTCTACGCAAACCTGAGTATGGCACTAAACGTCATCGAGCAGGGGCGGGTGCATGGCGTCGAAAAAATTGTCTACGTCGGCACGGCTGATTCCTATCCCGCTGATGCTCGTGTTCCCTTGGTCGAAGCTGATCTATGGACGGGCTTGCCCGCTGAGGCTCATGCTTCCTATGGAGTGGCCAAGCTGGTTCCCCAGATCATGCTCGATGCCTACGCCCGTCAGTACGGGCTGACGGGTGTTTGCGTGGTGCTCACCAACGTCTACGGCCCCGGCGCGAACGTTGACCCGTCTACCTCCCATGTCGTCCCTGCGATGATTAGGCGGTTCATGGGGGCGCTCGACGAGGGCGCCGATAAGGTGCTGTGTTGGGGCTCGGGTCGCCCGACCAGGGACTTTCTCTACGTTGACGACGCGGCCGAGGGCATCGCCGCGGCGGCCGAGCATCTCGATGGTCCACAGCCGGTCAATCTAGGCTCGGGTGGCGAGGTGTCGATTGCCGAGCTTGCCCGCCAAATAGCGGCCGCGGTCGGCTTTGCCGGCCAGATCAACTGGGACGCCTCCAAGCCAGACGGTGTGGCGCGCCGCTGTCTAGACACCACGCGGGCCAGTGAGCTGCTCGGCTTTTGTCCCAAAGTACTTCTGGTGGAGGGTATCGAGCGTACCGTCGCCTGGTGGCGCGAGCAGCGCCAAACCTGACGGATCGCTTGGGGAACGCTGACTCTTGACGAGCGGCAGAAATAGTTGTCGTCGATCAGACAAGACCTCTACGCTGCCCTTCACCTACACTTCATGGTCGTATCGAAGACGTTTCGAGGTGAATAGCTGAACCTGCACCGCCGCAGGTCGAAGAGCTTCTCGCCGCATAGTAAGCCGGGGCCGGATTCCATTCCATCGATGCGCACATGAGCGGCCAGCGGCAGCATCTCTTTCCTAATCGAGTATAGGCCGAGAATACTGTCTAGCTTGACTCTTACCTTCGTGGTTCCAGTGCGTTTCGCTTTGGCCGTCAGGGTGACTTTCGATGTCCCGTTGATCCTCTCCTCGGTGGTGTCTAGATACTGCCACTTGCCGGCGCGCCGACTGCTCCAGCCTCGAGTACCGCTTCCGCCGTAAGCACCCGGCGGTAACGCCACGTCGAAAATGTCTCCACCACTTGCAGCCTCGATTAGCAGGCGGATTCCGGTCGATTCTGGTGCGATGGCGGTTACTGGTTGGGCGACCTCGAACTGCAACATCGCTTTCACGCGGTTGCCTCTGCAGTTCCCGGCACAGCGCGAGCGCGCGACCCGCCGAAGCTTGACCGTCGATCTCAACACGTTGGCCGCACTGGCGACGTTTACGCATATGTCGCATCCGTCGGCTACAGAGTCTCCGTCTACATCGACCGAGTCGTCGAACCCCGCGCACAGATCGCAGGCACTATCCGCCGCATCGCAATAACGGGAAAAGAGAACCCCGGAGTCGGACCCATCGATGGAGTACTGGTGTAAGTAGTAAGAATAGTCAGTGTCGTGCCAGGCAACGACAAACGATCCCGCGGTGTTTGCAGCAATACCGCCAAGGTTAGGAGTACGCGTGCTGACCACGTTGCGAGCAACGACCTGCGGCCCCACACCCGCACCCGAACGGCTCATGCGGCGCGCAGCGATCGTTCGTCCATCATTAGGTGAGGCGCTCGGTCCCGCCCATGCCACGACGAAATCGCCTCCAGATACTCCCGATACGGCTGTTCCGCTTGCCGCCACGTAGTCCACCGTTACCGTGTTGATAGCGAACGGGCTGGTTACCGCCTGGCCGGCGGTGTCAAATATCCGCCCCTGAACCTCACGGCCGCGCACCCACACAACAGCGAATTCGCCGGTGTCGAGCGCAGAGACCGCGGGGCTGGGCCGCCTGCCCGCCTCGTGGCCAATGACATCAAAGTCCGGGCCTATCGGAGTTCCATCAGCCGCAAATGCGCGGGCCCGAACGTTCTGATTGCTAGCGCTTCCGCCGGGGGTGATATGCCGCCATATGATTAGAAAATCACCTGAACTGCTGCGCGCGACTCGAGGGCCGAACTGCGCGTCGGTGGTGTAGGTGTTTACCTGAAACTGAGTAGCGATGGCGCTGCCGGCTGCATCGAAGCGCTGGGCGGCAATTTCGCTGCCGGCCCACACCGAGACAAACCCGCCAGACCCGTCCACCGACACATCATGCGATTGCCCAATTAGGCCACCTGCATTGCCGACTGCGAATTCGGGACCCGCTGGCTGTGCTGGCGCGTCGAACAGACGGGCATATAGCCGCACACCCGATTGCGGGCCGCCGCCGGACCACTGCACGACGAAGCCGCTGCCGCCATCAGATGCGATCGCCGGGTAGTATTGATCGCCGGTTGTATAGGAGTTCACCTGGAACTCACCGCCGAGCGCAATACCGTCGCGGTCGTACTTGCGGCCGAACACGCCCCAACCCGATCCGTCCTGCCCCTGACTTCCCCATACGACAATGAAGGAACCGTCGGAGTGCCTGACAACGTCGGCAGCGGACTGCGCGCCGGTGGTATACGTATTTACAAGGATGTCATTGCCGGCCAGTCCCACGGTGGCGCCTGACTCGCCCGCAAACATCAAGAGGCTTGTCGCGATTGATACGGCTACGGCGCTGACCGGAAGGCCTCTACGTGGTGGATCAGATGTGAGCATAATGTGCTCCTTGCCCCGGCTGCCGCCTCGTCGGCCACGCTGGGGGCGACCCGCCCATTCGAAGATAGCGGTGTTTGCAGCGCTGCAAGACACCACGACTTTTTAGGTGGCGGTATTCTCGCCGATCTGAGGGATGGGTGTCAAGCCGTTTGTTCTCGGCTGCCCCGCCCAGGCCGCTACCATCACACCAAGTGGGTGATAACGCATACGTTGGTGAAGCAGGCGTGAGTGATCCGCAGTCGCCTGCGGCCGAGGGCATCGTCGCCGCGGCCGAGCGCCTCGGTGGGCCACAGCCGGTCAATCTTGGCTCGGGCGGCGAGGTGTCGATCGCCGAGCTTGCCGGTCATGGGGCTTGAAGCGTGAAATCATGTTCTCACAGCGTTTGGCGATCAACGCCGCGATCTTCCGCGATACGTCATCTGGTGTGTTTACGTTCGCAAGAGAGTGGAGCACCTTATCCGCAGTCTCCGCGACGCGGCGTTTGACGAGTGTGGGGGCAAGCCCCGCGTCTTTCGCAAATCGTTCGAACTCATTCGGGTATACAAGATCGGGATTTGCCTCACCGCCGATCTTCATCGCCAGCTTGTTGTCGATCGCGGGATAGAAGACCGTGCAGACGAGATCATAAAGAGGCGAAAGCCGTCTTATGCCGTCCGGATGATAAACGATTGAGTAGTTTTTTGCATGTGCGTCGTTGTTTCCGATCAGCAGATTGAAGGTGACCGCGTCAAGTAGCGCTAACAGTCCGAGCACTGGGCTGCTGGCGGTCGCACGCAGCAGCGAAAAGCAATCGCGTAGGCCCGGTCCGCCCTCGGCCTCGTATTTGATTTCCGAAGCGATGCCGAGCGCCTGGCAGAAATCCTCCTGGTGCAGGCGGCGAATGACACCATCCTTATCTATGGTGCGGTCATAGCGTGCGCTGAGAAGGTAACGGATATCCTCGATCTTATGGGCGGTAGTGTTTGCTGCGGGTAGACCCGACGCCTCAGCCAGCGCCATGCACAACGCTTCGTTCGAAACGAGGCCTTCCCAGGTCGCACTAGCGGGCTTCAAAATATGCGTGCTTGGTGCGTGGTTCAGTGGTAGAGAGATCGCTCCCTTATGATCGACCCGGACCGCGATCTTGTCTTGCACCCCGGCCAGTGAGAGGCGCACACCTTTCTCGCCGGCCAGCAGTGGGCGCTTGGGGAGTGTGCGCAGGATCTGGGAAAGCTCGTCATCGGAGATTTCGCGGTAGGTAGGATCGGCCTCCGCTAGCGGGGTTCCCCCTGGCAGAAACGTTACCGCCCCGGCACATTCACCGCCGATGCGCTCGAGCATTGCAAAGTCATTCTTGTCACTGATTCCGAGAATTTTGGCGATGACTTCGCGGTTGCCTTCCTCGGGCAGCACGCCGCCGAAAAAGCCGCGGCATTGTCTCTGCGTAAAACGTTCTTCTCGCAAGGGGAGAGAGTGCGAGAGTGCAACCGCGTCGGGATTCTCGAGCCAGGCCTTGTCGTAGTCGAACACCATCTGCCCGCCATCATCCTGGATGAGGTGGCCGACAAGATCGCGGTTCAGATAGACATCGAGCGCGCGCGACATGACCTACCCGGTCTTCGCGGGGTCCGATGTGGTCTGGGGCGGAGGGGTGAGCACGAGATCAATGCCCAGTGTTTGAAGGACTCTCAGAACCTTGCCGATCTGGCAGGTCGGTTTGCCCCTTTCCAGTTCGATTATAAAGCGCAGGCCCGTGCCCGACGTCAAGGCGAGATCAGCCTGCGTTATGCGCATTTGCTTGCGTGTTGCCCGGAGAGCCTCTCCAATCTGTGTGGGTGTCAATGACATCTAATTTGCTCGTGGTAAAACATTCCCGTTGGGTAACATTAGCGCGACTTTTCAGTTTGCGCAAGAAAATATTCCCAAACGGTAACGTTTGGTGGGGAAATGGCCCCCTGAATCGTGGTCTTCCCGAGCGGGAATATGTAAGAAGGCGGGGTTTCGGTCTTTTCCGGCTGGTTGCCCCGGGGGCTGTAAGCTCGCGGGCGTGACGGCCGAGCAGCGCCGAGGCGTAGTGGAGCGCGGGGGGTATCCGAGACGAGTAGGTTGTGTCTTATGAGCTTAGCCGTAACCCGCCGCGCCAGAGCGTGGATTGGCTAATGCCAAGACTCTGACACAATTGCTTGCCCGAAAGGGGGCCCCTTATAGATAATGAGCAGGATTTACGCCATTCGAGCGGGCTTCTCGGGGTTGTTCTGTTTTGCCTTCCTACTCCGCTTCACCCAAGGGTGGAAGGTGTTTGGAGGAGAGCAGTGACGATGAAGGCCCGCGAGATATGACCGAGCTTGCGCTCGATAGCGGCTGCGAGACACGCCTATCGCTGCTCTGCGGTTTCACGCCTAGTGGCCAGATCGTTGTCGGCCAAGGACTCAACGATGGGCCGGCAGTCTCGGCCTCGGTCGCGAAGCGCATCACCGAGGCCTTCGCCAAGGGTCGAGGCCACGGCGTGTTGCAGCTCGGCGTGGCCGAGATTGCCACCAACCTCGACCCAACCCTCGGATTCTGGCGCGACCTGGGCCAGTCGTTCGTGGCCAAGGTGTGCGCAGCACTGGATCCAACCGAACCGAACTCTCTGGCCGTTCCCGCGCCTGAGCGCGACGAGCTCGACGCCTTGGCTCGTGCCGTGCCGCCGATGCAGGGGTCGGAACTGATTTCGGGCGCGCTACTGGCCGAGCTGTGGGAGGATGTTGGCAGTGCGCTGGCCGACGAAACAGGCAAGCGCAAGGATGGCATTCAAGGTTATCTCCAGAGCCACAACTCGATTTGGAACGTCGTCGGTCGCGTGTGCTTTCACTTGGCCGAGAACAAACGCGACCCCGACTATCCCTTCGCTTTCATCGCCACCTACGCACACAAGGTTTCAAAGCAGGCCAGGCTGCAACATCTGCCGCTCAATCGAGCTCTGCAAGAGTACGCTGGGGCTAAGAACAAAAAGAAGCTGCTGGCGTTGCTAGCGCCGCTGCTGCGTGCTGCCGAGCGCAGCGAGATGATGCGCGAGCTGGTCGACTCTGGCGACGTGTATCACCCGCTTGCGTGGACGCCGAAGCAGGCGCACCAGTTCCTCTGCGAAATCCCGGTCTACGAGCAGGCGGGCATGGTGGTGCGCATGCCCGATTGGTGGAGCGCCCGCAGTCGGCCACGACCCAAGGTCTCGGTGTCTGTAGGCGGCAGAGCGCCGGCTTCTCTTGGCATGGATGCGCTGCTCGATTTCGAGGTTACGCTCACGCTCGATGGCAAAGCGCTGTCGACAAAAGAAATCGAGGAATTGCTTGCGTCCACTGAAGGGTTGGTGCTGATCAAGGGCAAGTGGGTTGAAGTCGATCGCGAGAAACTCTCCGAGGTTCTCGAGCAGTGGCGAGAGGTGCAGGAGCAGGCCGAAGCGGGCGGTGTCAGCTTTGCCGAGGCGATGCGCATGTTGGCGGGAGCCGATCTCGATGGGGGCGGCGCCGATGGGGGCGGCGCCGACACGCGACCCCAATGGTCCGAGGTAATCGCCGGCAAGTGGCTCAGCGGCAAAATGGAGTCGTTGCGTTCTCCTAAGGTCCGGGCCGAAATCGACGCGGGCGCCGGGCTCAAGGCCGAGCTTCGCCCATACCAGAAGCTCGGCGTGCAGTGGCTGTGGGCACTGCGCACTCTAAGCCTAGGTGGTTGCTTGGCCGACGACATGGGTCTCGGAAAGACCATCCAGGTGCTCGCCATTCTCTCGATGCTGCGGCGCAAGAAGGTAGCCGGAACGGATCTGCTGGTGGTTCCCGCATCAATCATCGACAACTGGCGTTTGGAGATGCAGCGCTTTGCGCCCGAGCTTGATGCTCTGATCGCCCATCCTTCGCATCTCCCCAGCGCCAGCATCAAGAGCCTGTCTGCATCCGAAGTCGATGCTCACGACGCCGTGATCACCAGCTATGGCACGGTCATGCGTAGCCAGTGGATGAAGGACCACCAGTGGCGCTGTGTGATCTTGGACGAGGCGCAGGCGATCAAGAACCCCGGCGCCAAGCAGACCCGCGCCGTCAAATCCCTGGATGCCAAGTGGCGCCTGGCGCTGACTGGTACACCGGTGGAAAACAAACTCGGCGATCTCTGGTCGCTCTTCGATTTTCTGAACCCAGGCCTGTTGGGCTCGGCCAAGGGGTTTAACGGATTGTGCAAGTCGCTGGCGTCTCGCCAGCACAACGCCTACGCGCCCCTGCGCACACTGCTTCAGCCCTACATTCTCAGGAGACTGAAGACCGACAAGGCCGTCATCTCCGACCTGCCGGACAAGACCGAGGTGACGGCGCACTGCCTTCTCAGCAAACAGCAGGCCGCCCTGTACCAGAAGTCGGTAAAGGAGATGAAACGCGCGGTCGAAGCGGAGGACGCCGAGGGCATCAAGCGTCGCGGTTTGGTCCTGGCGTTTCTGATGCGCTTCAAGCAAATTTGCAATCACCCTTCCCAGTGGCTTGGAGACAACGTTTACGATGCGGCGCACAGTGGCAAGTTTTCTCGGCTGCGGGATCTGTGCGAGCCCATCGCCGCACGCCAGGACAAGCTGCTGGTGTTCACGCAGTTTCGCGAGATGACTGAGCCGCTGGCGGGCTTTCTCAACGAGGTCTTCGGCAAGCCCGGCCTGATCCTCCACGGCGGCACCGCCGTCAAGAAGAGACAGGGCTTGGTCAAGAGGTTCCAAGAACACGACAACGTGCCGTTCATGGTTCTTTCCCTCAAGGCAGGAGGCACCGGTCTCAACCTCACCGCCGCGTCCCACGTGATCCACTTCGACCGCTGGTGGAATCCGGCCGTAGAAAACCAGGCTACCGATCGGGCCTTTCGCATCGGCCAAAAGAAGAACGTTCTGGTGCACAAGTTTGTCTGCAAGGGCACCGTAGAAGAGCGCATCGACGAGCTGGTCGCGGGCAAGCAGCAGCTCTCCGACGAAATCCTCTCAGGCGGTGCCGAATCAATCCTGACCGAGATGAGCAACGAAGAATTGCTCGCGCTTGTCACTCTCGATATGCACAGCGCGGTCGAGGCGTAGAAGCAGGCGATGGGATACGACGACTATGGATGGAGCCCTTATGTCCCGGTGGCAAAGCGCCGGCAGCGTGCCGCTAAAAAGATAGCCAAGCTGAAGAAGTCGGGGCGCGTGATCAGTCCCGTTGAAATCGAAGGGCGCAAGATCGCCAGGACGTTTTGGGGCCAATCGTGGTGCGAGAACCTAGAGGCGTACAGCGACTACCGCAGCCGGCTGCCGCGGGGTCGAACTTATGTGCGCAATGGCTCGGTTATCGACCTACAGATTGAAGCCGGCCGAGTTCGGGCCATGGTTAGTGGATCCAGCTTCTACGACGTAGATATCAAGATAACAAAGCTCGCAAAGAAGCGATGGAACGCCATCAAGACTCAATGCGTCGGCAAGATCGACTCGATGGTCGAGCTCCTCCAGGGCTCGATCTCGAGCGGTGTGATGGAGATTGTGACATGCCACGGCGAGGGGCTCTTTCCTTCACCCCAGGAAATCTCCCTCAGCTGCTCGTGCCCCGATTGGGCAACGATGTGCAAGCACGTCGCGGCGGCGCTCTATGGCGTCGGTGCTCGCCTAGACCATGAGCCTGAGATGCTCTTCACCCTGCGGGGCGTTGACCCCGCGGAGATGATCGCCGCGGCGGTCACTGACGTTCCAACCAAGAGAAAGAAAGGGCGAGGACGCATATTGAAAACCGATGACGTGTCGTCAGTTTTCGGCATCGACCTGGATATGGGCGCCGCTGACGACGGCGAAGCGGCGGCTCGGCCACCACGGCGAAAACGCAAGACGACCAAGCGCGCCTCAGCCAAACCGGTCAGCAAGAAGAGAACCCCCGTCAAGAAGGCGAAGGCCGCCGTCACCAAGCCTACAACGAAGAAGAGGTCTTAACCTCGTGGCGTCTGCGACGCGAGCGTGTCCATGGAGCGACACGAAACCCGAGGTAAGTGTCTTCCAGGATGTCTGCAGTCGAAGTAGCCGCGCACTATAAAGCGCCGAAAAGACCTCGACCATTATACGATGCATCGTATAATGGTCT
>CAZPPZ010000040.1:3875-8682 GCA_964588545.1 uncultured Myxococcales bacterium | reverse complement strand
CATCGTATAATGGTCTGAGTGAAAGCGAGAAAACGTGTCTATGATTCGCTCTTGGCCGAACACCTCACAACCCATCGGCAGATGGCGTTAGTTAGTGGCCCACGCCAGGTGGGCAAGACCACCACCTGCCGAAATCACGCCGGGTTCTACGCCAACTGGGACAACCTCGACGACCGCGAACGGCTTCTAGCAGGACCGGCGAGAATCGTTGAGCAGCTCCAGCTGAATCGGCTGTCGAAGGCCAACCCGGTGATGCTGTTCGACGAATTACACAAATATCCGCGCTGGAAACAATTTTTGAAGGGGTTCTTTGACACCTATGCGGATCAGGTACGAACCATTGTCACCGGTAGCAGTCGCATGGATCTCTATCGTCGCGGCGGCGACAGCCTGATGGGCCGTTACTTCCTCTACCGGATGCACCCGTTCTCCGTTGCAGAAACGATTTGCCAAGACCTTCCCGACACGAAGCGAATCATCCGGCCGCCCAAGAAGGTCAAGGCTACTGATCTCGATGCGCTCTGGCGACATGGAGGATACCCCGAGCCGTTTCTAAAGCGCGACATGCGCTTTAGCCGCCGGTGGCAAGCGCTGCGCCTCGAGCAGCTCGTTCGCGAAGACATCCGTAGCCTGACTCAGGTTCAGCAGATCGATCAGATCGAAACCTTGGTCCATCTCCTGGCCAACCGCTCAGCCCACCAGCTCGTCTATGGCAATTTGGCGAAGGAGGTACGGGTGTCTGTTGACACCATTCGTCGGTGGGTCGAGGTTCTACGTAATTTGCATCTTGGGTTTCTGGTCAAGCCGTGGTTCAAGAACATCGCGCGGTCGCTACGCAAGGAACCCAAGTGGTTCCTGAGGGACTGGGCATCTATCGAGGATGTCGGAGACAGAGCCGAAACATTTGTGGGTTGCCACCTCCTCAAAGCCGTAGAGGGGTGGAACGACATGGGACTGGGTAACTTTGAGCTCGGCTACTTGCGAGACAAGGAACGACGAGAAGTCGATTTCGTGGTGGTTCGTGCTGGCAAGCCCTGGTTTCTTGCCGAGGTCAAGCATCATGAGGGAGCGATGAGTGGATCTCTCAGCTACTATCAAGGACAGACCAAGGCTCCCTTCGCGTTTCAAGTTGTCATCGACGCTGATTATGTGGATGTCGATTGCTTCGCCAGAGCGCGAGGTCCAGTGGTAGTTCCGGCCAAGACGTTCCTGTCTCAGCTGCTGTAGTGCTAGGCGTTGGTTTTTACCGAAATGCGCACGAGGGTCTTAGACGAGCCCCGGCAAGACACGTCTTTTGATCAAGTTGCGCAAGCCTTCATGGTCGGTGGAGAATCTACCGGGGAATTGGATCAGCGAAATGGCGAAGCGCGACATAACTTCCGACATCTCGACGCCCTGGTCTTCAAGGTCAGGGCGAATTTCAACGAGAGGGCCGGCGGTGATCTTCGAGAATACCACGGTGGCCTCGTCGTAAAACGCTCGGGCTCTCAAGGCCTCAGCGCAATCATTATCCAGTACCAAGGAGAGGTGTCTTTGCTGAGGGAGTTCGCTAACGACGAACACGATGGTTTCGATAATGCGCTCTTCAATGCTCGCAAATTGCCGGGCATGATCGGCAACCGACTCGGCAAAGCGCAACGCTACAGCGTCAATCGCGGCGAAAAAGATTTCGGTCTTGCTTCTAAAATGCTTGTACAGCGTTGGCCGAGCCACACCCGCCTCTTTGGCGATATCACTCATGGTGGCCTTTTCTAGGCCACTGCGTCGGATGCACTCCAGCGCTGCCTCACACAGACGCAGCTTGGCCTCGCTGTCACTCTTGGGTCGGTTGCCAGACCATACTGACTTGCTCAATGAATGATGCCCTCGGCGCTAGATTCCAGCAAAGTGGGGTTTACAAATTTACTAGATCTGTAAATATGATAACACGGATGGGGTATCTAGCAATCAGCCGATTTTGGTGGGCGGCTCGTCAATCAAGACTCCAGTCGGTCAGGCCTATGTGACTTCCAGGCCGGAGTGTTTTTTGCGGAGCAGCCAAGCGCACGGCAGTAGAGTTCCACCCGGCCGAGCGTTCGCTACTCACGAATAGGGAAAGAAGACATGGCGCAACATACGACCAATCTCCGCGACCGCTGTGGCGCTCTGCGCGGCCTGTTGAAGATCAGCGACGATGAATTCGAAGCTTATATGGATACATACGGTGAGTTGTTCGTCGATTCACCTGAGAATACCAAAGCCGATTACGACAGCGGTGTCCCCATGCAGGGCTATAAACACGGTAGTAGCAAGGAACTTGAGACCCTTTATAGAATTATCCATTTGCTGTGCACGCTGGGCTCCGTCGAAAAAATGTATATGCCACCCGAGTTGGATCCGAAGAAATCGGTTATGCAAAACCAGATCTTGTTAGAAGAAAAAATGGCCAAAGATATTGGCGTGGCCCCGGGCGCTAAGGTGTTGGAGCTCGGATGCGGTTGCGGTGCCATTGCTGCCAGCATGGGAGAAATTACCGGCGCTACCATGTACGGCCAGAACATCGACAAATCGCAGATCGAAAAATCGTGGCTCAACCCCAAGTTAACCAAGCAAAACTTTAGCGTCGGCGATTTCAACCTAGCTCTTCCATATGAAGACAATGCCTTTGATGCGGTCTACGCAATCCAACCGATGACCTATCTCAGCGATCCAGCTTTCACACTGGGGGAGATATTCAGGGTCTTGAAGCCAGGAGCTAAATTTGGCTTTAACGACGTTGCGGCGCTCGACAACTACGATCGTGACAACCGCACCCACCGATTATTGATTCAGCATACTCGTGAACTCACCGTGTTTGGTGGTTTCTGGCACTACAAGTACTGGGAAGACACGTTTAGAAACGCCGGATTTGACCTGCTGGATTCCCATGGGCAGCCCGCGGTGGGGATGATCAAGAAGGAGGTCGCGCTGTACGACAAGTACGAGGCAGCAGTCTCGTTCCTGTCGGCCATCCGCGTGATTCCCAAGAAGATCTTCCGGCTGCTTCGCCGCCTGAACGCCAATGCCGCGTCGTATATCAAAGCGGAGGAAGAAGAGCTGATCTCCCTGAATTGGTACGCGGTGATGCAAAAGCCGAATTGATCGAAGATAAGAGGTTATCGTAGAATATACCCCTTCTGAGCTGATAGACTAGGGCCCATGCTGACCAGCAAAGGAATCATCCTTGCCGGCGGCTCCGGGACGCGTCTCTACCCCCTCTCTCGTGTCGTTTCGAAGCAGCTCATGCCGGTTTATGACAAACCGATGGTGTATTATCCGCTATCGGTGCTGATGCTCGCGGGGATCCGCGAGGTCCTTATCATCACCACGCCAGATGATAACGAAGCCTTCCGTAAGCTGCTTGGTGATGGCAGCGATCTAGGCATCAGTATCGAGTATGCGGTGCAGCCTTCGCCTGATGGCCTGGCCCAGGCTTTTGTCATCGGTGCCGACTTCGTGGGTACCGACGCGGTGTCGCTGATTCTTGGTGACAACGTCTTTTTTGGCCAGGGTATGGCGCTGTCTTTGACCACCGCAGCGCTCAGCGAGCACGGGGCCACGGTGTTTGCCTACCCGGTAAGCGACCCCGAGCGCTACGGCGTGGTTGAGTTCGACTCGAACAACAAAGCCATATCGATTGAAGAGAAACCCCAGAATCCACGATCACACTTCGCGGTTACTGGCCTCTACTTCTACGACAACGACGTACTCGACATCGCGGCCAATCTAAAGCCCTCGCCACGTGGAGAACTCGAGATCACCGATGTTAACGTTGCCTACCTCGAGCGCGGCGACCTGACCGTTGAGGTGCTTGGCCGTGGCACCGCCTGGCTCGACACCGGTACCTACGCTTCGCTGCTGCAGGCCTCGGATTTCATTCAGACCATCGAGGAGCGACAAGGGCTAAAAGTTGCCTGCCTGGAAGAGATCGCCTATCGTAAGGGCTTCATCGACACGGCCAAGCTCGATGAATTGGGCGCAGCGATGAATAACCAGTACGGCGCTTATCTGCGTGACCTTGCCGCCGGCCGCAACATCTACTGAGGCACATGAAAGTAACACCAACCGATCTTGCTGGCGTGCTCGTCATCGAACCTGAGGTTTTTGGAGACTCCCGTGGTTTCTTCCTCGAGCAGTTCAACCGGGCACGTTACGAAGCCTCCACTGATTCGCCAAGCGCGGTCGGGCTCGATGCAATCGTACAGATCAATCACTCGCGTTCGGTGAAGAACACGGTGCGCGGCCTGCATTTTCAAGAGCCCAAGGGCCAGGGGAAGCTGGTTTGGGCGCTCAGTGGTACGGTACTCGATGTGGCTGTCGATGTCCGGCGTGGCTCTTCTACCTTTGGGCAGTGGACGTCGGTGGAAATCTCAGCTGAAAATCGTCTGCAAGTTTGGGTGCCACCCGGTTATGCCCACGGCTTCAGTGTACTCAGCGGCGAGGCCGACTTTATGTATGCGTGTACCCGCTACTACGCTCCCGAGTACGAACACTCGGTGCGCTGGAACGACCCGGCCATTGGTATCGAGTGGCGCGTGGATGAGCCGCTGCTCTCGGCCAAAGATGCCGAAGCGCCGCTGCTGGCCGAGGCCCCGGGGTTGCCCGAGTACAAAGCGGTGATGTCACCGCGGCGCTCGACCTACTCTTAGACTATTCCCCCCTCTTTGCATGAGCCCAAGCGAGCGTGGCTTGGGCGGTTCGGCGCACGGCATCGCTGAGAAGTCCGCGGTCGAGCCCGCGACCTTGCCATTGCGCATCGATGGCTAATCGCGAAAGAACCATCACCGGC
>CAZPPZ010000040.1:0-3775 GCA_964588545.1 uncultured Myxococcales bacterium | reverse complement strand
GAGCGCGTCGATGAACGCCTGCCAGGTTTGGGCATCTAGTTGAAAGACTGACTGATCGAGGATGGCTTCCTCGGCCGCCTGCTCAATCAGGTCTCTCTGTTCCTGCTTTACCCTGATGTTGAGCGGGGATGGCGCGTTATGTGGTGGACATTCTTGGCACGCTGGACTGCAGTGAGATTCTGTCGCGTTCCTATGGGCAGCATTTCTGTTCCGGCCCTTACCCTCGCGCCGTCGGGCCTCTGCATATGACATCCCTGTAATAGCTTGCTGGCGCGGGCTTGCCTGACCACAAGTTTCGTATTATGTTCGCCCCAATGATTGGCGCTTCGGCACGACTGGTTTTGCCCGCTCGCCCCCAGGCCAGAGGCGATGCCCGCGCCAGGTTCCGCCTTGCTGGTGGCCGTGACGGTGGAGACCGGGGTCGGTCTCGTCGCGATGGGGACAGGGGCCAAGCAGCCTCAGCCAACCCCCAGCGTGCTTGCGACGCCGCGCGCGCGATCTTGTGGGCGAAGCTTTGCAAGCGACTTTGCGATGAGGACGATGTCTGCCGCGAACGGACGTCGGGGGGGCACTTCGGTGCGCATTGCATCGGTGACGGTGCTGCTGTCCGTGGTGGTGTTTTCGGTGATGGCGCGCAGCGACTATCGGCGCTGCACTTCGGTGCGCGTTGCGTCGGTGACGGCATTGCTGTCCGTGGTGGCGTTTTTAGTGATGGCGTGCAGCGACTATCGGCGGTGCACTTCGGTGCGCGTTGCGTCGGTGTCGGCATTGTGGCCGGTGGTGGTGTTTTTGGTGATGCTGGGCAGCGACTATCGGGGGTGCACTTCGGTGCGCATTATGTCGGTGACGGTGCTGCTGTCCGTGGTGGCGTTTTTGGTGATGCTGCGCAGCGACTATCGGGGGTGCACTTCGGTGCGCATTGCGTCGGTGTTGGTGCAGTTGCCACCGTCCGTGCAGGTATTCTAGCGAATGCTACGCGTGGGCCCGGCGATACCGACAAAACGCTTGCAAACCGGAGCACAGTGCATGCAGGGTAATAACGCTCAGGTCTTTGCCCTGCTGGCCTGTTCGCCAGGTACAGCGCTACCCCTGCACTACGTTGGTAATTGGGAGATCATGTCGGAGCAGGACTGGCGATCAAAGCACCCGGCGAGATTTGCATCTTCGGGGCTCGGCGTGACGCTCCAAGTGCAAGTCACAAAAAACGCAAACTGGGAGGACTCTTTCGGCAAGATGTAAGTACAAAACCAATAGCGACGCTCTCCATGCGCTCTCCGTGCGACGTCTGAGTGAGACCAGAGTGTAGTGCAAGTGTAGAGTATGTGCAGTGTAAGTGTCGGCGTGGACCGCAAGGCTGTTGTGAAGGCCATCTATCGTATCCGCGCTGCTAGTCGATATGAGCCGCCAGGCGGCTGATGACCGAGTCACCCAGCATCAGTCCCTGCCGCGTCAAACGAATCTTGCCGTTACCCTCGGCTATCAGCCCACGCGAGGCCAAGATCTCGAACTCAGGCAGCACTTCGCGAAACCCGCAACCAAAGGTCGCGCGAAATTCTAGCTCGGCAACACCATCGAGTAGTCGTAGGCCAAGCATGAGAAACTCGGCGATAGCGGTCTCTCGGTCAATGGTTTCGCTGGTGTCAGCCCAGCCCCCCGCCTTGGCTGACATGTAGCTTTGCGGCAGCCGTAGATTGGCATAACGCATCGCCAGTGCCGGTCCACAGCTGGTATGCACACCGGCGTCCACACCCCGGTCCACACCGTCACCTCCCGCGGCCGCGCCATGCCCACGATAGCGCCCAAACCCATGAGCCCCGGCCCCCACGCCCAGATAGTCGCGCCAACGCCAGTAGGTCAGGTTATGACGAGCCTCATGTCCGGGCCGTGCGAAGTTGGAGATTTCATAGTGGCGATAACCTGCGGCACCGAGCATCTCGATGGTCTGTTCGTACATGGCACGCTCGGTTTCTTCGCCAGCGGCCTCGATTAGACCAGCGCGGCGCATGCCGGTCATCGGCGTACCCTGCTCGTAGGTCAAGTTGTACGAAGAGACATGCTCGGGGCCGAAATCGATGAGCTGTTGCAGGTCGTCTCGTGAATCCTCAAGGCTTTGCCCCGGGACGGCGAAGATCAAGTCACACGAGAGACTATCAAATCCAACCTGCTGTGCGGCGCGGATGGCTGCGGCGGTATCTTCGCAAGAGTGAATACGCCCGAGCGTTTCGAGGTGGCGAGCATTAAAACTCTGCGCGCCAAGGCTGAGCCGATTTATGCCGGCTGCGCGAAAGCCAGCGAGTTTGTCTCGGCCGCCGCCTTCTAGGCTACCGGGGTTGGCCTCCATGGTGATCTCGGCTCGGTCGCTCAGCCCGAAGCCCGAGTTGATGGTCTCGAGCAGACCACCGAGACTGGCAGCAGAAAACAGCGAGGGGGTGCCACCACCAAAGAACACGGTCTGCACCGAACGCCCGGCCCATAGCGGGTCGCTGCTGGCGGCGTCAATTTCTGCCGTGAGCGCGGCAACGTAGTCGCGCTCGGGGAAGCTCTGTACTGCGTAGGTGTTAAAGTCGCAGTATGGACACTTCCTCAGGCAGTAGGGGAGGTGAATGTAGAGCGAGAACGCCAAGCGCGGGCCGCGATCAGTGGTAGCGGCGCATCACGGCTACCACCACTCCGCGGATTTGTAGATCGCGGTCATGAATGATGATCGGATCGTACTTTTCGTTGGCGGGCTGCAGCCGTACTCTGCCGCCCGATTCACGATAGAAGCGTTTTACTGTTGCCTCGCCCTCGATATTGGCGACGACCATCTCGCCGTTATTGGGTTCGGGCTTTTCCTCGATGACGATGTGGTCGCCATCAAGAATACCTTCGTCGATCATCGAGTCTCCTCGCACCTTGAGCGCGTAGGTGTTGCGCCGACGCACGAAACTCTCGGGCACCTCGATACTCTCGTCGTCTTCGATGGCCTCGATCGGCTGCCCGGCTGCTACCCGCCCAAGTAGCGGAAGCTCGACGGCTCGCGGTCGACGTCGCTTCTCGACCATCTCGATGGCCCGGCTGTGATTCCACTTACGCCGGATCAGCCCCTTGGATTCGAGATTGGAAACGTGTTTGTGCACGGTGGCCAGTGAGCTCAGTCCGAAGTGCTCGCCGATCTCTTCGAGGGTGGGTGCATAGCCCTGGTCGCTTATGCCGACTTCGATGAAATCGAGTATTTCTTTTTGCCTCTTGGTCAGAATCATCCGCCCCTCCTGTTCGCACGTTAGATTCGCATGCGGCTCTTCGCGTAGCAGGCACCTGGCAAGGCCCACGCTAGGCGAAAGGAACGCGAAGGTCAATCGTCCCCTGCCCAGCGTGCGGCCCAGCGCCCGGTCCAGGCTCGGACTGCAGCCGGCGGCCACCCGTGATCTCTCGCGAGATGCTGGCCCGGCGTCCATGGCTGGCGGTGCGCGAAGCGATGCAGGCGGAACTCGTGGATCTGAGTTGGCACGAGCGTTACCTTGGTTTTGCTTACGTGGCTTCGGGCCGTCGCGTGTGTAAGTAGCGCTGCGTTGTGTTCTTCAGCGTTGTCGTAGCTGCGCGACGGCTTGGTTGTGCTGCTCGAGCGTCTGCGAGAAACGATGGGTGCCGTCACCGGTGGCTACGAAGTAGATGTAAGCGCTATCGGCGGGGGGGGGGGGGGCGGGGGGGGGCGCCCTTCCCAGGGTTGCGACGGGGCCGGGGAGGAGGCCCACCGTCGGAGAGGGTGTGTGGGGGCGCGGGGTGCGGACACCTT
>CAZPPZ010000039.1:0-17718 GCA_964588545.1 uncultured Myxococcales bacterium | reverse complement strand
GCCACCGATGTCGCAGGACACCAACACAAATATGACACATGCACCCACAATGGTGCCGTCGAGCGAATCGGGGGAATGCCAGACCACCATCCAATGTCCCTTGCCATCGGTGGAGACATGCGAGCTGCTGTCGGAGCCTGGGCCACCATAGACGTTGGTAATCGGCGCGTCGGGGGTATGCGAGCTGATTACGAAAGGCGAGTGAAAAGTCGGGACAGCACGGCGCGCAGCTGCAAGCGCGGCCTCACCGCCAACCCAGCCTAGAACCATGGCCAGGCCAGTCACCAAGGCGATACGCGCGGTCGTTGAAAAACCAGAAAATCGAGATCTCATGATTACCACCGTCTAGCAAAACTCCCCCTGTACCGAGTCCTGCGCTAGCCAGCACAGCACTATACTAAGAGCTTAGCTGCTTTATCACCACTCAAGAACCCGGGTCCGCCCCCGAATGGGTGGGGTGCGCAGAGCTTTCCGCCTGTTGATCCGTCGGCTGCCGCCGCTAATGTGTGCCGCCGTGGCACCCCAAGTGAGTCTCAGGGTAATTTTCCACTGCCTGGTGGCCGTGGCGATCTCGGCCCAGCTGGCCGCGTGCATGCCGGGCAGCGAGCGTCCACCGTGCCGACTCGAGACCAGCGCCGGCGAGGTGGGCTCGGTATGTGGCTTCCAGAACCCCGAAGATCTTGAAGCTCTGAGGCAAGCCGGGCTCATCGTCGTCTCCAACATGAACCACGACCGCAGCCAAGACAGCCCCGGTTTTCTCTCGACTCTAGACATCAACACGCTCGCGGTAGAGCGCCTGTGGCCGATCGATGGCCGGGCGGCAGCGCAGCCCGAACAGGGCTTGGGTGAAGCGAGCTGCACCGAGCCGCCCCAAGCCGGGGCGTTCTACCCCCATGGTCTTAGCTCACGGAGCTCGGCGGGACGCACACTGCTCTACGTCGTCGCCCACGCGGGAAAACTCGGGGGGCGAGAAGCTGTCGAGATCTTCGAGCTAACCGGTAGCGACTACGACCGCAGCCTGCTGTGGAGAGCCTGCGTTCCCACTGAGAATGCCATCCGCGCCAACGACGTCACGGTAACACCGGGCGGTTCGATAGTCGTCTCCAACTACGAACCCGATGATTCTCTGGCCAACCTTCTCAAGGCCTCGCTGTTTGGCCGCCCTAGCGGCGACGTCATGCAGTGGAGCCCCGGGGAGGGGTGGCGCCACGTACCCGGAACAACGGCGGCAATGGCCAACGGCGTGGTCGCGGCTCGCGACGGTGAGCGCATCCTCTACAGCGAAACCATCACCGGAGACATCCACCGGGTGCCCCTGGATGGCGGTGGCGGCGGCTTCACCCTCGAGATCGGCGGCAACCCCGACAACTTCACCTGGACCGGGCGCCAGACGCTGCTGCTTGCCACCCACACCGCGGGTGCCAAGTTCATGCTGTGCCGCTACGGCCCCTCCCCCTGCCGCAGCAGCTGGGAGGTCTACGAGATCGATCCGCGCACCATGGCCAGCGAACGGGTATTCGCTCACGATGGCGAGCGCGTGGGCGCGGTAGCCACGGCCCTCGAGATCGACGGACGGATCTTCCTCGGCGCGGTCTTCGACGACCGCGTGGGGGTTATCTCACTATCGCCGAAAGTGCCTTGACAAGACGCTTGCGTCTCTTCTGGCGATACGCGATAAGCTGACGCCGAGCCCCAAAAGCAATATGAGACCCGAGCCGGCAAAGCGCGGACGTTCCTCCAAGGCCACCCGTAACATGATCCTCAATGCGGCTCTCAAAGAGTTCGCTGAGCAGGGCTACGATGGCGCCACCACGGCGTCGATAGCCCGTCGTGTGGGTGTTACCCAACCCCTGGTCCACTATCACTTCGGGTCAAAAGAGGCGCTGTGGCGCGCCACCGTCGATGAGATCTTCGCCCGGCTCTTTGACCAAGTGGAATCAAGCGAAACCCACGTCGAAGGAATGGGCCCGGCGGCCACCTTCGTTACCCTGACCTACCGCTTCATCGACTTTGCGGTGGCCAACCCCGAATTTGCTCGCCTGGTCAACAACGAAGGCGTGGTGCATTCGCCGAGACTGACGTGGATGGTCGAGACCTACCTCGGCCCGCTGTTCAAGCGTTGGGGCGGCTACGTAGACGAGGCCAAAGCAGCAGGATTGCTCAAGAACATCCCTACCCACTTCGTAATCTCGGCCTTCCTCGGTGCCTCGGAGTATTTCTTCGACCTGGCGCCGCTGATCCGCGAGGTATACGGCATCGACCCGCGCTCGCCGGAGAACCAGAAGGCCTACGGCGACGCCATGGTCGAAATGTTTCTCGAAGGTGCAACCGCCCGCGGCGAGGACGAGGATGCCGACTAGAGGGTTAGGGTATGCACGACCTGGCCGTCGGCCCCCTCAATTGCGCCAACCTACGTGCTTGCTAGAGTCCGAGCATGGCAAAGGACTCATTGACGATTACCGATAACCGTACCGGCAAAACCTACGAACTGCCCATCGAGAATGGCGCGATCCGAACCATGGACCTGCGCCAGATCAAGACCTCGGCAGAAGACTTCGGGCTGCTCTCCTACGACCCGGGTCTGGTCAATACCGCCTCGTGCAAGAGTACCATCTGCTTTATCGATGGCGACAAAGGCATACTGCGCTACCGTGGCTATCCGGTCGAAGAGCTGGCCGAGAACAGCACCTTCCTCGAGACCGCCTATCTGATCATCAAGGGGGAACTCCCCAACCAGGAACATTTCGACGCGTGGAAGTACAACATCACCATGCACACGATGATCCACGAGAACGTCAAGATGTTCATCGAGGGCTTCCGCTACGACGCCCATCCGATGGGCATACTCGTGGGTACCATAGGCGCGCTGTCGACTTTCTACCCTGATGCCAAGGATGTGCAGAGCCTAGAGTCGAGGCGGCTTCAGTGTCGGCGCTTGATCGGCAAGATCCCTACGCTGGCCGCCTACGGCTATCGCCACAGCCTCGGGCTGCCGCTCATCGGCCCGGACAACGACCTGAGCTACACCGGCAACTTCCTCTCGATGCTGTTTCGTATGACCGAGCCCCGCTACAAGCCCAACCCGGTGCTCGAGCGGGCGCTCGACTTGTTGTTCATCCTCCACGCCGATCACGAGCAGAACTGCTCGACCACCGCAGTGCGCACGGTAGGCAGTTCTCAGGCCGACCCCTACTCGGCGATCGCCGCGGCTACGGCCGCCTTGTACGGGCCACTGCACGGCGGGGCTAACGAAGCCGTGATTCGCATGCTCACCGAAATCGGCTCTAAGGCCGGCATCCCCGCCTTCATCAAGGAAGTCAAAGCCGGCAAACGCCGCTTGATGGGCTTTGGTCACCGCATCTACAAAAACTACGACCCGCGCGCCAAGATCATCAAGAAAACTGCCGAGGGGGTCTTCGAAGAAACCGGCAGAAATCCGCTAATCGACATCGCCCTCGAGCTCGAGCGTATTGCCCTCGAGGACGACTACTTCGTCGAGCGCAAGCTCTACCCCAACGTCGACTTCTACTCGGGAATCATCTACCAGGCCATGGGCTTTCCAATGGCGATGTTCCCGGTGCTGTTCGCGATTCCGCGCTGCGCCGGTTGGTTGGCCCAGTGGCAAGAGCTGATAATGGACGAAGAGCAGAAAATCACCCGGCCGCGACAGCTCTACCTCGGTGAAGATACGCGCCACTACGAGTCCATGGAAACCCGGCCCACCCCCAAGACCCGCGAACTGCGACTACTGGCCGGCCGGCTCTAAGCGCGCCGTCTCTAGACGCGCCCGGCGCCGGCCGGGCGGGCTATTCGCCGTAAATAGCCATGACCTTCGAGAGGAAGGCCAGGGCTTCGGACTTCTCGCGCTGGAAGGAGTTGCGGCCGATTATCGAGCCGAACCCGCCACCGTCACGAATACCTCGACACTCATCGAAGATCTTCTCGTCGGCACCCTTGGCCCCACCCGAGAAAATAACGATGCGCCGGCCTGCGAAACACGACTGGACCACGTGCGAGACGCGCTCGGCCAGCGTGCCCACCGGGATTGCTTGCGACTCGTAGACCTTGCGGGCAGCGTCTTGCTCAATGTAGTCGGTCGGCGGCTTTACCTTGATGATGTTGGCGCCCATCTGAGCGGCAATCTGGCCGGCGTACGCGCAGATGTCGATGCCAGTCTCGCCTTGCTTAGAGATGCCACTGCCACGAGGGTACGACCACACCACTACCGCCAAGCCGTTGGCCTTGGCTTCAATAGTCAGCTCGCGCAGATCCTCGTACATCGACTTAAAGTGCTCGGAGCCGGGATAAATCGTATAGCCGATGGCGGCCGCTCCGAGCCGTAGCGCGTCCTCCACCGAGCCGGTCACCGAGGGCACCGGGTTGGCGCCGTCAGGAGCCAAGGAGTCGTGGTTGTTGAGCTTCAAGATCAGCGGGATCTCTCCGGCAAACTCGGCAGCGCCGGCCTCGAGGAAGCCCAGCGGCGCCGCGTAAGCGTTGCAGCCGGCATCGATGCCCAGTTGGAAGTGGTAGCGAGGATCGTAACCGGCTGGGTTGGGTGCAAAGCTGCGCGCCGGACCGTGCTCGAAACCTTGATCTACGGGAAGGATGACCAGGCGGCCACTACCACCGAGGCGGCCGTGGTTGAGAATACGCGCCAGGTTGGTCAGGGTTCCGGGATTCTCGCTAGAATACCAACTGAGGATCTCGCTTACTCTTGCATTCATATCGTTGCTGCGCTCCCTCGAAAAGACTCGCCCGGGCCCTCTAGCGGCCGGGCTGGCCTAACAATGCAACGCTCCGCCTTCCGGGGCAACAGCTGCGCCAGCTAGTCGATGGCCCTAACGACGGCTCGGGCGAAATCCTCAAAGTCGCCGAGATGTTTTGAACAAATCGCATAAACAATTACCCAATCTATATTCTGATAGCTACCCACAGCGATATTGCGAAAGCCGACGGCACGTTTGAGCCGATCTCTAATTTGGGCGGGGATCACGCCACTGTCGTATAGTCCATCGAAAGCTTCGCCCATGGTGGTGGGAGCCGGTGAATCGCAACGGGCGAGGATATGGGCAGCAATATCAACCGTAACCTGGACGGCACGTGTCAGGTTGAGCGTAACGATATCTTGGGCGTCGATGTCCGCAGCCAGCGCCTCCGCACCAGCCGGCAGGTTGTCTTTCACCCGCGCGAGGCAACGGCGAAGCGTCTCGAGCTTCTCGTTGATCAGTTGTGGAGCCAACCTGCTCTCCGCTGCGCCAAGATACGATCACGCAGAGGTCCGAAGTCCGCCTGATCAATGAGATAACGAGAAAGTACGGCGGCAAAAGATTCGTCACTGCCCAGCAGCCGTGTTCCGCTGCGGAGTATCTCTCCAAGAAGCTGCTGCCCTGCCTCGGCCAGATCGATTAAGTCGATCGGCCGCCCGGTCATAAGCGCAAGTCCTTCGATGAGTTCAACACGACGCTCAACCGTGAGCCGATCATCGACGAGTACAGCAAGGTCGAGGTCGCTGCGCGAATCGGCTTTGCCGCTGGCAACAGACCCGAAAACGATAGCCAAGCGGATGTCGGTCTGGTCGGCAAGAAAGCTCCGCAGCTTGTTCTGCTCTTGCGTGCCCATCGGCTGGTAGTACCAGGAAAGCGGGGTTATGCGTATCTCGGCACAAGAGACCGCAGCTTCACTCTCGACCGCCGTTTTCGGACAGCAGCGCGCGTACCTCGGCTCCGAGGCCTCGCTTCTCGGAGTACCCCGAGCTTTGGCTGCGGATCTTTCCCTCGCCGTCGACCAGGACGAAAGTCGGGGTGGCACTGACGCCGTAGGCCAGGAAGCTACGCCGGTAGCGGTCGATGGCCACGTTGGCTGGGAAATCCGCAGCGTTCTCGAAGAAGGCGTCGAGCTGCTCGGCAACCTCATCGGTAATCGCGATGACCGGCACACCAGCGGCTTTCTCGAACTCAAGTAGCTCGGGCAGCGCCGCTTTACACGGACGGCACCAGGTCGCCCAGAAATACAGCAAGTAGGGACCTTTGCTTACTACAGACTGCGGGTCACCGTGGTAGGAGGCCAGTTCGAGCTTGGGGGCCTGGCTACCGATCTCGGGTGGGCCGGCCAGCTCGGGCCACTTCACCGGGTAGCGGCCCATGAGTACGTTGACCTGCATCGGCTCTTCATCACGAATAATGTCGAGCAGTCGCGACTCGCCGATTGGCGAGAGCATAGTCCAGGAACGAACCATTCTAGTCTCGGCGAACGGCTGCCCCGGTGCACCGACGATGATGTCGCCGCTTTGCAGCCCAGCACCTTCAGCGGGAGAGTCTGGGTAGACGGCAAGAACGCGGGCCGCACCTCGGCCCAGCCCGAGCTTGTCACGAAGCGTATCCTCAACCTCACCGAACTTGATTCCGAGCCAGGCCGGCAACGCCGCGGTCGCAGCATCGGCATCGTCCTTAAAGGCCGGAAAAGCCTCGGGCTGCTCGAGCACCCGGGCCAGCTCTGGAACCTGGGGGATACGCAGATCTTCGCACTGCCTAAGCGCGGCATAGCCCGCCCGCTCCTCGCGGCTGGCGCGCTTGTCGAGATAGACACGGCCGGCAATGCTAGTAAGTAGAGCTCGCATGCGCAGCACCACACCAAGCCGAGATTCCATGCGATAAGACGTGGCCGCAGTGGCTTCGGCACTATCGTGCAGAGTCACGATCCGATCCTCGCTGTTTGGCTCCGCACGGGTGAAAGCGATCAGCTCATCGAGCAGCTCGGCGGTAAGCTCTCGCGCCGATGCCGCGGGTTTGCCCGGGGTTTGCTCGGCGGCCAGCGCGTCGCGCTTGTCTGCCTCTGTAGCCGCGGCCGCAGGGCTGCCGATGCGCGCATTCCACTGGGGATTGGCAGCAACAAAACGATCGAAGTTGGCCCTACTGGCATCGAGCAGACTGCTGCGCCAGGCTCGTGAGACGTTCTTGATCTGCCCGCTGATGCCGGGAAGGCGGCGGGTTTGCTCGTCGAGTTCCGCCAACAGGCGCGGGCTGAAGTAGCCAAAGGCGTTGGCCACGCGATCGATCAAACGGATATCGGGCTCCCAGGCCCCCTTGTCGAGCCAGGCCTGCGAGAGTAACTCATCGACTAGATCCTCGTAGTCCACCCCGGCAGCGTCGGCCGCAGCCTGCAACAAGCGTTGCACATAGAAGTCGGAGCTGCGCAGCGGGACATCCGGTGTCACGTCGCTGCTCAGCACATCAGCGTGGGCAGCCGGGAAACTGCCGCTGGCGGCCAACGCCTGGATGAAGCGGAAGGAGTGGCCGATGTTTTCGCGCCCGCGGTTTTGCGCATAGCAGCCATAGGCGCGACGCGCTGCCGTGCAGGAAAAATAACCGCAGACCCGCCCCGAGGGTCGGCGCTGATCCGGGGTTTCATCAATCAAATTGGCGAACGAGCCCGAGAAGCACTGCGACATCAGCATCACCACCCGCACCCCGGGGTCGAGCTTGGCGAGCAGCTCGCGCAACTCGTTTACCGATAGAGATTCGTCTAGAGATTCGTCCTCACCCCACAGGACAATAGTATTATCGGTGAGATCCTCCGCGTTCTTGTTGCCGTGATCTGTGACGTAGACGAGCAGGGTGTCGCCGGGCTCGAGCGCGCTCGATGCTGACTCGAACCACGCCGAGAGCTCAGCTTGAGTGGCGGGCCGCAGGCTCGCACCAGCGATGCTCGAGCTTTCGTAGCGAAGCGGCATGCGCAGAGACTCAAAAGCCCGCGTACCGCGCAGCCGCCAGAAGTTCTGCTCCGGTTGTAGCTCGCGCAAGGCTACATCGGGCCCGGCATCCTCGCCGTCGCTGCTGAAAATGCTTATGTGCTGCGGCTCAACCCCACTGGCCAGCAGCAAGCGATTAAGCTGCTTGAGATGCAGCAGATGCGACTGGTAATTAATCCGCTGATTGCCGCCGCCGTTGATAAGAAGCGCATGCAGCCGCGGCGCCGGCCCCTGGCCGAGCCGCACAGCGCTCTCCCCCGCCAGCAAACCACACCCCCCCAGAAGAAACAGAACAGGGATAAGTCCGTCCCCTAACCACATGAAATATCTACGTTTACGCATAAGATGGGGATAAGTCCGTCCCGTAACCTCGTGAAATATCTACGTTTACGTTTCTGCTTACAACGTTACAAGAGAGCCGACCCCTTGGAGATTAGCGAGCCGTAGTCGCTAAGAAGATTAGCCAACCACCCCGAGTAAGATCAAGCACTTAGACGACGGACTTATCCCTGTCTAGCAAGGCGGACAGATCAGGGTTCCCGACAGGCCTACTGCTGCGCGTAGTAGCGTCAACGCATCGGTAGCGGTGACGCTGCCGGAACTGTTGACGTCGCACACGCACAACAGGCACGACCTTGTACCAACAGCCGCCGACAACACGAACAGCGCATCGCTGGCGGTAATGAGGGCTGCACCAGAGGATACTCCGGCATCACCGACCGGATCGCCACAGGCCGAGGGCGCGAGCGTGGTTGTAGTCGTCTGCGTGGTCGTAGTGGCCGCTATCGTCGTCTGCGTGGTCGTAGTGGTCTGCGTCGTGGTGGTGGTCGAGGAACTGGCGAGCTGGTAGTCGAAGATGACCGAGACCGCGAGGTGGTCCGAGAGGTCGGCGCCGAGCCCGTCGGAAAACAGCGAATCAAGCGCGGCGAAGCTCAGCGGGAGCAAAGTGAGATCCGTTCCGCTGCGATAGAAGATCTTGTCGATCAACTCACAGTTGGCCCCGCTAGGATCGCTGGTGCAGCCCGCATCAATGTCGACTCCAGGTGACGGCACCACACCACCATTAACCAGCTCAACCCAGACATCATGCACACCGGTGCCGATAGCCAGAGTCTCGATGGTATCGTTGGGGGAACGCGTGTAGTGGCTGTTGGTATCGCCCATGACGATAACCGCCGTTCCCAGCGGCGAGTTGGTATTTATCGCGGCGATGAGCTGAGCGATGTTGTCTCGGCGCGCCGCCCGGCTGCCCTCATCTTGGCCGGCGTCGCTGTGCAGATTGTAGATGTCCACGGTCACGCCGGGCTCGAGCTGATGACGCGCGTATGAAAACCCTTTGTTGGTGTCGCAGTCGCTGCCAAAGCTGCCGAATGATCCGAAACACGCCGCCCACTGCGTCCGAACGAAACCGCTAAACGGGTAGTCCGACAGGCGGTTCAAGCCGTCGCCGATAAACGTTGGGCCCCCAGAGTCCTTCGCGCTAATGTTGGCATAGCTCACCGTCGCAGGGTTGGTGATCGTAGCGTAGTAGCCCGGGTCGAAGAGTTCCTGGATGAGCACTACCGAGCTAATCCCCGGGTGCAGTCCGCCGGAGCTATGAAAGTCCTCGAGCCGTGGCGCGATCGCCGCGATCTCGGCGCTTCGGTCCTCGATTACCGCAGCAGGCAGCCCGCGAACATTGTAGCTTAGAGTCGCAAAGGTTCCCGCATCCGCGCGGGCAATCGGGAATAGCAGCAGGGCCGCACTCACAAAAAATATGCTTGATCGCTTCATCGTCGCTCCTTGTTACTGAGTCACGTGCCGCGTCGCGTACAATCCAGTTCGCGCATAAGTGGCCTAGCCATCAACATTGTCAACCCAGGGGGATAAGTCCGTCCGCTAACCCCCTGAAATACCTACGGGTTGCTGGGGGGCAGCCGGGTCACAAAGTTCGCACCGGGGCCGTAGATGTTGGGGAGCGCCGCACAAACGCCCGTCAGCCCGCATTGTCGGTGGCCAACCTGCTGCCGCAATCGACATCCACTATTTCTTTTCTAATCAAAGTAATTGTCGCTGGCACCCTTTTCCCTTGCGCCATCCGTTGACCGGTCTCGAGGCTCACCAGTTTCGACACACCGCTATCCGGCATGAGTGCACAGCTGGTTTTGCCGCCAACCCGGCACCGCCGAACCGACAACGCGCACCGATGTGCACCGCAAGCCTCGCCGCCAGGAGATCGTTGCGCTCCAACATGCAAAGATGGGTTCGGGCAGTTCACGCACCAACTCGGTTACTTGTGCGAGGGGTTGAAGCGCTCGCTCCCTCGGACCGACGGTAGACAAATTTAGGTACCGGGTGGGCAAACCCAGCTGTGCCCAAGGACGATGCACGAGGCGTGCATAATACGAAAATCGAATTGGGCAAGCCCGGTGCCGCCGTCTATTACATCAGTGTAATGACCGAATCGTAATGGTCGAATTGCGGCTCGGCCGAACCACACCGGGCTTGTGTCTCACGCCCACTCGGTGCTGTTCACGCCAACCTATGAATGCGTATTTCTATAGGTTGGCCTTGTCGGCAATCGACAGATCAGCCACTGCGAACAAGCTGGCAGCAACAACAGCTATGGGGATAAGTCCGTCGCATAAGCCATTGAAATTGTTACATTCATCATCACGACCAGCCGCTGCTCATTTTGGCCATCGTCAATAATATCAAGCACTTAGAAGACGGACTTATCCCTCAGGGCGTCGCCGGGGCGGGGGAAGTTTTCTAGAACGGCATCGATGCGTGCGGCGTCTTGGCGATAGCGGAAGATGGCCAGGAATAGGGCGTTGTTCATCGACGGCGCAGGCGCGGCGTCGGCCTCAGCACCAGCACGGTTAGCACCGCCAGCACTAGCGCCGCCGTCAGCACCAGGAGCACCACCACCGCCAGCACTAGCGCCGCCGTCACCAGCACCAGGAGCGCTAGCAGCGTCGGCGCTCTTGGCAGCGAACACGCCGAGTTCGCCCAACCTGAGCCGCGCCTCGGCGTAAATCTCGCGGCGGCCTTCAAGCAGGCGCTCAAGCGGATCCTCGGCGTGTTTGCTGAAGTAAGCGCGCAACCGCTCGGCTAGAGCGTCGCAGTAGGCCCCCTGCTCGAGCCAACGGCTACGGCGCTCTCGCGCCTGCCGGGCCAGCTCGTCGTGGCCGCGCGATTCAAAAAAGGAGATGGTCATACGCGCCGCCACCGCCGAAGCCAGGGTCTCATTAAAAGCGATACGTCCGGGAACAAACAGCGTCTGGTGGACCAGTTCGTGGAAGATCATGTCGACAAGGCCGACCTCGCCAAGCGCCAGCGCGCGAGACGGCAAGGGGTCGTCCAGCCATCCCAGTGTAGAGTAGCCGGCGGCCTCGACGATGTAGGTATCCAGGCCACGGCGCGCGAGCTTGGCCGCATAGGCTTCGGCGCGGTCACGCTCGAAGTATCCGCGGTAAGGAATCTCGCCAACAATCGGGTAGCGCCAAACGTAGGGCTGCAGGCGATCGGCGTAAGCGGCGGTAACCACATGCGCGGTCGCCAGTCCGCTGGTATCGGCCACCTCGAGATAGCTGCCGCCAACCTCTAGCCCCTGCTGCTCGGCGTAGCTACGCGCCGCCAGAACTAGCTCGAGTAAGCGGCGCCTATCCTCATCGGCAGCCTCCTCAATCGCCTCGGCGATGGGCTGCGCCCGGCTCATATAGCGCAGATGCTGGTAGCCAACCCTGGCGATATAGCCCGCCCGGCACCCCCAGCTCATCGCCAGAACGCAGGCGAGGAGAAGAAACTGTATACGCTTGGCTGAGATGCGTTCCGTTAGCACTGCTTCGTCCATAATATGACAGCCGCTCGCTCGGCGCCCGGTGACCTCGCCGGAACACCGTAGGATAAATGACCAAACGCCTGTTTAAATACGTGTCTCGCCACAAGGCGCGCTACGCGCTCGGGGCAGCGTGCCTGTTCGCCACAGCCTCGCTGGTAATGCTCATCCCTTACCTCACGCGCCTGGCAATCGACGCCATCGCCACCGCCTCGAGCAGCGGCCAGGCGGCCACCAGCGTCGGCAAGTACGCCCTGGCAATCATCGTCGTGGCCATCGTCCAGGCGCTGGCTCGCACTGCCTCGCGCACGCTGATCTTCAACACCGGCCGCGACATCGAGTACCAGCTGCGCAGCGACCTGTTCAGCCATCTCGAAACCCTGCCCCAGTCCTACTACCAGCGCCAACGAACCGGCGACCTGATGTCGCGGCTGGTAAACGACATCAACGCCATCCGTCTGATGCTCGGCGTGGGCGTGCTGACCTTGGTCAACACCCCGCTGTACGTGGTCTACGCCTTTACGATGATGCTGATTATGGACTGGCGGCTGACGCTGGCCGCGATGGTTCCGTTTCCGTTGATGTTCTGGGTGGTCAAGCGCTACAGCGCAGCGATGATGGAAGCGATGGTCAAGACCCAGGAAAAACTCGCGGACATGTCGTCGCACGTTCAAGAAAACCTAAGCGGCATCCACGTCATCAAAGCCTATGTCCGCGAACGCTCACGCAGCCAAGCCTTCGCCCTAATCAACGAAGACTTCAAAGAGCACAGCATGTCGGTGGCGCGCTTGCGCGGTCGCATCTTCCCCTTCGTACGCATCGTCTCCTCGCTCAGCATTCTCGTTGTACTCTACTACGGCGGCATCCTGGTCGTAGCCGGCGACTTGAGCATCGGCCAGTTCGTAGCCTTCATGGCTTATCTACACATACTGGCCTGGCCGATCATGGCGATGGGCTGGATGATCTCGATCTACCAGCGCGCCAAGGCGGCGATACTCAGGCTCAGTGAGATCTTCGACACCCTCCCCGAAATTCGCAACGCCGAGAGCACCGTCGAGACCGTGCGCATGCGCGGAGAGATCCGTTTTGAAAACGTCGAGTTCGGCTACTCCAGCCCCGGCAACGGTCACGCCGTGCTCGAGAATCTGGATCTCCACATCCCCGCCGGCAGCAGCCTCGGCATCATCGGCCGGACCGGAGCGGGCAAGTCGACGATGGCTGCGCTGATTCCGCGCATGTTCGACGTCAGCTCCGGCCGCGTACTAATCGACGGTGTAGACGTACGCCAATGGGATCTGAACTGCCTGCGCAGCAACATCGGCTTCGTCCCCCAGGACGCCTTTCTGTTCTCCTCGAGCATTGGTGAGAACATCGAGTTCGCCGAGGACAGTGTCAGCGCCGACGAAATGACGCGACTGGTAGAGCTGGCTGGGCTCGACTCCGACATCATAGAGTTCCCCCACGGCCTCGAGACCCAGGTGGGCGAGCGTGGCGTAACCCTGTCGGGAGGCCAGAAACAGCGGCTTACACTAGCGCGCGCCATCGCCCGCGACCCCGCAATCTTAGTTCTCGACGACTCGCTTTCGGCCGTCGATGCGGCTACCGAGGCCCGCATCCTCGAGCAACTAGAGGGAGTTATGCGCGGACGCACCTCGATCATCATATCGCACCGCGTCTCATCGGTGCGCAAGGCCGACCAGATCGCCGTCATCGACGGCGGCCGCATCATTGAAGTCGGCAACCACGAGGCCTTGGTAGACAACGACGGCAGCTATGCCGAGCTATACCGGCGCCAGCGACTCAGCGAAGAGTTGGAGGCCATGTAGGTGGCGGCAAGCGACCAGCCGGAAAGCCCACGGCGACCGGCCTCGCGGGGCACGCCGATGCGCGGCCGCGGTGCTCGCCGCGGCCCACACGCCGAGCAGCGCCTTGGCCGCACCCGCGACGCACAGATTCTAGCCGGACTGTGGCGTTTCATTCGTCCTTACCGCGGCTTGTTCTGGCTGGCAATAGGTTTGTTGCCAGCGGTCTCAGCCTGCCTGCTCGCTCAACCCTACATAATCAAACGGGTCATCGACGATCACATAGCCACCGGCAACCTTGAGGGCCTGGGAGCATGGACCGCGCTGTTTGCCGCCGTCGTGCTAGCCGAGTTCTTCCTTCTGTACTGGCAGCACTACGTAACCATGCTGGTGGCGCAGAAATCTCTAGCCGACTTGCGCGTCGCCGTCTTCGACAAAGTACAGACCATGGAAGCCGCCTACTTCGACCGCAACCCCATAGGACGCTTGGTCACGCGTATGACCACCGACGTCGACGTGATCAACGAGATGTTCGCCGCCGGTGCCTTGACGGTACTCATGGACGCCATCACGCTAGTCGGCATCGTCGCCATCATGATGACCATCCACCTCAAGCTAGCGCTGGTCACCCTAACGACCTTGCCGTTGATGGCGGTGCTGATGGATTTTTTCCGCCGCAAGACTCGCCGCTATTACCGGCTGATCCGCGAGCGTATCGCACGTTTGAACGGCTACCTCCAAGAGGTTTTGAGCGGCATGGCAGTGGTGCAGCTGTTCGCCCGCGAGCAGCAGGTGGCAAACGAATTCGACCGCCTCAACTCGCTGCATCGCGATGCTTACCACCGCTCCAACTTCTACGAGGCCTCGCTGTTTTCGATCGTCGAGGCAGTAAGCAGTATCTCGATTGCACTGATCGTATGGTACGGCGCCCACCTACTGGTGGGCCAGAGCGCGGCGACGTCGTCGCCGCTAGGCAGCGCCATCAGCTTTGGCACGCTGGTGGCGTTTATCGAGTACATGAACAAGTTCTTCATCCCGGTACGCGACTTCGCTACCAAGTACGCGGTGATGCAGTCTGCCGTGTCCGCGGCCGAGCGAGTATTCGAACTGCTCGATATATCCCCCGCCATCCGCACCCCCGCTCAACCTGCGGCCACGCCAGCGGCACGCGGGATCCTCGAGTTCCAAGACGTCAGTTTTTCCTATGTCGAGGATGAGAAGGTCTTGAAGAACGTCTCCTTCAAAGTCGAGGCTGGTGAACACGTCGCCATAGTCGGAGCCACCGGCTCGGGCAAGACCACCATCACCAAGCTGCTGACTCGCTTCTACGACGTCGACAGCGGTCGCATTCTCGTTGACGGGGTCGACGTTCGTGACTGGCGTCTCGATGACCTGCGAGCGCGCATCGGCGTAGTCCAACAAGACGTATATCTATTCAGCGACAGCGTCGCCGAAAACCTTAGCCTCGGCAACGCCGATTTCGGCCGCGAGCGCGTCGTTGCCGCCGCCCGACGAGTAAACGCCGACGGCTTCATTCGCCGCCTGCACCACGGCTACGACGAACCCGTGCGCGAGCGTGGCAACAACTTCTCCACCGGGCAGCGTCAGCTCCTGGCCTTCGCCCGGGCGCTCAGCGCCGCCCCGGAAATCTTGGTTCTCGACGAAGCTACCTCGAGCATAGATACCGAAACCGAGGCACTGATTCAGCAGGCGCTGGCCGAGCTGCAACAAGACCGCACTTCGATGGTGATTGCTCACCGCCTCTCCACCATCGAGAACGCTGATCGCATCCTCGTCATGCACCACGGTGAACTGCGCGAGGTCGGCACCCACACCGAGTTGATGCGCGCCGAGGGGCTCTACGCAAGGCTGTACCGACTGCAGCATCAATCGATGCCCGAGGCGGCAGCAGGCGGGCGGCCCCCCGAGCATCCATCCCAATAGAGCACCACCAATAGAGTGTCGCCGCGCTCGTAATAATTTGCGTTAGCAGATAATCACTAGCCCGAGCGTAGCGCGGCACGCCGCTTAGCCAGACTTAGATGCTCGAGGGCAACAAAATCATCGTCGTCATGCCGGCCTACAACGCCGAGCACACGATCTCGCGTACTTTCCGCGAGATCCCCATGGAAATCGTCGATGAGGTCCTGGTCGTGGACGATCACAGTAGCGACAAAACCGCCGAGACCACCCGCCAGCTGGGGCTCGACCTGATAACCCACGACCACAACATGGGCTACGGCGCCAACCAGAAGACCTGTTACCGCGAGGCTCTAAAACGCGGCGCAGACATAACCATCATGCTCCACCCCGACTACCAGTACCCGCCTCAGCTAATCGCCGCCATGGGCGCGATGCTCGTCGGTGGGCTCTTCGACATCGTGCTCGGCTCACGCATACTCGGCGGCGCCGCGCGCAGCTGGGGAATGCCCACCTATAAGTACCTCGCCAACCGGGCTCTGACGTGGACCGAGAACACGCTGCTTGGCGCCCATCTATCCGAGTACCACACCGGCTACCGGGCCTACCGTCGCGAAGTGCTCGAGACTCTGCCACTGGGCGAGAACTCGGACGACTTCGTCTTCGACAACCAGATCCTCGCCCAGGCGCTGTACTTCGACTACCGCATCGGCGAGATCAGCGCGCCGGGGCGCTACCACGCCGACGCCTCATCGATCAGCTTACGCCGCAGTATGCGTTATGGATTTGGCGTGCTTTCGACCGCCGCCAAGTATGTGTTGCAGCGCCGCGGCCTGCGCAAGGATCCGATCTTCGATCGCGCCGGGCGCAGGCTCTAGGCGCTACTGCTCGGCGGGCGCGGGCGCGGGCACGGGCACGGGCACAGGCGCGGACTTGCCACTTATCTTGCTCCTCGGGCCCTTTTTGGGCTTATCCGCCTTGGCCTGATCCGCGCCGTTCGCGCCAGAACCGTCGCCCTCGCCCTCCAGCTTGGCCTTGCGGGCCTCCGCCAGCGACTTGCGCCGCGCGGCAAGAAAAGCTCTCAGCCCAGCCATGCCGGTATGCGACGTTTTGATCTCCGGCCCGAATTTTTTGGCCAACTCTTCGCCTGCAAGGACCATGATCTGTGGCAACTGGCGATTCTGGTAACGCTCATCCTGGTAGAGCCTGTCGATGGTCCAGACCCAGTTCGCCCCCTTCGTCCTCGGCGGCAAGACGTAAGCGGTAGCCAAATAGCCCTTGTCGTTGAAGCCCTTGGCGATACGCACACAGTCGAGAAAACCGGCCACATACCCAGCCTTGAACATATCCCCGAAGCGGTCCCAGGCCTTCTTGCCGGTAGAGGCGGTGGCACTCAACGCAACCGTCATCAACAGCCCGACCACCAGCCCTACGGCGAGCCCTTTAGCGAATGCTTTGTCGCGAAATCGCACTGTATCCTCCGTACTCATCCAAACGGGGCAGACCCCAATAGCCGTGCCTTAGTATAGTCGACGATCAAGCCCCGGAGAAACTCACAAGTAGGATACCTCTTTTTTGCCCTGGCCGCAGGCGCTCAGTTGAAGTATCGGGATGCACGATAGATAGGAAGCAGCTATAGAGGCTGACCGGCAGCCACAGAATCCGAAGAAACGGTGGTTCGTTGCCGCCTGGTGTGAGGCAGATCTTGAAGAGAGCACTGATAACGGGAATCACCGGCCAAGACGGCTCCTACCTAGCTGAGCTGCTGGTCGACAAGGGCTACCAGGTCTACGGCATGATTCGCCGTACCAGCAGCGAGAACCTCTGGCGCGTTCATCATCTGCACGACAAGATAGAGCTGATCTTTGGCGACCTGCTCGATCAGAACTCGCTGATCAACGCCGTGCAAAAAGCCCAGCCCGATGAGGTCTACAACCTGGCGGCTCAGTCGTTCGTACCAACGTCGTGGAATCAGCCGGTGCTAACCGGCGAGTTTACCGCTCTGGGTGTAACCAAGATGCTTGAGTCGATCCGCGTGGTCGACCCCAAGATTCGCTTCTACCAGGCCTCGAGCAGCGAGATGTTCGGTAAGGTCCGCGAGATCCCCCAAGACGAGCTCACCCCGTTTCACCCGCGCAGCCCCTACGGCGTGGCCAAGTGCTACGGGCACTTCCTAACCGTCAACTACCGCGAGAGCTACGGGATGTTCGCCTGCTCGGGGATACTCTTCAATCACGAATCTCCGAGGCGCGGGCTAGAGTTCGTCACCCGTAAAATCACCTACGCAGTAGCGCGCATAAAGCACGGGCTCCAAGACAAGCTGCATCTCGGCAACATCGATGCCCGCCGTGATTGGGGTTACGCCGGCGACTATGTAGCTGCGATGTGGCAGATGCTGCAACAAGGCGCACCCCGCGAGCACCGCGCGC
>CAZPPZ010000038.1:0-17832 GCA_964588545.1 uncultured Myxococcales bacterium | reverse complement strand
CACGGATGACAGGCTTCCAGGATAAATGCGTGCGTTACCGGCGTGGCCTCGTGGCTGGGACTGCCCACCGCCAAAGCGATGGTTGCCGCGGGTGCGAGCGTAGCGATACTGGACCGCCCCGGATCCGATGGCGAGGCTGTCGCAGCCGATCTTGGCGAGCGAGCGTTGTTTACTCCCGGCGATGTAACCAGTGAAGAGTCGGTTAACCAAGCGCTCGAGCGTACTGCTGGTGCCTTTGGGGCTATCAACGCCTGCGTCAACTGCGCCGGCATCGGTACCGCCATGAAGATAGCCGGCAGAGCCGGGCCGATGCCGCTTGAGCTGTTCAAGAAAACTGTGGAGGTCAACCTCGTCGGGACTTTCAATGTAAGTCGGCTTGTGGCAACCCGCATGCTTGGCAACGAGCCGGGGGAAGATGGCGAGCGCGGCTGCATCGTCAATACCGCTTCGGTGGCGGCCTTTGACGGGCAGGTGGGGCAGGCGGCCTACAGCGCTTCCAAGGCCGGTGTGGTGGGAATGACCCTGGTTATCGCCCGCGATCTCGCTCGCGACGGTATCCGCTGTTGTACTATAGCTCCGGGAACTTTTGATACGCCGATGCTGGAGATGCTGCCCGATGAGCAGCGCCAGGCCCTGGCCGCGACCATTCCGTTTCCGAGTCGGCTGGGAGAGCCCGCCGAGTTCGGTGCTTTGGCCCTACATATCTTGACCAACCGCTATCTTAACGGAGAGACCATTCGTTTGGACGGCTCGATCCGTATGCCCCCACGTTAACGATAACAGCTAGTTAGCCGACGGACTTATCCCCCTAAGCGGCGGGCTAGGGCGGAGGCGAGGTCGGCTAGCATTACTAGGGCGGCGCCGATTAGGACGTAGAAGGTCATTTCATCGTAGAAGTTGGCGGCGCGGGCGTCGCGTACTAGCGAGCCCAGCGATGCCACTCCGAGCATGCCGAGCACGGTGGCCTCGCGCATGCAGGTTTCCCAGCGATAGAAAAAGTAAAGCAAGAAGCGTGGCAGCACCTCGGGCAGTACCGCGCTCAGTGCTATCTGCGCGCGGCTGGCACCGAGGGCTCGCAGAGCGCGGGCGCGCTCGGGATCTATGTTTTCGACGGTTTCAGCCATCAGCTTGCCGAGGATGCCGGTGTTGTGGATGGCCAGCGCGAGCACCGCCGGCCAGGCGCTAAAGCCAAAGATGGATATGAGCAGGAAAGCCCAGATGTACTCGGGGACAGCGCGGACGAATATCAGCGAGGAGCGCGTTGCCACCACCACGGCCGCCGATGCGCTGCGTGCCCAGCGGCTCGGCGCCCGCGGCGAGGCCAGGAAGGGTTGCGCTGCGGCGATGTTGCGCGCTGCCAGTAGGCATATCACCGCGCTACCGAGTCCAGCCAAGACGATGGCTGCAATCGAGATTGCCAGAGTCGCCGCGGCGGCCTGCCAGCCACCATCGGCCATGCGCTGCCCGGCCCAGGCCAGCGCGGCAGTAGCGTCAAATGGTTTGCCCTGGAGAGGATAGGGGACGATTTCGCCAAGAAAACGGCCGGCGTTGCTTAGGCGGTGGACCGAGAAGACATCGCCCGCGTACATCTCACCGCTCATCCACGAGTAGGCTGCCAGGACCAGCAGCGCGGCGGTGCTGGCCCTGGCCAGGCGGTTGCGGGGCCGATCGCGGCGCAGCTGCCCAATGGTCTGGTCGCGGCTAGTCATAGCGCTAGACGTTTGCGCATCGCGCCGCTCCATAGATCGACTACCACGATAAGTGCGAACAGTGCGTAGAGGTAGGTCCATACCTCGCCGTAGTAGTTCTCGTTCCACGACTGGCGGATGAAGCGCCCGAGGGTAGGCGGGCCGAAAAAACCGATGATGGCTGAAGATCTAAGCGCGCATTCAAAGCGGTAGAAAGTGTAAGCCGCCATGTCGGGCAGTGCTCGTGGTAACAATCCGAACGCGAATACCTGGGCGCCTCCGGCACCGGCCGCCTCTAGGGCCTCGGCAGCATCCTTGGGTACTTCGTCGATGATCTCTGCGTAGACCTTGGCGAGCATACCCGCGTAGGGAATGGCGATAGCGATGGCCGCGCTGAGGTTGCTCAGGCCGATGGCCGAGAGCAGCAGCACCGCCCACAACAGCTCATGTATAGAACGTAGCAGCGCGATCAATACGCGCGTGGCTGTGAACAGCGCTGGTGCTAGTGCGCGCCGCACTAAGAGCTGGGAGGCGCGGTTCGCGGCAGAAGCTCTTCCCCTCCACCAGGCCGTAGACGCGAAAAAGCCCAGCACCAGGCCCGCGGGAATGGCCAGACTCATGGCCACGGCGGCGAATACGACGGTAAGTCTCGCCGCTTCGAAAGCCTTGGCGAGGATCGAGGGAGATCCCGCCGGCACGAAGCTGGCTTGGTAGTCCAAGGCGGGGCTAAGCGCGCGCGAGAGGAAGGCCGAGAAGAGCTTGAGCTCGTTGCTGCCCGGCACTACGGTGTCGAGTTGAAGACCCAGCGCATAGGCAGCCCACGCTCCAGCAGCTGCGATCGCCAGCAGCAGACCTCGGCGCAGCCCGGGGGAGACTGCACGTTTACTCTTAGCTGCCACTGCCAAGACTCACGCGGCCTTCAAGCTCATAGAGAGAGTCGAAATCCGCGTCGGTGATGTCGGCCGTGGCTCGGTCGAAAGCGATGCGGCCAGCGCGCAGGCCGACAATCCGCGGGAAGAACTCTCGTGCTAGCGCCAGGTTGTGGATGCTCATGCACAGGGTCAGTCCCTGCTCGGCAGAGATGCTGCGTAGCAGCTCAACCGTGTCACGAGCCCGAGTCGGGTCTACGCTTGCCACCGGCTCATCGGCGAGCAGCGCGCGCGGCTGTTGGAACAGCGCCCTTGCCACCGCCACTCTCTGCTGCTGGCCACCCGAGAGAGACTCGCAGCGTTGGTAGAGTTTTTCGGCGATGCCCACGCGCTCGAGAATCTTGTGGGCACGGCGTAGGTCGGCGCGCGAAGGATAGAGCATAGCGCGCGCCATCGCTGCAAACGAGCGGCTCCCGCAGATGCCTAAGAGCACGTTTTGGACTACGCGCAGGTTGGGGATCAAGGCAAGGTCTTGATGGATGAATCCAAGCTGCGCGCGGTGACCGCGCAGTGTGGACGATGATGCGCGGTCGAGAGCGTCGCCGTCTATCTCGACTCGGCCTTGCGTGGGTCGCAGCGCAGCTCCAAGCGTGCGTAGCAGCGTGGTCTTGCCCGCACCACTCGGACCGACCAGTGCCAAGGCCTCGCCCGAGGCAACATTGAGGTGATCTAGCTGGAGTACCGGCGCGCCCGCGTAGGCGACGCACAGTTCCTCCAGACGAAAGGTCGTCCCCAGAGTGTTCATCGCTGTATCGCCGAGCCTAGCGCAGCATCTCCAGAGAACGCGCGACCGCCACAATGCTCGTGAACTGCTCGTCGCTGCTCCTTATTAAAGCAGAGCGTTGGAAAGCCGCGAGCAGCGCTGGCTCGTCCATCGCGACTAAAGCGTCGATGAGCCTCTCTGTGGTGCCGTCGCCGAAGATGCGCTCGATGTCGGGGTGTACGCTGAAGTTGTAGTCGGCGTAGCGCGGGGTCTGCCAAATTATCCTACATACATCCGGGTCGATGGTCTTCGCCGCGACCATTGCGTCGTAGGTCTTGTAGTTGATTGCCCCAACTTTGATGCGGTTACCCGCAGCCACCAGTTCGGCAGTCTTGGGGTGACTGCCGGAGAACCCGAAGGGATGTTTGAAGAACTCTTTAGGTGATTTTCCCGTGTGCTCGCGGATGAAGTACTCGGGCATCAGCCGCCCCGAGGTCGAGCTTTCCGATCCAAATGTGAAGGGAAACTCGGCTATTTCCGTCGGGAACTCCTCGGAGCGCTCCAGCCCCGTTGACGCGTGGGCGATGAAGTACGAGTAGTACTCGGGGTCCTCGGCTCCCTGCACCACCGCGTGAGCCCCAGGCACCGCCGCGCGAGCCTGCACTCCGGTAAGCCCACCAAACCAAGCCAGAAGTACGTCGGCGTTCTTGAACATCGCCACCGAGGCCTGGTAGTCGGCGGCCGGCAGGTACTCGACACTGATGCCCAGTTTGTCGCTGAGGTAGGCAGCTACGGGGTCGTACTTTTGTTTGAGCTCGGTAGCGTTGTGGTCGGGAATCGCGGTAAAGCGCAAGACCTGGTTGTCCTCGGCCGCGTGTGCCGGGATAACCGTGGTTAGCAGGAGTCCTAACAGGACCCGATGTGTGAAATTCATGCTCTCATAATCCTCCTCTCCTTGTCGCCTCAGCTAGGCCGCCAGGTCGATGGTTGAGAGGTTACGCTAGAATGGCTAGGATTGCGAATTCAGGAAACGCCGTCCCCTATGTTAACAGCCACTTAGCAATTGTACTTATCCCCCTGTAGGTATTGCGGCGATGTTTCATGTTACTGACGACCTGCGTATCGCTAGGCTGCGGCCGCTGATTCCGCCGGCGATTCTTATGGAAGAGCTGCCGCTGGGCGAGACCGGCTCGAGCGTTGTGGCCGCAGCGCGCGATGAGGCGACCAAGATCGTCACCGGTGGTGATGACCGACTGTTGGTCGTCGTCGGGCCTTGCTCGATCCACGACCCTGCGGCGGCGCTGGAGTATGCCGAGCGACTGCGCGGCTACCGTGAGCGTCTTGCCGGTGAACTGGCGATATTCATGCGCGTTTATTTTGAGAAGCCGCGCACGACCGTAGGCTGGAAAGGGCTGATCAACGATCCGGGGCTGGACGGCAGCTTCGATATCAATCGTGGCCTACGCAGCGCGCGCAGGCTGCTTGTAGATCTTGCCGGCTTGGGTGTGCCGGCGGGCTCGGAGTTCCTCGATACCATCAGCCCTCAGTTTATTGCCGACTTGATTTCGTGGGGGGCCATAGGCGCACGAACCACCGAGAGCCAGGTGCACCGCGAGCTGGCCTCGGGCCTGTCGGTACCGGTTGGTTTTAAGAACGGCACCGATGGCAACGTGCAAGTTGCCATTGATGCTATTCGTGCGGCTCGCGGCAAACACCACTTCCTATCGGTCACCAAGCAGGGGCTTAGCGCCATCGTCACCACCAGCGGTAACGACGCCTGTCATATTATCCTGCGCGGCGCCAAGGGCGCCCCCAACTATGATGCCCAGAGTATCGCTGCGGTGTGCTCGCAGCTGCGTGAGCAGGGCCTGGCCGAGCATCTGATGATCGACCTCAGCCACGGCAACAGCCAAAAAGACTACCGCCGCCAGCCGCTGGTGGCCGACAGTGTGTGTGCGCAGGTAGCCGCGGGCGACCGGGCGATCTGCGGTGTGATGGTCGAGAGCCACCTGGTAGAGGGCCGGCAGGATCTGGTCGTGGGTAAGGAATTGCTCTACGGTCAGAGTATCACCGACGCTTGTATATCCTGGGAGGCCACGGTGCCGCTGCTCGAGGGGCTGGCCGCGGCCGTAAACGACCGCCGTAAGCTTGCCCAGCCTGGACTTTAGGGAGTAGATCATGGCCGTGTTTTTCTTGATTGTTGCCTTGGTGAGCGCCTGGCTTACCTACAACGTCTACCATCCGCTCACATCGAGCCCGCGCGCCGCCGGCTTGTCGTTTCTCGCGGGGTGGACCTGGGGAGAGCTGGCGCTTCACGCCGTTGCTGCTCAAGCTGTTCTGGTAGCTGTGTTCGCGGCCGCTGGAGCGCTGGGTTCGGCCACTGGGCAGCTGGCCTTGTTCATCATCGCCCTCTCGTGTGGGGCTCTGGCCTATCAGTATCTAGAGTACGGCAGCGCGGCTGGGCCGGCGGCCGAGAGAGCTCTGGAGGACGGCCTCGGGAGTGGCTACCGAAGCGACATCGCCCCCGAGTTAAGCCGTGGCTTGGAGCAGAGACTGGCCTGGCGCTCGCTGCTGCGGCCGTTTAAGTTGCGCCGGGCGGAGGTTGAGTGTGTTCGCGACATTCCCTTTGATCGCCAACGCGGCTTGAATCTCAAGCTCGATGTCTATCGTCACCGTTCGATGCCTTCGGGTTGTCCGGTGCTGCTGCAGATTCACGGTGGCGGTTGGATGATCGGCGATAAACGTGAACAGGGCTTGCCGCTCATCAACCGCCTGGCGGCTAACGGTTGGGTCTGTATCAACGCCAACTATCGTCTCAGCCCGCACGCGACCTTCCCCGAACACCTCATCGACTGCAAGAAAGCGCTGGCGTGGATCCGCGAGCACGTCGCCAAGTACGGGGGTGACCCCAACTTCGTAGTCGTCACCGGCGGCTCGGCCGGTGGCCATCTGGCCGCGCTGATTGCGCTGACGGCCAACGATCCAGACTACCAGCCGGGTTTTGAGGAGGTTGATACCAGCGTGGCTGCGGCCGTCCCGATGTATGGTGTCTATGATTGGACCGACCGCTTCGGCTTTTGGCGCAACCCTGGCCTTGCCAATGTACTAGAGAGCCGAATCCTCAAAGGATCGAAAGAGGAGATTGCTGAGCGCTATAGCGAGGGCTCACCGATGGACCGTCTTCACGCCGATCGGCCTCCTTTTATGGTGGTCCACGGTGACCACGATTCCTTGGTTCCGGTGGCCGAGGCCCGGCGTTTCGTCGAGATGGCGCGCGACAGTGGCAGCGCCGAGGTAGTCTACGCGGAGATCCCCGGGGCCCAGCACGCCTTCGACCTGTTCCTCAGCCTGCGCGAGCGCCGCGTGTCGGCAGCGGTAGAGCGCTATCTGGCGGTCATCTTGAGTCGCTACTTGGCTGAGCGCAGGCCGCTGCAAGAGCCCGGTGATGGTAACGGCCGCGACCTCGCCGAGGCGGTACTCGATGAGCAAGAGGCCGCCGAGCCCTCTCAGGGGGCGAGTGTCGCCCCCTGAGCAGCTCTAGGGCGATGTTATAACTGCATACGCAGCTACCCTCTAGCCACGCTTGGCCGCGAGTGATAGCTAGTTTTCTACTGTGTCGACCAGAGCTCGGACCGGGCCGAGCTAGTCGCTGCGCTGTCTGCCCCGCCCATTTGTCAGGGGCCAAGACGCAACGGCTGTAACGTGCCGCTTGGTCGCGCGTATTAGTTCGCGAAGACGATCTAGACGACGGTTTTTCCTGCGTTTGTGCCGATGCGGGGGGAGTTGTCGGCCTTTGAGTGATGGTGAGAGTGACAAGGAGAATGCAGATGCGTAGCCGATTATCGATGGCCGCCGTAGCCGTCGCGCTTACATGTTTGCCGCACAGCGCTGCGGCAAAGACCTACAAGCTCGACCTCGAGCATACCAACGTTACTTTTCAGATCCGCCACCTGTTTACCCAGGTCGACGGCCGCTTCGACAAGTTTGACGGCAAGATCACCTTTGATGCTGCCAACCTCGCTGATGCCAAGGTGAGTGGTACCATCGATGCCGCGTCGATCAACACCCACCTTGCCAACCGCGACAAGCACCTGCGCTCTGCGGATTTTTTCGACGTTGCGAAGTTCCCGTCGATAACCTTTGCGAGCAGCAAGATTTCTGATCTCGATGCCAAGACCAAGACCGGCAAGCTGCACGGTAAGCTGACCATGCACGGTGTGACTAAAGACATCGTTCTCGATGCTGCGTTCATCGGCGAAGGGCCGGATTCCTACGGAAACCGCAAGGCTGGATTCTCAGCTACGGGCAAGATCAATCGCAAGGACTTCGGGTTGAATTGGAACGACACGGTAGAGACCGGGGGGCTGTTAGTTGGAGAAGAGGTCGAGATACGCATCAGTGTCGAGGCCTACGTAGAAGAAGACTGAGAACATAAGGAGCTATATTAGAATGAACAAGAAAGCAGTAAACAAGAATGGGCTACTTCTCGCTTCGGCGGCAGCTGGCCTGATGGTTTTTGCCGCGACCATGGCCGTGCCCCAGCAGGCCCAGGCCGAAGACGTTAAGTGTTACGGTGTAAACAAGTGTAAGGGCACCGGTGACTGCGGTGGCAAGGGTTACTCTTGTGCGGGCAACAACTCCTGTGCCGGGCATGGCTTCCTCAAGATCGACAAGGACAAGTGCCTCAAGATCAAGGGTGGCCGCCTGACGCCTGAGCCCGCCAGCAAGTAGCGGCGCTAAGGCCCTTCTGGTAGAGAGCGATCGTGGCAGCGACGTTGAACTGGCCGATGCTCGGATTCGGTGTTGGGCTGCGTTCGGAGCACTACCAGGAGGTTTTGGATGGACGGCCGCCCGTGGACTGGTTCGAGGTCATTACCGAGAACTACATGGAAACGGGCGGCCGCCCTCTCTACGTGCTCGAGACCGTGCGGCGCGATTTCCCCATCGCCTTGCACGGTGTCGGTCTCTCGATTGGTTCCACCGACGAACTCGATAGCGATTACCTAGGGCGTTTAAAGACCTTGGTTGGTCGCGTCGAGCCGGCCTTGGTCACCGATCATCTGTGCTGGACCGGGGTGGGGGGGCGTAGCCTCTACGATCTGCTGCCGCTGCCGTATACCCGCGAAACCCTAGAGCACGTTTGCGAGCGAGTAGGGCGGGTTCAGGATTTTCTCGGCCGCCGTATTCTTCTGGAGAACCCTTCTACCTATATCGGTTTCGATTGCAGTGAGATGACAGAGTGGGAGTTTCTCTCGGCGCTTGCCGAACAGGCGGATTGCGGAATTCTGCTTGACGTAAACAACGTTTACGTAAGCGCCACCAATCATGGTTTCGACCCGCGTATCTATATTGACACGGTACCGGTGGAGCGTGTTGCCCAGTTTCATCTGGCCGGTTTTACCGACATGGGCAGTTATCTCTTTGATACCCACAGCGCTCCGGTCTCCGATGAAGTTTGGGAGCTATACCGCCGAGCGGTCAAACGTTTCGGCCCAACCTCTACGCTGCTCGAGTGGGATGACAAGATTCCCGCGTTCGCCGAACTCTGCGCGGAACTCGACAAGGCGCGCAGCGCCTACTGCGAAGCAACCGAGAGGAAAGCCTCGTGACCGGCGGCGAGCGCTCCAAGCCTGCGCTGCGCGAGTTGCAGCAGTGGATGTCTGCGCTGATTCTAGAGCCCAGCGCTCTTGATGGTGAGCCCGCGGAGTTCGCCTGGCCACTGCCTGAGTGCGACCGCCCTCAGGCGAGGACACGCTTACTTGCCTATGCCAACGGTTATCCCGCGCGGCTTCGCGAGGCACTCTTGGAGGCCTTTCCCGCGGTTGAGCATGTGGTTGGACCTCTGCACTTCATCGAAGCGTCGTTGCGCTACGGTGCCCATGTTCCGCCGGGGGGCTACAACCTAAGCGAGGTGGGTAGTAATTTCCCTGAGTTTGTTGCCGACGACGAACTCGGCCGTAAGTATGCTTTCTTGGCCGACCTTGCCCGGCTTGAGCGCGCAGTGCTGCGCGCCTTTCATGCTCGCCAGCACCCGCCTTTTGATGCCTCAGTGCTGGTCGGATGGGAGGCTGAAGACTGGCAACACGCGGTCTTGAGTTTTCAGCCTGCTCTAGCCCTGGTCTGCTCGCAGTGGCCGGTGGCCGATGTCTGGGATGTTCGCGAAACTCCGATCGAAGAGATCGACGTCGACTTGGAAGGCCGCCCGCAACAGCTGTTGGTTCGTCGCGAGGGTTTTGCTGTGGTCTGCGACCGAATCGATAGCGGCGAAGCGGCAGCGCTAGAAGCTCTGCTCGACGGGCATACGCTCGGTGCGGTGATCGAGCAACTTGCCAGCGCCGACGGCGACGCCGACGAGGTCGGCCGTTGGTTTGGGCGTTGGTCCCAACTCGGCTTGGTCGTCGACTGCCGCCGCGCTAGCTGTGGTGTCTGACGCGTACTCAGTCTTCGTACTTAAAAGATACTCTGACCTTGGCCCGGTAAGCGGCGATCTTGTCGCCTTCGAGCTGCATGTCTAGTTCAACCACCTCGGCTATGCGTAGACCACGCAGTGTGCGTCCGGCTCGTTCGACGGCTAACGCCGCTGCCTTTTCCCACGACTCCGAACTCGTACCGACAAGCTCGATTATCTTGTATACACTATCTGCCATTGAGCCCTCCTCGGTGGCCGCAGCTGCGGCCACACGGTCTTAGCGGCAAAACAACCGGGCTTGGCTGTTGAGGCACTAGCGCTTAGCTAGCACGGCGCACACCGGGCTGCCAAACGGAAAGTTCTCGTGGCGTTTTTCCCCACTAGCAGCGCGCTACTAGGACTAACGGCGTAGCCGTGCCGCTCGCCTGGTGGCCGTCCTGCGACTGTTGACCACCCCTGGTCGAGGCAAGCGACTAACGCTAGCTATGACGAGTAGGTAGTATCTTGTTCGGCCGGCGCTTTTAGCGTTGACGTTGGCCCCTCGACAGTGGTATCGCAAGCGAGTCGCCCTGCGGATCGAGCATGTGTGAGCTTGGCCGCTGCCGCCGAGACACACGCGAACGTTGCTTGAACAGGTGGAGGTTCCGATGACCCGTCTACGCTTTTTCGACCCCGCGGACCTTGTTCCGCCAGTCTTGGTTTTTTCTCTAGCTGCTGCGCTGTCGGCGTTGATCGTGTGCGTGGCCAGGCCCGCTCTTGGAGCGAATGGCAACGTCTTGGCCGAGCAAAAAATAAGTGACCTAGCTGGAGGCTTTGTCGGGGTGCTCGATGACGGCGATCTCTTCGGGGCCGCGGTAGTTGACCTCGGAGACCTCGATGGTGACGCCGTTGAGGATGTAGCTGTCGGTGCGATTTTTGATGACGATGGAGGTCCCGAGCGCGGCGCAGTGTGGGTGCTGTTTCTCAACGGCGATGGCAGCGTCAAGGGGCATCAGAAGATCAGCGATTCGGCCGGTGGTTTTGCCGGCGCGCTTGGCGATACCGACGAGTTTGGCTCCGCGGTAGGTTCACTCGGTGACGTAGATGGTGACGGCATCACCGATCTCGCGGTGGGGGCCGTGGGCGACGATGATGGCGGTAGCAATAGAGGTGCGGTGTGGGTGTTGTTCCTCAATAGTGACGGCACCGTAAAGGGGCACCAAAAGATCAGCGATACCAACGGCAACTTTTCCGGCGCGCTTACTAATGACGACCAGTTCGGTTTTTCAGTAGCGGGTGCCGGAGATATCGACGGCGACGGTATTCCAGATATGGTCGTGGGCGCCATTGGTGACGATGATGGCGGCCTAGATCGAGGTGCGGTGTGGGTGTTGCTGCTTAACGCCGATGCGACGGTCAAGGCGTCGGCCAAGATCAGTGATGCCGCGGCGGGGTTTGGTGGCTTGCTTAGTGACGGGGACTGCTTTGGGTCTTCGGTGGATGTGTTTCGTGATCTTGATGGTGACGGAAAGCGCGACTTGGTGGTCGGAGCTGACCTTGATGATGACGGAGGCGTCGACCGTGGTGCCGTATGGATAGTCTTCTTGGACGTCGACGGTTCGGTGCTGGGCAGCCAGAAGATCAGTGACATCGTTGGCGGGTTCAACGGAATCCTCGATGACTTTGACGAGTTCGGATATTCGGTGAGCGTAGTTCGTGATCTCGACGGCGATGGTGATGACGAGATAATGGTTGGTGCCCCCGGCGATGATGCTGGCGGCGTGAACCGGGGTAAGGTCTGGGTACTGTTCCTCGATACCAGTGGCAGCGTAACGCTGTTTAGGCAGATCAGTGACCTTCACGGCGGATTCGCCGGAGTGCTGGCCGACAACGACCGCTTCGGCGAGTCGGTGGGATCGATTCGTGATCTCGACGGTGACGGCGTCGTCGATCTAATCGTCGGCGCGGCGTTTGATGACGATGGTGGACTCGCCCGCGGTGCGGCGTGGGTACTGCTGTTGGACGGTGTTCCTGGTGCGTTGTGCGGCGATACCATTCTAGATCCGGGTGAGGACTGTGACGATGGCAACAACCTAGGCGGGGACTGCTGCTCGGCGGGCTGCCTGTTCGAGGCGGCGTCTTCGCCCTGTCCAAATGCTAGTGTCTGTGATGGCGACGAACTCTGTGATGGCCTCGGCGCGTGTTTGCCAGGTACTCCACTCAACTGTGACGATGGCATGCCTTGTAGTCAGGATACCTGCGATGACATAGCAGGTTGCCAGTCGACTACCGGACCGGCACTTGGCTGTCTTCTCGCCGGTAAGATCAAGTTCGAGATCAAGGATAAGAGTAAGGACAAGGCGGATATCCTCAGCTGGAAATGGCTAAAGGGTGAGGCGACTCTGATCGCCGATTTCGGCAACCCCCTGGTCTCGGGTGAGTATGCTCTGTGCATATACGATGAGTCTGCCGGTGTACCCTCGTTGGCCACTCCGGCCGCCATCGTGATCCCGTCGGGTGCATTCTGGCAGCCCAAGGGTAATACCGGCTTCCAGTACAAGGACAAGACTACGGTGGCTTCGGGCGTCAAGAAGCTGCGCTTGCGTGCCGCTGCGGCCGGTAAGGCCAAGGTTACGCTGCAGGCTAAGGGCGTAAACATTCCCATGCCCACGCCGGTCGGTCCCTCGCTGTTCTTTAACCAAGACCCCAGCGTCACTGTTCAGCTTCTTAATGATGCCGGGCTGTGTTGGTCGAGTTCGTTTGCGTTTCCAGCTGTTCGCAACGACGCCCGCGGTTTCAAGGATAAGCTGCCCTAGCCCGCGCGTCTGTTGCCAATCGTCGGCGTTGGTGTAATTGACCGCAGTGACTGGCGTCGCCGCGGTGTATGGGTATGGCAAGCTCCGGCGAATCCCCGACTAAAGGCAAGCGTTTTCTGATTATCCGTCTCGGCGCAATCGGCGATGTTCTACGCGTGCTTCCCGCCGCGCGCAGGCTGCGTAAAGCTATTCCCGACGCGAGCATAGGCTGGGCCGTCGAGCAGTGGGCCTATCCGGTGCTAGCCGGCAATCCCAGTGTGGATCGTTTCCACGTCTTGGATCGTCGCGAACTCGGCGCCGGGCCGTATCGTGCCCTCAAAGAAATTCGTCGCTTCATTGGCGAACTCCGCTCTGAGCGCTACGAAATCGTGCTCGACTTCCATGGACGCTTCAAGAGTGGAGTAGTTTCACGGCTATCGGGGGCGGCTCGGCGCATCGGTTTCGCTCGGGGAGATGAGAGCGAGGCCAATTACTTGTTTAACAACATTCACGTCGAGCTCGAGGATCGCTGGGAGAATCGTGTTTACAGATTTCTGCATTTGCTTGGTCCGTTGGGCCTTGATGTTGGCTACGACCCCGACGACCATGGACTGTACATCGGTGGCGAGCTGCGCCGCGCCGCCGACAACTGGTATCGGACGATCGGTGCTCCCGCTCTAGCGGTGTTTCCCGGTACCAGTCGCGAACGTAGCGATCAGCGTTGGCCTCGAGACAAATGGGTGGAGCTACTCTCGCGGCTCGCCCACGACGGTATTTCGTCGGCGGTATTCTGGGGTCCGCAGGAGCAAGAGCTTGCGGCCGAAATCAGCGCCCAGACTGGTTCGTCATGCACATTGGCTCCACCGACTACGCTGCCCGAGATGATGGGCATGATTGGTTGCTTTGATGTTTTTATTGGTTCCGATACCGCAGCCATGCATATGGCCTGGCTGCAGGGTATACCTACCGCGGTCTTTACCGGGCCCAAGCCACCGCGGACAGTCCGGCCGCTTGAGCCGGTGGTGTCGCGAGCGCTATGCGCGTCACGCTTTGAGATTGCGGGCTTGCCCGCGAGCAAGCAGCCGAGCGAACTGGTGACCGAGGTCGCGGTGCTGGAAGCTGTAGAGGCGGTTGAGTATCTTTTGGACAAGGGCGGTCGCCGTGCCCAAAAGGCGGCCGATACGAAATGAACCTTGCCGATCTAGAAAGTCTGCTCTCGTTTCATGATGCTGCGCTGTCACGTTGGTACAGCGCCGCGCAGCCCCCCCCGGCGCTACCGCCCGCGGCTGTCGTTGGTGAAGACGGCGAGCTTGGCGAGGTGGTTCTCGAAGAGCATCGCGCCAACTTCTGTCTGTGGAACTTCGAGGATGAGGCGCGTCGGCGAAACGTCGACGATAGCTACATCGCGGCGGTTAAGCGCAGCATCGATGCCTGGAACCAACGCCGCAACGACCTGATCGAGGCCATCGACCGAATTGTGCTCGGCCTCCTGGCTAAGGCAGACACCGTCGGCGCCGAGCAGCACTCCGAGACGGTTGGGATGATGGTCGACCGCTTGTCGATACTGGCGCTCAAGCTCTACCACATGGGCGTCAATGCCCGGCGTGACGACGATGCGGCTCTAGCTGAGCAGTGCCGGGCCAAGGTTGAGGTTCTGAGTGAGCAACGCCTCGATCTGCAGGCTTGCCTCGTTGCTCTTATCGAGGACGTCGGTCGTGGTCGGCGCTTCTTTAAGCTCTACCACCAGCACAAGGCCTACAACGACCCTCGATTAAACCCCGCGTTGCGCGAGGTCTCAGATCGTGACGAGCAGTAGCCGCGTTTACAGGTTGTCGACTATGCTGTCGAGCTCGCGGCCGATGCGTCGAGCTTCGAGTTGGTTGTTGATGCGAACGACCAGTTCGTGGTGCGCGAAGGGCTTGCACAAGAACTCGCTGACGCCGAGTTTCATTCCGGCAGCGCGCGTTTGCACGTCATCGCATCCGGTCAGCAAAATTATCGGCAGATCACGGAAGCGGATGTCGGTACGCAGCTTTTGGCAAACTTCCAGTCCAGACATGTTGGGCATGACCACGTCGAGAACCAGCACGTCAGGCGTTGGCCCGATCGCCAGTTGGGCTAGACAGTCGGCGCCGCTTGACGCCGAACACATGGTGAATCCGCGGCGAGAGAGCAGCTGAACTACGGCCTTGGTCGCGAGCTCGTCGTCGTCGACGACCATGACCACGGGTTGGTTATTTCGTGTGCTGTCCATCACTCTGACAGGTCCCGCTTAGTAGGCGTAGCTCTGCGGAACTTGGTACTCGTCGCCGCGCTTGCGTCGCAGTTTTGCCACCAGAGTAGTTCGCTTTAGGCCGAGCAGACGGGCTGCCGCTTGTTTGTTACCGTTGGTGCGTCTCAGAGCTTCATCGATCATGCGGTTTTCGAACTCTTCTACGGCGGCGTTGAGGTCCATGCCTTCGTCGCTTAGGGTCGGCGTCGGAATCTTCTTCTCCGACAGGAAAGAACGAATGTTTGCGGGCAGGGCATCTGGACGGATCACCGGTGCATCCGAGAGGATGACGGTCCGTTCGATGACGTTTTCCAGCTCGCGAATATTGCCCGGCCAGTCGTACTCCCACAACAACACCATGGCCTCTTCGGATATCGAGATAGGGTAGGGGCGATCGTGGTTGTGTTTTGCCAGGAAGTGTTCGATCAGCAGCGGTATGTCGGAGCGGCGCTCGCGCAGCGGGGCGATGGTGACCGGGATTACCTGGAGCCGGTAGTAGAGGTCCTCGCGGAACCGGCCAGCCTTTACTTCCGCCTGGAGGTCTTTGTTGGTCGCCGCGACCACGCGTACGTCCACATGGAAGGCTCGGTCGGCTCCAACGGGGCGAATCTCTCGATCCTGGAGCACGCGCAGCAGCTTCACCTGGAGGTGGCTGCTCATTTCGCCGATTTCGTCGAGGAAGATCGTTCCCGTATGTGCGAGTTGGAACATTCCCGGACGCTGGTCATGAGCGCCCGTGAACGAGCCTTTCTGATGACCAAACATTTCCGATTCGAGCAGGTCGCCGGGGATTGTCCCACAGTTTACTGCCACGAATGGCTTGTTGACGCGCGGGCTGAGTGCGTGCACACTGCGGGCGACCAGTTCCTTGCCGGTACCACTCTCGCCGGTAATCAATACCGTCGCGTTGGTCCGGGCGACCTTGGCCGTGATGTGCGCAAGCTTTTGCATCAAGGGATGCGTGCCGATGATTTCGATCTTGTCTTGGTGCATTAACCTTTGTACCGAGCGTCAGGTGTGAACTTCGTATGGTTACAAAAGTAACACCTGGCGAATTCCGGCCGCTACCAGAAAGTTGCTATGAGCTAACGTAAATAGTCGTAGAAATGCCCGGCCGGGCGTGCTTGAGTGCTGGCAGTGGGGATGCCGGGCCGAACCCGGTGGACAATAACGTGCCGCATGCCACTGCGCTTGCATGGTTTGGTCGCGGCAAGGGCGCCGCGAGCTGGCGGGTTTGGTTTGGGTCGAGTGCCACGCTGGATGTTGCCTATTGTCATGTATGGCGAGAGCTGGGGGTTCGCGCGCGGGCTGCCCGTGGTCAACACTGCTAGACTTCGGCCGGTGACGAATATCGGCACAGCAGTGGGCGGCGCCAGTGGGCGGAGCAAGTATAAGGAGAATTGTAGTCAATGAGCGTCAAACGAAGCGACGGCCGAGCTGCCGATCAGTTGCGGCAGATAAGTATTACACCGGGTTTCATCACCCATCCCGCGGGCTCGGTGCTAATCGAGAGCGGCGCGACGAGGGTCATCTGTACTGCTTCGATAGAAGAGGAGGTCCCGCGGTTTCTGCGTGGACAGGGCCGCGGTTGGGTGACGGCCGAATACGGCATGCTGCCTGGCTCTACCAACACTAGGGTGGAGCGTGAGGCCGCGCGCGGCCGTATCGGTGGCCGCACCATGGAGATTCAAAGGCTGATCGGGCGCAGTCTGCGTGCGGTGGTCGACATGGAAGCGCTCGGCGAGCGCAGCATCAAGATCGATTGCGACGTTATCCAGGCTGATGGTGGAACCCGTACGGCTTCGATTACCGGCGCCTGGGTGGCGCTGAGCCTGGCTTGCCGAAAGTTGCTCGAAAGCGGTGCGGTTGAGCAAGACCCGATCCGCGAGGCTGTAGCAGCCGTGAGTGTTGGTGTGGTCGGCGAGCACAGTCTGCTCGATCTGTGTTATGAAGAAGACTCTGGCGCCGAGGTCGATATGAACGTTGTCATGACCGCCTCCGGCCGTTTCATCGAGCTTCAGGGCACCGCCGAGGGTGAGCCTTTTGACAAGAGCACCCTGACCGAGCTCCTTGCTTTGGCCGAGAGTGGTATCGGTGAACTGATAGAAATCCAACGAGGGGTGCTTGGTGGCTGAGCTCTCTGAAGTCTTGTTGGCCACCACCAACCGTGGGAAAGCCCGCGATTTCCGCAGACTGCTCGAGGGCAGTGGCATAGACCTTGTTTTGCCCGCCGATCGTGGCCTGCACTTGGATGTAGCCGAGACCGGCGCGAGCTTCGAGGAGAATGCGCTGATTAAGGCCCGAGCCTACGCATATGAGGCGAGGGTGGCGGTGCTCGCTGATGATTCAGGTTTGAGTGTCGAGGCTTTGGGCGGCGAGCCGGGGATACACTCGGCCCGTTACGCCGGCGAGCCTGGCGATGATCACGCCAACAACCTCAAGCTCATCGACTGCCTTCACGGCGTCGCCGACCGTCGCGCGGCCTTTGTCTGCGCGTTGGCTCTGGTGTTACCCGATGGCGGCGAGGTGGTCTCGTCCGGACGCTGCGAGGGGCTGATTATCGACCAAGAGCGTGGAGTCAACGGCTTCGGCTACGACTCGCTATTCTTCCGCCCCGACCTCGGCCTGACCTTTGGCGAGGCCACACCCGAGCAAAAGAGCGAGCGTAGCCATCGTGGTGCAGCCCTGCGAGCCCTACTGTCTGAGCTCGAGCGTCGCAGCCTGCTACCGCCCGGCTCTCAGCGCCGAGGCTAGGTCGGCCCGCGGGGACTTCTGCGACTTGTTGAAAATCGGGCCGGGTCAGTAGAGAATCGGTAGACTCGGGGTGTGGCGCAGTCTGGTAGCGCACCTGCTTTGGGAGCAGGGTGTCGGAGGTTCAAATCCTCTCACCCCGACCAATTTTCTTTGTCGACCTACCTCTTGTGCGCCAGTAGCTCAGCTGGATAGAGCATCGGCCTTCTAAGCCGGTGGTCGCAGGTTCGAGTCCTGCCTGGCGCGCTCTATTGATAGGGATAAGTCCGTCTCGCAACCACGTGAAATTACTAGAACCACCTTTCA
>CAZPPZ010000037.1:0-18019 GCA_964588545.1 uncultured Myxococcales bacterium | reverse complement strand
GGCCAATACTAAGAAATTCTTGCTATACATTTTAAGCACCTCCGGTTGCGTGTTAGCGCTCTCGCCTACTTACACAGCAGGTTGCGTGCCAGATGTATCTATTTGAAATTACTAGTGTTTACTCCAGGAGGCAGGGGGGTAAATGGCGAATAGGGGGATTTCACCCATGCGCTAGCGACTAGTCAGTGGCAGCCCGGGCCGCGACTGTGCGAGAAGAAGCTAGCTGCTTGGGAGAGCGGGGAGGGGGCCTGTTGGGGGGAAGAAAGACGCAGGCGCGAAGCAAGTTGGGGGTTGGTCGCTGCTTGCGCGACCGACCCCCAACGGCCTGCTGCGGGGCTTAACGTCCCATCAAGGTGCAGCCGAGGCTGCCGACGGTGACGTTGCTGCCCGAGGCCACGGCCGGGAAGTCAGCCGGGAAGGGGCTGTCTTTGTCTCCGGGGCCAGCGGTCGTGTCGAGGCCTAGACCTGCGCCCACGTCGCCGTTGGCCAAGGCTTGGACGGTGATCTGAGCGACGCTGAGGCCATCGACGCTAACCGCTAGAACATCGCCGGCCACCACGCCGGCGCCGGCTGCGGCTTCAAAGGACACCGAGAACTTGGATCGGTCGCCCTTGCCCTCGAAGTTGGCTCTCATGCTCGAGTCGGCGTTAGGCGACACCGAGATGCAGCGTACGCGGACTCTGTCACCACCCGCGTAGGCGCAAGTGCTTAGGGCAATCACTACGACGGCTGCGGTCGTGGCTGCCAAGAATCCCCTGGTTGAAGTGCTGGTCGTTTTGACTAGTGACATGATTCGGTTCTCCTGAGGGTGGCCTACTCGGGCGGGGACGATCTTGAGTAGGAAGCACCGCTGTTTGATGTCGGGTTTGGCCCGCACGGCTACCTACGCAAGTGCCATACCAAAGCCTTGGATAACTGCTTGAGGTCGGCTAAGTCTTGGAAAATGAGGCTGTCGAGAGGCTTTGAAGGCGAGCTTCTGAACAGCTCACCGAGCGGGCAGGCAGGCATATGGCACGCCCTACTGGGCGATTACACCGTATTCTTCTGCGATTGGCCTGTCTGCTGGCTGCGGTTAGCAGGCTACGCAGTTAAGCGTGATCGGCAGGCCTACGGCCGCCTGCAGTAGCGCCAGAGCATCGGTTGCGCTGGTCTGGCCGGATTGATCGACGTCGCAGATGCACAGATCGCAAGTGCGCAGGCCCACGGCGACGTTTAGCACGGCAAGTGCATCGGTAGCGCTGACGCGTCCATCGCCGGTAGTGTCGCCACATATGGCGCTAGCCCCGGCGTAGCTGCGCGCAACCACGCCGTAGTCGATGCCGCCTTCTTGGCCGCTGCTCTCCCAGGCGACGACGAAGTCGCCCTGGGCAGCCGCGGCCAGTGAGGGGCGGGCCTGGGCGTAAGGAGTAAATTGGTTGACCTGAAACTCGCCGCCCACCGCGGCCCCGGAACGGTCGAACTGCTGGCCAAATACACCGGAATCGACGCCATCGTCTTGGGTCATACTCGCCCAAACGACGATAAATCCGCCATCGGCGCTAGCAGTGACGGCCGGTGTCTGCTGATCATCGCTGGTGTAGCTGTTGACAGCGAACTCGCTGCCGTTGGCTGCACCGGTTGCGCTGAAGCGTTGACCAAAAATGCCGTAGTCCGGGCCGCCTTCCTGGCCGTTGCTCTCCCAGACGACGACGAAACTGCCATCGCTAGCCACTGAAATCGCCGGCGACTGCTGGTCGTCGTCGCTGTAGCTGTTGGCCTGGAACTCGGTACCGCTGGGGCTGCCGCTGGGGTCGAAGCGCTGGCCAAAAACACCATAGCCCAAGCCACCATCTTGGCCGTCGCTCTGCCAAACGACGACAAAACTGCCGTCGGCGGCCGTATCCACCACCGCTGACCTCTGGTCGGCGGTGGTGTAGCTGTTGGCGCGGAAGTCTGCGCCTAGCGCAGCTGCAGATGGGTCAAAACGCCGTGCAAACACACCGTAATCAATCCCGCCTTCTTGGCCGTTGCTCTCCCAGACGACTACAAAGCCGCCATCGGCTGTCGCTGCTACGGCCGGTGCCTGCTGATCATCACTGGTGTAGGCGTTGACCAAGAACTCGCCACCCGCGAGAGTTCCCTGTGAACTCACTTTGCGGGCGAAGACGTCGTAGTCAAAGTCTCCGGCTTGGTCGAAGCTCTCCCAGACGACCACGAAGCTGCTGTCGCCGGCGGCGGCTACCGCCGCTGCCTGCTGTTCATCGATGGTGTAGCTGTTAACCCGGAACTCGCTGCCGATGGCTATCCCCAGTGGGTCAAAAACCTGAGCGAATATGTCGTTGTCAAAATCACCAGCCTGGTCGAAACTCTCCCAGACCACCAGAAAATTGCCGTTGGGGGCGGCGGCTACCGCCGGCGATCGCTGGTCGTCAGCGCTGAAGGTGTTTACTGCGAACTCAGGACCGTTGGGGCTTGGCTGAGCGCTTGCCGCAGCTGCCCAAAACAGGGCTGCGCACGCACTTACGACAAACAACAAGGCCAGACTGCAGCTTTTCCCCACGCTACCTACCTCCACCGCTTCCGCTGGCTCACAAATGGTCAAAGGGACACACCCGGCTTGGCTGGACTTCGCCGAGCGCACCCATGTTAGGGCAGATGAAGGCCTGGATTCAAGCCGCTGCACTCAAGCAGTGAACATATGGGGCATATGCCCCGTATGCGTTGGCAAGTGGGTGTGTTGCCACTGAAGCGTGGACTGTATCGCTAAGCTGCCATCGCATGCAGAAGATTGCAGTGCCTGCTGTGTTCTTTGCCTTTACTATTGATGTTTCTTCCGCCAAATCCTTGTCAGTAAAGGACTTATTGCCCCCCGATCGGGGGTGGCATGGTTGTTGCAAAATCAGTCAGCTATAGTTGGCGTGACAGCCGCGCCGCAGTTTCAAATCAGAGCCAAGAAACACCCGAAGTTGCCTGAACCGTTGCGTTTGAGCTCGGTGAGGGTGGAGCGCGGGAGTCTGAAGGAGGTAGCAGTGAAGTATTCGTTGTACGCAATTTCATTCATGGTCGGTCTCGTGCTTGCAGTCCCGCAGGGGGTGCAGGCCGGGGTGTTGGATAGCCCGATACCGGTAATCAAGACCGGCTCGTCGGCCCGTTCGATCTATGTTGTTCCCGGGGTGACCAAGAACAACGGGCTGGAGACCGAGTTTATCTGTACCAACATGGAGAAGAACAAATCGGTTACGGTGGCGGTCGAGCTCTTTGCTTCGCAGCAGGATCCGCTTGCTCCCACAGGCGCTCTAAACGACGTTACGCCGGGTTCGAGCGACGGTAACGTCGATCTTCCCGTTGGTGCTTCGGCAACCATCAGTACTGGTAGCACCGTGGGTTTCCATGAGGACGACATCATCGTGGGCATCACGCCTATCGTCAACATTCGTGGTGGCTCGGCGCGTATTCTCAGCACCTCCAAGCGTATCGCCTGCAGCGTGTTGGTGGTCGAGGATCTGGGCTCGCCGCCGGCGACGATGGCCAAGCTCAACGTCATCAACCGCAAACAAGGCGGCGACTGATCGCCGAGTTCTAAGTGTCCACCGTCAGCTGCCCGTCTCGATCCTTCTTGATTGGTAGCTGACGGTGGGTGCGAGCCCCCCCGATGAAACTCGAAACCAGCCCACTTTTTCGCCGCGTTCCCTGGAAGCGTCTAAAGGCCAGCATCGCTGAGCTCAAGCCTTACGTCGTTCCAGTGCGCGGTGAATTGGCCCTTGCTGTCGGCTGCAGCATGGGTGCGGTGTTGATGGTCATCGCTCGGCCTTGGCCGATGAAGATGATCTTCGACTATGCCCTGTTGCCGGCAGGTCGGGTCAAGTGGGCCTTCCCCTTTGCCATGCTCAAGGGCTACGGCGCTATGGGGGTGGTGACGATCTCCTGCGGCCTGTTGCTACTTGTGAGTTTGGTCTGGGGGTTTTTCGCCTACTATCAGCGTTTCCTTGTTGCCGGCGCTGGCCAAGAGGTTACTTTCGCACTGCGTAGGAAGCTCTTCGCCCACCTGCAACGTTTGACCATAGCTTACCACCGCCGTCAGCACATGGGCGACATCCTGCTGCGCGCCACCGGCGACGCCAACATGATGCGCGACATGTTTGTCGACGCGGTCGTCATCCTTTTCAGCGATGGCATCGTTTTGTTCGCGATGATTGGCGTGATGTTCGCGATGGACTGGCAGTTGACGCTGCTGAGTCTGGCGATCTTGCCGCTGCTGATGGTCGCGGTTTTCCGTATTTCGCATGAGTTGCGCGTTGCCGTACGCAAACAGCGCCACCGCGAGGGGCGTATGGCCTCGGTGGTCGGCGAGATGTTGCAGGCCATTTCGGTAATCCAAGTTTTCGGCCGCGAAGGCTACGAGAACAAACGCTTCGGTGAGGCCAACCGCCGCAATCTGCGCCAAGGGCTGCGCACGGTGCGGCTCGAAGCCAGCCTCGAGAGGGTAGCCGAGTTCATCATTGCTCTGGGAACCGGCATCGTTCTGTGGTTCGGCGTGCGCCGTGTCCTCAGCGGGATCCTCACTCCCGGCGACTTGATCGTCTTTACCCACTACCTTGCGGGGATGTACCGCCCGCTGAGGAGAATCTCCCGGGTTACGGCCAGGCTATCCAAGGCTACGGTGTGTGCCGAGCGAGTCTTCTCGGTGCTGCGCAGCGATGAAAGGGTAAAAACCCACAGCGGTGCCCAAGTAGCTCCACCCTTCCGTGGGCGCGTGACCTTCAAAAACGTAAGCTTTGGTTACCGGCCGGGCGTGCCGGTTCTTCGCGACGTGTCGTTCTCGATCAAGCCGGGTAAGACCGTAGCCTTGGTCGGGCCTAACGGTGCCGGAAAGTCGACGCTCTGCGGTTTCCTGCCGAGGCTTTTTGATCCTGATGAGGGCTCGATTACCATCGATGGCACCAAGATCTCACACTTTACCCTCGATAGTTTGCGCGAGCATATCGGTGTGGTTCTGCAACAACCGATGTTGTTCTCGGGTACCATCGGCGAGAATATCGCCTATGGTAAGCCCGACGCCAGCGACGAGGAGATTGAAGCTGCGGCTCGCTTGGCCGATGCCCACGAGTATATTTCCGGGCTTGCTGACGGCTACGATACTATCGTCGGCGAACGCGGTGATACCCTGTCGGGCGGCCAGCGCCAAAAAATTTCGATAGCACGTGCGATGATCAAACACCCCTCGGTTCTCATACTCGATGAGCCCACTGCTGCACTTGATGCTAGCGCCGCCGCTCAGCTTGATCGTACACTTAAGCAAGTTGCTGAGAACGTTACTACCTTTCGTGTCGGCCATCGTCTCGCCGAACTGCGCCACAGCGATGTCATCGTGGTGTTCGAGGAAGGCCGTATCACCCAGACCGGCACCCACGAGGAGCTGATCGAGCAGCCCGGCTGGTATCGCGACATATACCGGTTACAGTCAGGCGCGCAGTTCGATGATGATTTCGACGTCGAAGAGCCGCTCGCGATTGGTAGCGGTGAGCTCAGTTGACAGCGAGCTGGGCTGTGACAGTGGTAACGGTGAGCGACGTTTTTAGCAGCTGGGAGTGTGTGTGAAGTTCTCGCGTGAGCTTGGGGTGTTTGCTGCGGTTTTGGCCAGCGGCGTTCTCGTGGTTGTGGGTATCATGACCTTTCACGAAGAGACCGTCCGTTCGCGGCCGGTGGTGCCCCCCTATGATATCTTCTGGTGCGCCAAGGATGCGGACTGCATCGTCTCGGATCAGATCGGCTGCTGCCCTTGTGAGCAGGCGGGTGCGCAGGCTGCAATTACGTCGTGGCACAAGGATGACTTGCGCAGATTTCTAAAGACCGCCTGCCGCCCCTGGGACAAGCAGGTCTGCTTACAGGTGGACCTGTGTCGCAACGATGCCGTCGCCCGTTGTGTCAAGAGGCGCTGCGAGATCGAATACAACAACGACTGACCGACTACGCTGGGAGGAAGAGACGAGATGGCGCCTGATGGTGAAAGGCCGGTCAAGACCGCTCCGATCGGATACGTGCTCAAGGTCTATCCTCGAGTATCCGAGACCTTCGTAATCAATGAAATTCGTGCCCAGGAATCCTTGGGCCAGCCGGTTTCGGTGTTCTCGCTGCACCACCCTGCCGACACCGTCTCCCACGGCATTCTCGACGATCTGCGCAGCCCGGTTACTTATGTCGAAGATGCGGTGCCCGACGAGGACGACGTTGCCAAAGCGCGAAAACAGCTGCGCAAGCACTTTGGGTTGTCGCAGGCGGACGACCAGCGATTCCTCCCGCGAAAATACGTCCGCTTGGCGCTAAGCCTGGCGTGTCTGGCGGATAATCAAGAGGTCTTTCACCTCCACGCTCATTTTGCCTCGCGAGCCGGCCATGTGGTCGCGTTGGCCGCGGCGCTGCGAAAATCTACGTACAGCATCACCGCGCACGCCAAGGACATCTACCACAGTGATGTCGATAAGGACTTGCTGCGCTGGAAGATCGCCCACTCCAAGTTCGTAGCGACGGTTACCGACTATAACCTGCGCTACTTGCACGACTTGTTGGCCGACGACCCCGACGCGGCTGGGCGGGTTGTGCGCGTCTACAACGGCGTGGACCTCGCCCGCTTCGAAGCTTCAGCCATACCGCGTGGTGAAGATCCGCTGGTGTTGGCTATAGGTAGACTGGTTGAGAAGAAAGGTTTTGATATTCTCATCGACGCCAGCCGTATCCTCGTCGATAGGGGCTATCGCTTTCGCTGTGAGATTATCGGCGGGGGAGACGAGGAGGAGGCCTTGCGCGCGCAGATCTCCGAGCGAGGTTTGGCGGAAACAGTTATCCTGCGTGGTAGCATGACCACCGAGGCCGTAGAGTCACGCTTGCGTGATTGTGCGCTGACGGTGTTGCCCTGCGTAGTATCTAAGGACGGCAACGTGGATGCGCTGCCGACGGTGTTGCTCGAAGCCATGGCCAGTGGCCGCCCGCTGGTGTCGACGCGGCTGTCGGGGATTCCCGAGATAATAGCCGATGGCGACAATGGTCTGTTGGTAGAGCCCAACGACGTGGCCGGCCTGGCTGAGGCCATGGCGGCGATCCTCGATGATCCCAAGCGCGCCGACGAGATGGGTCGGGCCGGGCGTCGGCGGGCAGAGCAGCTCTTCGATTTGTACAAGAATTCAGCGACCATCGGCGGCCTAGCCCGCGGAACTATCGCCGTACCGGGCCTCTCATGAGCCGTCGCAAGCTGCATATTGCCTACATCTGTGGTGACCGCGGTGTGCCGATTGGTGGCGACAAGGGAGCCTCGGCTCATATCGGCGAGATGACCCGCGCTCTGGGCGAGCGTGGGGCCGAGGTTCGCATCCTCGGCGCGAGAGTGCGGCGCGACGTGGAGCCTCAGGATCTACCCGCGCCGTCGATCGATCTAGGTACACAACGCGCGAGCCGCCAGGCCCGACAGCTGTTGTTCGAGGCCGGGGCGTCGCGGCGTGAACAGGCTCGGGCAAGCGAAGCCTGGGGCCTGATGCTCAATCAGACACTGACCAAGTCGCTCGAGAGGCTTCACAAGGAGTGGCCTATCGATGCGATATACGAGCGCTATTCGCTGTGGACTTATGCGGGCGCGGCCTTTGCCCGCAGCACTCACATTCCTCATCTACTCGAGGTCAACGCGCCTCTGCGTCAGGAACAGAAGCGCTACCGTAGTCTCGAAAACGAAGCGGCGGCGGCTACACTGGAATCCTACATGTTCCGCAGCGTCGACCGTGTTTTGGTCCCCTCGTCGCAGCTGCGGCCTTACATACTCGGGCGCGGTGCTCGTCGGGGCGCGGTACAGGTTATCCCCAACGCCGCTGATCCGGATCGTTTCCGTCCTAGCCAACGTCGTGAACGACTGCGTCGCGGTGGTGATGAGCCCTTCGTGATCGGTTTTCTCGGCAGCCTCAAGCCCTGGCATGGTATCGATATACTCGCCCGGACCTTTAGGCGTTTGCGCCGCGGTTCACGCGAGTACCGCCTGCTCATCGTCGGCGATGGGCCGATGCGCCGTGAGCTCGAGCGGGCTTTCAAGAACGACGGTTGCGCAGACCTGGTGACCTTCACCGGGGCCGCCGACTACGACGATGTGCCTGAGCTGGTCTCGCGTATGGATGCTGGTCTGGCCCCGTATCCCCGCGGGGCTGGGTTCTATTTTTCGCCGATCAAGATCTTCGAATACATGGCCGCGGGGGTGCCGATAGTAGCTAGTGACATCGGTCAGATCGGTGAGCTCATGACCCACCGTAAGACGGCGCTGCTGCACCGCCCAGGAGCTGTTACGGAAATGGCCGATTGCATCGAACGACTAGCCGCTAGCCCGGCTTTCGCTGACAAATTGGCGCGTAACGCACGCACGATGCTGTGTCGGCGGTTTACCTGGCGGCGCAACGCAGAGCGCGTGTTGGCGATGATTGCTACCATAGCTAAGAAGAATAGTGCTCGTCTCTGAGCAACAGCGCCCGTGGATCTGACGCGCGCCAGGCGGCTTCTCGAGGTAGGCGAGATGGCTGGGGTTCTTGCCGACCTGCCTTGGCTTGCTGGCGAGAGCTTAACAGGCGTCGAATTTCTAGTCTCGTGGGTCAAACCGGGACGCCACTTCAACGTTCATTACCGTCTGAGTACCGAGAGCAGCAGTGGCGAGTTGCACGAATCGCTGGTCTCGGCCTTTGTCGTCGAACGTTCGCGTGGTCTGCGAGCCCTCGCCAAGAACGGCGAGCACTCCGTTTTCATTGAACCCGACCTGCTGCTTCAGCGCTTTCCCTGGGACTACCGGCTGCCTACGCTGCGCCGTTGTCTCAAGCCGCGCGCGGTGAGGCGGGCGTGGGGGCGAGACGCTAAACGCCATGAGATCCGAGACTGTCGGGTTATAGCCTACCGACCGGGAATGCGCTGCCAGATTGCCTATGTCGGTGGCGATGGCAGCAGAGTTTACGGCAAGGTCGCGGTCGAGAAGCGCGGCGCGGGTTATACCTACCGAACCCAACGCGACCTCTGCGCGGTTATCGACTCAGCGGGGGTGGAGCTGAGAATTCCCCGGCCGCTGGCCTATCTGGAGGATCTCGAGCTGACCTTGATCGAAGCGGGAGAGGGGGTGAGCATCGGTGACCTCATCGATGACGGCGTGGATTGTCGTGAAGGCATGGCCCGGGTAGCTAGCGCCGCAGCCGAACTCCACAACATTGACACCTCGATTACCGAACGCAGTTTTACGGTTGCCAACGAGCTGGAGTTGCTCGAAACCTGGACGGCGCTGTCGGCGCAACTCTTTCCGCATTTGCGTGAGGACTTGACGGTTGCTCGTGATCATCTCACCGAGACAGCCCCGCCGGTGATCGCACCGGGCGCGGTGCTACACCGTGATTTTTACGATAAGCAGATTCTTCTCGGCGATGGTCCACCCACCCTGCTGGATATGGATACGGCCTGTGTTGGAGATGCTGAACTCGACATCGGCAACTTTTGCGCTCACCTGTCGCTGCGTGGTGTTCAGGAGAATGCCCCCGAGCGTTATCGTGGCTGGTGCGACGATTTTCTTGGTGCCTACTCGCGGTGCCTCGATACCTCGCGGTTAATGTGGTACCAGCGTGCGACGTTGCTGCGCTTGGCGTGTTACTACGCTCTGCGCCCACAGTGGCTGCATATTTCCCCGGCCTTGATCTCGGCGTCGCTAGACGAGTGGTGAGGAGTTCCTTCGAGTGAGACACAGAATACTTTTCTATTCGCACGACTCGTTTGGACTCGGCCATTTCCGCCGTAGTTTGACCATCGCCGGTTACCTGGCTCGCCATATTGAAGGGGTGTCGGTGTTGATGCTCACGGGACTTGATTCCGCTGCCTCTTTCGAGGCTCCCGCGGGCGTCGATTTCGTCAAGCTACCCGGGATTCGCAAGTCGGGAGCAGATCAGTATCAGAGCCGCCATCTGCGTGTCAGTTTTGCCCGTGTGCAACGCATCCGTGAGCAACTCATCCACGGTGTTGCTCGCGCGTTTAACCCGTCGCTGTTTGTCGTCGACAATGTTCCGCGTGGTATCGACGGAGAGTTGTTGCCGACGCTGCGATACATCCGCCGCCGTCGTCCGCAGACGCGCATAGCCTTGACTCTGCGTGACCTACTCGACACCCCCGAGAACATCGTGCCGCTGTGGAACGAACTAGGGATCTACCAGATACTCGCCGACTATTACGACGAAATATGGATCGCCGGCTGTCAGGAGATGTTCGATCCTATCTCTCTCTACGAGTTTCCTGACCAGGTAGCGCAGGCGGTCAAGTACTGTGGTTATGTAGTCAGGTCGCACCCTGATCAGGATACCGATCAGCTGGCTCGTGAGTTTAGGCTAGGCGATAGTCCGTTTGTTCTGGTGAGTTGTGGTGGTGGCGCCGATGGGTTCCCGCTCATCGATGCTTATGCGGAAGTCGCACGCCGACTCGGCGCCGGAGGTATCCGCTCGGTGGTGTTTCTCGGTCCCGACATGCCGATTTCTGAGCGTCGGGCGCTCAAGGAACGGTTGTTGCCGATGAACGACTATGTCCTCACTTTTGACTACCGGCCGGATCTCGTTGGTTTCTTGGAGATGGCGACGGTCAGTGTTTCGATGGGTGGATACAACACCGTGGCCGAGGTAGTCTCGAGAGCGAAGCCAGCGGTGGTAATCCCGCGGACTACTCCCCGCGTTGAACAGCTCCTTCGAGCGCAAAAGCTTTCAGAGTATGGTTTGTTGCAGATAGTCACGCCTGAGGAGCTAGGGCCGGATTCACTAGAGAGCGCGGTGCGTGACCGCCTCGCGCAGGCCCGAGGAGGCGGCACGCCGCCGCTGCCCGAGAGCATGGATTTTGCCGGGTTGCGCCGTATCACTCGTCGTGTGACCCGGCACCTAGGGGTAGAGGAGGAAGGATGAGGATGATTGCTAGTCCCGAAAGGTCGCTGGTCGGTTGTTGGTGTATGGCTGCGGTTGTCCTTGTGTCGATGGCCGGGGTGTTAGCCTCGCCCTCGCAGAGCTTTGCCAAGAAGAGTGACGAAGAAGACAAGGCCGCGAATAACTGGAGCATTCGTCTGGATGTCGACGAGAGCTACACCGATAACGTCAAATGGTCGGGCGACAATGCGATAAACCCGGATGGATCGAAGGCCAAAGAAGACGATTATTTCACGACGATTGGCACCAAGATGGAGCTGAAAGACATCGACAAGCGCTATTTCCCCGCTCAGGTAGCGGCCATTGTCCGTGCGCGCTTTTACAACAAGTTTACCGATCGAGATTATGTCGAGATCGTACCGGAGTTTAGCTACGAATTTGGCATGACAGATGTTAGCGTTCGCTACTCTTTCATACCGCACAAGCTGATACTCGATGAGGATACTGGCCCCAACAACAACCTGCCTCCCACCGACATATTCGCGAGGCGTCATCGCCTTGGTGTAGAGCTTCAGCGCAAACTTTGGCGGAGGAGTAAGTGGCGCGTGAAGGCCATGTTCGAAGGGCTGTGGGTGAGGTCTACTAACTCGGTCAAAGAGCGGGACGCGTTTACTCCTGTGGGCGGTGTCGAGCTGCGCTACCGGCCCACGCGGTTGTTCGTTCCTAGGGTGAAAGTGCAGTACGGCGAGCGCGATAGCTTTGACAACAATTTCAACCGTGACGAGTTGGACATCGTGGTCGGTTTTGATTCGCAGCTCACCGAAGGCATTCGTTGGCAGGTTCGCTATAAGCGTGGGTCACGCGACTACACCGCGAGCGGCCCGCAGAGCCTCAACAGTAACTACCGACGTAACGACGATTCGGATCAGTACCGGACCAAGCTCGAGTATGCGGTTCCCGGTGTCGATGGTTTGGCGATGACTGCTCACTATAGGTTTAGGAAGAACCATTCGTCACGCGCTAGCCGTAACTTCACCATCCAAGAGGGTGGTCTTGGGCTGAGCTACACCTTCCGCTAACCGTCGTTTATGCGCCGCATTCTTTACATATTGGCTGTCAGCGTGGTTTTGCTGGTTGGGGCTTGCCAGTCGCTGTCACGGCATAAGCAAGCCAACATCCTTCTGATATGTATCGATACCACCCGTGCCGATCGCTTCGGCCGTTTTGACGGGACGGCGCCGGTTACCCCCAATCTCGACCGGTTGGCGGATGAGGCAGTGGTTTTTGATCAGGCGATTGCCGCGGCTTCGTGGACCAAGCCGTCGGTGCCTTCGCTGCTGACCGGACTATACCCGAGCCAGCACGGGGTGCTCGATACCGGGAGAGCGGGAGTCGACGTCCTGCCCGACGAAGTAGAGACCTTGGCCGAGATTCTTTCTCGAAAGGGCTACGATACCGCGGCGTTTGTCGAGAACGTTCATCTGCAGAAGCGCTACAGTCACCTCGATCAGGGTTTTTCTGTGTATCGCCAGGACGTTGGTGATGCTGCTGCTATCGTCGATAGCTTCCTCGATTGGCTCGAGGGTCGTGAGCAAGGTCCATTCTTTGCCTACTTGCATTTCTTGGATCCTCACCTGCCCTACACTCCTTCGACGCCGTTGCCGGGACAAGACGTAGGCTACCACGATCGGTTGCGGTTGCTGCAGTGGAACATGCACGGGCAGCGTTGGGGGCTGCTGCGCGAGTCGGTCAAACGTGGACATCTCGAGGTCTCGGCGGACGAGCTGGCCTCATTGCAGCGGATGTACGACGCCGAGGTCCATGCTGTTGATGGAACCCTCGGCCGTCTGTTCGAGCTACTCAAGGCACGGGGCATCTTCGATGAGAGTCTTATCGCTGTTACGGCCGATCATGGCGAGGGCTTTCTTGAACACGGTCGTCTTGATCACGGCTATGGTCTCTATGACGAACTACTGCGTATTCCGCTGATGATGCGTTTTCCCGGGGCGAGCTTCGGAGGTCATCGAGTCGCTGCCCAAGTTGGCCAGGTAGACGTCGCGCCGACTCTGCTCGACTATGTGGGGCTGACGGCGCCCCAGGCCGGCGGAGTATCGCTGCTGCCGCTGCTCGAGAATCCCGGCCAGGTGGGCGAGAGGGCGCTAATATCTGAAGAGAAGCACGGCGCGTCAATAATGACTGCTCTGCGTACCTCCGACTACAAGTATATTCGTACCGAGACTCCTCTGGCAGACACTAGACTGCCTCGTCCCGAGGCCCCACCAGAGCTTAGACCGGGAGTCCGCGTGCAGGCCGAAGGCATCTTCGCCTCGTCGGTGTTGATTACCGACGACGTAAAAAAGATAGACCTCGGCGATACTGATTGCGAGATCAACGCTCCGGTGTCTGCGGTGGATCCGCAAGGGCAGTGGCTGGAGATTCTCGGTCATCGAGTGGCTATCGATATCGATACCGTCAAGGTTATCCCGCGTGAGTCAAAGCGCACGCTGGCAGATCTGGTGCCGGCGCGATGGGTTCGCGTGCATATCGACCGAGATTCTGGTGCGTGGCGGGCCCACAAGCTCGAGAAGCTGGCACGCGTGCCCGGCTACGAACTCGAGGTTGAGGCCTTGGTGGAAAACGTTAGTAGCGATGCGCAAGGGGCTATGTGGATTGAGATCTGTGGCATGCGTGCATTAGTTGGAAAGGACGTTCGTTGGAAGCAATTCGAACAAACCGCGGAGCCCTTCGGTGAGCAGCCGCCAATCAGCAAATCCCGCGCCGCTGTCGTCGAGGAGCTTTACGATCTACGTGCTGATCCTGGCGAGGCACACAATATTGCCTCGTCGCGTCCGGCGATTGCTGCGGAGATGTACGCTAGGCTCTCTGCTATGCATGAAGAATTCTCTTCGCCGGGAGCATGGAATCAACATACCGTGGATCTTGATAACAAGACTAGGGAGCGGCTCAAGTCTTTGGGCTACGTCGAATAACCTTGGGTAAGACCATGCGATTGGCATATGTGTGTGCGGATAGAGGGGTCCCGATAGTTGGCCGGTCGGGGAGTTCTATCCACGTATCCGAATTTATCACTGCGCTGTGCCAGCGCGGCGTAGAAGTGACGGTCTTTGCCGCCTCGGTACCCGATGAGGCTTTATCTGAGCTGCCCTGCCGCGTCGTCGATCTGACCCGAGATCCTCTGCTCAATCAGCTCAGGGCGCGTATGGCCAAGGAGCTGCGCCGTGAAGGCAGCGACGACACCCGTGCTGCCGAGGTTTACAACCTGCTGTTGAATCAGTCGCTGCTTGTCGAGCTCGAGCGTCATGCCGACAGCATCGACGTTGTCTACGAACGCCACTCGCTCTGGTCTCTGGCAGGGGTGCAGTTCGCCAAGAATCATTCCCTGCCGTACCTACTTGAAGTCAACGCGCCGTTGATGGTTCAGCAGCAACAGTATCGCGAGCTCGATTTGATAGATGCCGCGCGTAGTGTCGAGCGCTTGGTGTTCTCCTGTGCGGATCGTATTTTTGTTACCACCCCAGGACTCATCGACTATGTGCGCGCCGGTGGTGGCTCGCGGCGTAAAGTGCGCGTGCTCCCCTGTGGGGTGTCGCAGAGCATGCTGGTTGACCCGGCCGATCGCCGTGTACGCGAATCGGGGGAATTTACCATTGGCTTTCTTGGCAGCCTCAAGCCCTGGCACGGCATTGAGTTGATGCTCGAAGCTTTTGCCACACTGCGAGGTATGAGCAGCGACTATCGTCTGTTGGTGGTTGGCGACGGGCCGTTGAAGCGCGAGATCCAAAGCTACTGCCGCAGTCACAAGCTACGCCGCTACGTGACCTTGACCGGTGCGGTTGAGCATGCCGAGGTCTCGGAGCATCTGGCGCGCATGGACGTTGGCCTGGCGCCGTATCCACCGCTGGATCCGTTTTACTTCTCACCGCTGAAGGTCTGGGAATACGCAGCCGCCTGCGTTCCGGTGGTCGCCAGCGCCAGCGGCGAGTTGCCGACACTGTTGCCGCATCGCAAGGGAGCTCTGCTTCACGAGCCGGGCAAAGTAGGCAAGATAGTCAAACATATTGAGAAGCTACGTTCGACTACTGATCTAGGCCCGCGTTTGGCTCGACGTGCGCGTGTTGTCGCGCGCAAGCATACCTGGGATCGCCTCGCGTCTCGGGTTGTTCGTATAGCCGCGAACCTTCTCGCCAAAGCTTAGCGGTGGACTAATCAGAGCGAGCCTCGGCCAAGTCCAAGCGCGCGGCGCATCCTTTTTCATCTATCGAATACAGCCTTGCACTGCCGGGGGGTATGCGCAGCTCGAGGATGGCTTGCGGGTCGATATCCTCAAGCCGCATTACCAGCGAGCGCAGACTATCACCGTGGGCGACGACGATGACGTTATCGCCGCTACGTAGCCGTGCAAGGATAGTCTCATCGAAGAAAGCGATGGCACGCTGCGCCGTTTCTGCCAGGCTCTCACCCCCAGGTGCCGAATCGGTAAACGACTTGCGCCAGGCCGAGATGCGCTCGCGGCCAAAACGACGGCGAGCCTGTGATTTTGGCAGTCCTTCCAATAATCCGAAACGGCGTTCGTTTAGAGCCGCGGAGGCAACCGTCTCGATTCGCTCTACTGCGAGCCCGTCCGCTAGTGCATCTAGAGTCTGGCGGGTGCGCCTGAGGGTAGAGATGAAGGCTGCTGCGAAGTGGCAGCCCGTGAGTCTGCCCGTAAGCCTGCGGCCAAGCTCGCGAGCAGACTCCGCACCGTGTGGAGTAATCGGCACGTCACTTGAGCCTGTGAACCTGTGCTCACAGTTCCAATGCGACTGCGCGTGTCGAACCAGTACTAGTATCGCCATTGTCTTCAACAGCTTCTCACGGCCAGCCTGCCTGAAAAAGCTTGCGAGGAAAGTGCCGAGAGCTGCAGTCGCATAAGCTGCTCGTGTCTCGTGCGGCTGAGAACACTCAACATACAAAGCATTTGGTGCCGCATACTCCCGCTTAGTCATGCCGGGCCAGTGGCACCACAATTGCATGCTACTTGGGAGGTTTAGGAGCCTTTACGCCTAGAAAAAGGCCTGTCTAGTCTAGACGGGTCTAGTCCGCGGGCAGCTGCGGCTTAAGGAGAAACTTTCCATGGGACAGCGATTGTTCGCCCATTTCCTGACGGCCGTGGTACTGGCCTGTGCCGCTGGTCTATCCGCGCTCCCGGCGTCGGCCGCGATTCTTGCTGCTGTGGCCGATGACGTCTGCCTGCCCAGCGCCGATCCCTGTGTTATCAATCAGTCGGTAACGGTGTTGCCCGGGGCGGTTCTGGATTTCGGTTTGCGTCGGGTGCAGGTGACCGCTGCCGGGCAGCTCGACGTTGGCTCGGGCACCATGCTGCTGCGCTGCGGCGAGCTAATCATGGACGCTACGCCTACGGTCTTGCGGGTAAGCGATGGTATCGACCCCGGCCTGGCCACTATCGAGGTCTTCCGTAGCTGTTCGGGTAACGCTGCTCTGCGTTGTCTAAGTGATTCGACCTGCGCGATTGCCGGAGCCGGGACCTGCTCAGCGGGGCTTGGTGACTTCACGCTTCTTGGCAAAGTAAACGGTAACGGCGAGTTTCCAGGATCTCTCGACGTTACCACAGCTGGCAACATCAGCATTCTCGATAGTATTCAGCTCAACGGCACGACCATCGATGCCGACGGAGGTACGCTAGACCTGGTTGCGGCCGGTTCGATTACTGTCGGTGCTACTATCCAGGCCGACGGAGGTCAAGACGCGAGCGGCGGCGACATCTTTATTGATGCTGGCGTGGATGCTGCTGTGACTGCGACGGTTGAGGCCACTGGCGGATCGTTCCAGGGCGCTAGCATTGAGATTGATGCGCTACGTGATGTGATCATCAACGCCGATGTCAACGCGGCCGCTACTGTGAGCGACGGGTTTGGTGGTGACGTAATCGTTGGCGCTGGTCGTGATATCGACATATCCGGCGGAAGCAGTGGGGTGCCGATAGTAATCAGCACCGATGGTCATACCGGTGTGGATACCGGGACCAGTTTTGGCGGTGACGGCGGGACTCAGACCTACGATGCGGGCGGCGCGGTGAGCATCGGCGAATTCGTACGACTGCGCGCCAGCGGCGCGGCGCCTGACGGCTATGGCAACGATATCGTGATAAATGCCGGGATGACGATCAGCGTTAATGGTGATCTCGAGGGTAAGGCCAAGGGCAGCGCCGGCGGCGGTGGCATCGTCGAACTCCAGGCTCTCGGTGACATAACCGTAGGTAGCACGTCGCTGCTCGATGTGGCCGGAAGTTCCGATGGAGGTGGAATCGTTACACTCATATCGTCGGGTAATCTGACGGTGAACGGTAGCATCGACGTCTCGGCTTCTGGCAGCGGAAGCGGTGGTGCGGCTGAGCTAAGCGCCGCGCTTGCGGTCGATATCGGCGGCGCGATCGTCACTGCCGGTACGGCTGCCGGTGGAGGCATAGCTATGGTTAGCGTGCGCGGCTGCACTGATGTGACTCTTCAGCCCGGCGCCACACTGACCAACGCCGGCACGAACGCTCAGACTCTGATCCAGAGCGCCGCGCGGATGACACTGGCCGCCGGTGCGTCGATGACCGCCAACAACGGCGGTAGCAACCGCATCGAATACAGCAACGCAGCGCTGCCGCCGCTCCTCAATGGCAGCGCAACGCCTACTGCGCTGACGCTCTTGGTTGGATCGATATCAGGCTGCGCCGTCTGCGGTGATGGTATTGTTGGCGTTGGTGAGACCTGTGACGACGGTAATACGCTCAGCGGTGATGGTTGTAGCGCGGACTGCCACGACGAAGGCTGTATCGCGCAAACCCCCGGATACCCGGCCACGCCACTGTGTGACGATGCCAACCCATGTACCGACGATGCGTGTGACGGTGCCGGAAGCTGCGTGCACTTGGCTAACACTGCGAGCTGTGACGATGGGCTGTTTTGCAACGGTGCGGATTCTTGCTTGGCGGGTAGCTGCCTAGGTGGCAGTAGCGATCCCTGTCTTGGCGGAAGCGAGTGTGTGAGCAGTTGCAACGAGGCGCTGCAGGCCTGCCAGACCCCGGAGTTTAGCCCCTGTGGTGATGATGGCAACGCTTGCACCGACGACTACTGTGA
>CAZPPZ010000036.1:0-18426 GCA_964588545.1 uncultured Myxococcales bacterium | reverse complement strand
CTCGTCAACGAAACGGTGTTGGGCAACCCCGCGCAGTGGAACATAACCCTGCCGTGACCGGCTTGCCGCTGTCGCTAAGCGATCTTGCCTAGCCACGCGGCCAGTGCCTGGCCGATCTCGTCGGGAGAGTCTTCCTGAACAAAGTGTGAGCCTTTGACGGTGACCTCCTCTTGGTTGGGCCAGCGCCTGCAGAACTCCAATGCCTTGCCCACCATGATCGCTCCCGGATCAGCACTGATCAGTAGTTTCGGTACAGAGCAGCTACTCAACCACTCGGCAGAGGCAGTAACGATCTCGACCACATCAGCCGGCTCGCCATCAATGGGCAGCTCGCGCGGCCAGGTCAGGGTCGGACGGCGGGATTCGCCAGGCTGGCTGAAAGGACGACGGTACTCGGCGAGCTCCGTCTCGCCCAACTCGCGCAACACCGCGCCGGGGAGTACCTGCTCGACGAAGACATTCTCCTCGAGAACCATGGCTTCGCCAGCCGGCGACCTGAAGGCCTGAAACACCGGCGCCACCGCCTGGGGGAAGTCGGCCCAGCTAATCGCTGTCACGATCGCCTCCATGTAGGCGATGCCCTTGAGCGCGTCGCGATGATGATTGGCCCAGTCAAAGCCCAGCGCCGAACCCCAATCGTGAATAACCAGGGTTACCCTGTTGGTCACACCGAGCTCTTCGAGCAGCGCAGCAAGGTAGTCTCGATGCTCAACGAAGCGGTAGCTCTCGGGGCCGCTGTCATCAAGTTTGTCACTGTCTCCCATGCCGATGAGATCCGGGGCAATGCAGCGCCCTAGGCCCTCTAGGTGCGGGATGATGTTGCGCCACAAGTACGAGGAAGTCGGATTGCCATGCAGCAATACGATCGGATCGCCCTCGCCCGCTTCGACATAAGCCATGGTCTTACCGAGCACCGAGGTCTTTTTCTTGGGGTACTTCTGCGCAGCTGAAATCATCTGTGTCACTCCTTGACAGCAGGACATATCCGGCCGCCAGCCCAGAGGCCAACGGGCACCCCTTGACCCTTCACAGCACCACGCTAGCCTCAACGGCAGCGGGGTAGGATATTATGCAGACCTTTTCACCAATAGCCCGGGTAGCCGCCATGATCACCTTAGCAACCGTACTGGCAGCTCCCTCGGTGGCGGATGCGGCTTCGGCAAAAGAGATAGACATCAAGGTCAACGCTGCTCTTGAAGATTTCCGAAGCGAAGTAAATGGAGCCAAAGATTTCCTCAAGGCAGCCAAGGGAATCTTGGTTTTCCCCAACGTCATCAAGGCCGGCTTCACCATCGGCGGAGAATATGGGGAAGGGGCGCTGCGGATCGGCGGCAAAACCGTGGAGTACTACAGTACCGCAGCGGCTTCTATCGGCTTCCAGATAGGGGCCCAGTCAAAAACCGTCATCCTCGTGTTTCTCGATGCCGATGCACTCGCCGAGTTCCGCCGGAGTTCGGGCTGGGAGGTCGGTGTGGATGGCTCAGTGGCCCTGATCAAGATCGGTGCCGGCGGATCTATAGACACCACCAACGTCAAAGCTCCGATCGTGGGTTTCGTACTCAACAACAAAGGGCTGATGTACAACCTCACACTCGAAGGCTCGAAGCTGACTAAGATCAAGAGATAGGAACTGTGAGAATGCGATCGCCGAGCGCATAGAGGTGGCAGGACTCGGCAATGCGACGGTCGCGGCGGCGCTCTTCGCAAAAACGCAGCGCCTCGTTCGCAGCGTCCTCGGCCGAGGCTTTCCCCCAGGCCAGACCAGAGACATGCTTGCTCGACACTTCACCGGCGAGCGCAAAGGCCTTGCTCGCAGGTAGCTTAGTGTAGCTCTTCCAGTTGGCTTCGAACTGGGTGCTGCCTCGCAGTTTGATGCCAATAGGTTTACTCAGGTGCATGCAGGCCACTGTGGTAAAAACCAGGGCCAGGACCAACAGACCGGCTATTCTCATCATCAACCTACTCACTGGCTCTTGCTCTCGTCTGCGCTCAGCCGCAATCGGGCAAACAGCGCCGGGTGATCGCTCAGGGCTCGCCCTGCGTTGACGAACTGCAAGGCCTCACCCGCGGCCTCAACCTCAATGGTGACTCCCCCGGCGCTACGATACAACACAAAATCTCGATTTCTCCACTGCGGAAGCTCCGGACCGGCTCCAGAGTCGTCTAGGCCCAGTCGCTTACGAAACGCGTGAATTGCCGCACGGTCTTCGGCTCGGACAAACGACGTATTGAAGTCGCCGACGACTATTACTGCGCGGTCAGCCGATAGTTCCTCCACCGCCGCCGCCAATTCCGTCAGCTGGCGTTGGCGCGCGCGGGTCGAGCGCCCGCCGCCTCCGGCATCAAAGTGGGTGTTGTACAGATCGACCTCGAAGGACTCTGACGTGCGCAGCCGCACCCGCAAGAACCCCTTCTGCGCCCAACAGTCCAAGCGCTGGCCAAACCAGCCCCCACAGTCACCGTAAGCCTGCGCCGTCGACTCTACAGCCTCACCAGCCTCTCTAGCAACGAACGCGCTCAGGCCCGAACCGTAGGGCATCGACAAGTTGGGGATGAGCAGGTTGAAAGGGAGCATCACTAGTGCCGCGAGTAGCCGACGCGGGTCTGTACCTACACCGTTACCTCTAAACGCCACGGCGTGGGGCATCTGCTTACGGATGTCGGCGTGATACTCAAAATCCTCTTGCAGCAGCACTACGTCGTAGGAGCTGGCCAACCAGCCTATCGCCGCGCTGCGCAGCCCCGGGTTGTCCTTGGCGAACAGCCAAGAGATTCCGTGAACGTTGTAGGAGAGCACCGACAGCGGCTGCGCCCGCGCCGACGCAGCCGCGAGTAGTATCGCCAACGCGAGGGTTGCGGTCTTGAAGCAGTGCATCGCCATCTCGGGGATCAGTATAGCAGCGTTAGCCGTGCTCGACGTCCCGGTACAACCGCGGCCTCGGCCGCCGTGACTACACCTGTTCCATCAAGGCATCGTAGAACTCGACAATGCTCTTGCGCTCTTCCTCCGAAACCCCGAGGTGTGCCATCGCCGCACGCGGGTGCTGGTTCATCAAACCGGTGATCATGTAGGGCAGATCAAAGCCCCAGGGCATGGTCTTGCGTAGAGGCTCGATATGCTGCTCGATACACTCAAGGATCGGCCGCAGTCTGTAGGTGGGGTTCTTGAGGAAGCCGATAAGCAACTCCAGACGGCAGTTGCCGGCACCGCGGCCGAGCCCCGCGAAGGTCGCATCCAGACGGTTAGCGCCGCGGACAATCGCCTCGATGGTGTTGGCGTAGGCAAGCTGTTGGTTGTTGTGAGCGTGAATACCCACCTGCTTGCCGGCATCCGCGCAGACCTTGAGGTACTTCTTCATCAGATCCTGAATCTCTTCCGAATAGAAGGATCCGAAGCTGTCGACGAGATAAATAGTGCTGACCGGACTGCGGGCAAGCACCTGCAGCCCCTCGTCGAGATCAGAGGCGCTGACCGTAGACACGGCCATGACGTTGACGGTGACCTCGTAGCCCTTGTCGTGAGCATCGTTGATCATCTCGACTGCCACCGGGATCTGGTGAATATAGGTCGCCACACGGATGAGATCGAGCACGCTCTCGTCCGAGCGAAGTATCTCTTGCTTGTAGTCGCTCTTCTCGGCATCGGCCATCGCCGCCAACTTCAGCTCGCTGGGGTTGTCGCCGACGATGCGACGAATGTCGTCTTCGTCGCAGTGCTTCCAGGGTCCAAACTCGTCCTTAGGAAACAGCCGCTTGGAATTCTTGTAGCCGATCTCCATGTAGTCTACACCGGCCTCAACGCAGGTCTGGTACACCGCGCGTACCACCGAATCGGAGAACTTGTGATCGTTCATCAATCCACCGTCGCGGATAGTACAGTCGAGGACCTTGATCTCAGGCCGATAAGTCAACCAGGTTCCCTTGTCGTCTCTGGCCTTGCTGTTGGTCTCACTCATGATGCATGACTTAAGCCATACTCAGTCATCCAGCAAGGCCTGGCCCGCCCGGGCCTGCTGAAGAGCAGCGAGGAGTTCGGCTATAGCCGCTGCGATCAGCGACAGCTCACGCTTGGCCAGCCACTCGGGTCTGAACACGCTCGAACCGAAGGCCACCGCCGACGCTCCACAGGAGAAGAACGCGGCTAGGTTGGCGGGGCTTACTCCGCCACAGGCAAGAAGCTTGATCTGCGAAAACGGCCCCTTGATCTCGCGTAGGTAGTCGGGACCGAAGACTCCCGCGGGAAACACCTTGACCATCGCAGCTCCGCTGCACCAGGCCTCGTGGATCTCCTGGGGGGTCAAGGCACCGGGGAACACCGGGATGTCTGCCTCGCGACACCCCTCGATGACCTCACTAACAACCGTGGGCATGACAACGAAGCTCGCTCCCGCTGCTAACGCCGAATCGAGTAGTGCCCGGTCGATCACCGTGCCCGCGCCGATGGTTAGGCGGCCGCCAGCCTCATCACGGGCGCGGCGGATCATCGCCGCCGCACCTGGGGTGTTCATGGTGATCTCCAGAGTCTCCAAACCCGCAGCGACAACGGTCTCGACAAGCTCCGGGATCAGCTCCTCATCTCCGCCGCGAAGTATCCCCAGTATTGGCAGCCGCTCAAATTCTTCGATGTTCATGCCGGTAACCTCTCTCGCGTCGGCTCTGCCCAACTAGCGTGAACCGAGTTCGGCCACGGCGCGGTGCTCCTTGCCATCTCGCGAAAAAACGATATGGATCCGCGCGCCCGGCTCGATGGTCTTGAGCAGTTTTGAAAAATCCCGCAGGCCCAAAACTTCTCTGCCGTCCACGCTGTCGCTGCTAACTCTCGCCCCGAAGCTCTCTCAAAGCTACGGCGCAGCTGGCTGTAGCCGGCTCGCTTAAACGTGTTGGCAGCGTAGAAATCGGACAACCCCGCTCGAAAAGAATCGTCGCCCATCGCCAGCCGCAGCATGTGAAAGAACATTGCCGACTTACCATAACCCACCGCCTCGGTTGAGCTACCGTGTCGCGAGCGAAACTGCGTAAGCGCAAAATCACGGTCATCAGAAACGTAGTCGGAGTACTTCTGCAACACCCCCCGCCGGTACTCGGCACCGCGGCCACGCTGCTCAGCACCGAGGTGGTCGGCCAGGTAGGCCGTAAGACCTTCGCTCCAGTTACCGTCGTCGTAGTCAGGGTAGACACTGTTGCCCCACCAGTTGTGGAGAATCTCGTGGGGGTAGGAGCTGCGTAGTAGAAAGGGCAAGCGCAACACCTGAGAGCCCAGCAAGGTAAACGAAGGCATGCCCAGACCGCTCTCCCAAAAGTTCTCGACCACGTGGTGCAGGCCTATGGGAGGCGGCGTCCACCCCCACAGGCAGACGACAAAAGCTGGATTTCGTCCGGCCCGGAGAAAAACCGCTTGACACAATGTATCTAGTCGATGTATCTGTTAGACCGTTTGAGACTGAACATGGCTTCACCCAGTCGCACAATCTACGCGGTGCTAGGTTTTCTCACCGTCAGGCCGATGTCGGGCTACGACATCAAGAAGGCCGTCGAGGTCAGCATCGCCAACTTCTGGACCGAAAGCTATGGCCAGATCTACCCGGTGCTCAAGCGTCTAACTGAGCAGGGCTTAGTCGAAAAGTCCGACACTGAGCCAAACGGCAAGCGCCCGCGCCACGTGTACTCGATAACCGAGCAGGGCCGCAGATCCTTGCAGGACTGGCTGCGGATACCGGCCGAAGAGCCCCCGCTGCGGCTAGAGCTACTGCTCAAACTGTTTTTTGGATCGCAGGTAGACCGCGAAACCAACCGTCGTCAGATAGAGGCCTTCCGCCAGCGCACCCTCGAAGAACTAGAGCGCTACCGCAGCATCCGCGCCGTACTCGACATCCAGCAGGCCGGTCACCCCGACCTACCCTACTGGCTGATGACCCTTAGTTTTGGAGAGCGCGACCACCAGGCTCATCTTGAATGGTGCGACGAAGCACTACAGCTGCTCGAGCAAGACACGATTGCAGACAACAACACCGACTCGACCACCGAGCGATTAGTACCGATGATGACAGGCAAGGAGATATAGCAATGGCAAGTATAGACACCCAGTGGGATGCGATCGTCGTCGGTTCAGGACTTGGAGGTCTCTCGGCGGCAACGCGCATGGCCAAGTCCGGACTGCGAGTACTAGTGCTAGAGCAGCACGTGTTCGCCGGTGGCTACGCCCACCACTTCTTGCGCAAGGTAAAAGGCACCGACATCGTCTACGACTTTGATGTAGCGCTGCACCAGACCGGCAACCTGTTGCCGGGCCGCTCGATGTATAAGATGCTCGGGTCGCTCGGTGTGCTCGAGCGTATTGGCCTAAACAGCTTCGACACCGCCTTCCGTAGCCACGGTCCGGCTCACGATGTAGTAGTCCCCCAGGCCGCCGACGACTACCAGGACCTGATGTGCCGGACCTTCCCCGAGCACGCTGCGGGCATCCGCGATCTCTTTGCCACCATGAGGAAAATCGATGGCGACGGCGACGAGGGCCTGTCCGAGGAAGCCTTCGCGAGCATGGAGCTATCGCTACAGCAGCTAGTAGAAGAGCACGTCAAAGACGAGCGCTTCATGGGGATATTCGCCACGCTGTGGGGGTATATCGGGCTACCACCATCCCAGCTATCGGGATTTACCTACGCGATGATGTGGAACAGTTACCACTACGGCGGCTGCTTCTACATTAAGGGTGGCGGACAGGCGCTCTCGAATGCCTTCGTCGCGATCATCGAAGAAAACGGCGGCAAGGTGCTGCTCAACACCGAGGTCGAACAAATCGTTACAGAAGGCGGCTGCGTGGTTGGTGTAGATACGGTTAAGCGCGGAAGCTTCCGCGCACCGGTGGTGGTAAGCAACGCCGCCGCACCACTTACCTTCGACCATCTGCTCGACCGGCCAGAACTCGTCGAGGCCGACCGCAAGATCGGCGAGGCGCTGCCGCTGGCCTGCTCGATCCATCAGGCCTACATCGGAATCCGCGGTGACGCCTACGAGCTGGGGCTTAAAGACCGAGGCGGGTTCTTCAATCCCAGTTACGATTTCGACGCAGAGTGGGACAATCTCAAGCGCGGCAACTACCGCGAACAGGGTTGGTTGATGGGCAATCACAATCTCGCCGACCCCGGACACGCGCCTAAAGGCCGCTCCATCATACACGTGGCCACCCTGGCCGATGGCGCGCTGTGGACTGGCCTCGACGAAGACGACTATCGTAAGCGCAAGCGCGAGCTCGAAGAGTACTTAATCGACCGCCTCTGCGAGGCGATCCCCGATGCACGCGAGCGCATCGAAGTCTGCGAGACCGGCACCCCCCACACCATGGGCCGCTACTCGCTCAACCCGCTGGGTTCGATTTACGGCTACGCGTTTACGCCAACCAGCCATAGCGTTCACCGGCCACAGCCACGTACCGCGCTGCCCGGACTGTACCTGGCAGGCGCCTGGACCTTCCCGGGAGCGGGCTTTACCGGCACGATGATGTCGGGACACAACACCGCGGGACTGGTGCTCGAAGACCTAGAGGGCCGCTCGGCCCGTAGCGCTTAGCCTGCAAGAGTTGGCGCACCCACGGCAGTTTTTGCCCTTTACCCGGGCGCGCCAACTCCAATAAAGCATCTCGGCACCCGGCTCAGGGAGTATAATACTGTGAGTCGTACCTCGAGATGCTTCGTTCCAAACACAGCCGTACAAAAGTACTCGCAAGGAGCATGTTCGCCTTGTCGGCGCTGCTGCTGCTGGCAACCGTAGTAGTTTTCAAGCCCGAACAATTGCTGATGAAGGCCGTCCAGGCTGAACTCCAGGCCGAGCAGCTCTCGGGAACCATCATTCACCTTGATGAAGTTCTCACCATGTCGGCACGAATGTATGCGGCAACCGGTGATGCGAGATGGGAAGATCGCTATCACCACTTCGAACCACAACTCGAGGAGGCCATCAAGACGTTCATCGCCTTGGCTCCACATCCGGACCTCGCGTACAGCGGCATAGAGCGAACCAACAGCGCTAACCTCAAGCTGGTCGATATGGAGCTGCGCGTGCTCGAACTCGTCGCCCAAGGCAAACGTGAGCAAGCCACGGCAATACTGCAAAGCCCGGCCTACCCGCGCAACAAGAGTATCTATAGAGAAGGCATAGCGCTAACCACCAGGGCCATCCGAGTGTCGCTTGCCAACCGCATCGCCCGTCTGCGCGACAACCGCCGGAGTGCATCGGTGCTACTGGGGCTGGCGCTGGTGTCACTGATGATCGCCATCGGCGCCGCGCTCAAGGACGACCAATATACCGACACCGAAAGCCGAAAACTCGCGCAGATCGTCGAGCAGAGCCCCGCCATTATCATGATCACCGACACCGAGGGGCGCCTGCAGTACGTCAATTCGATGTTCACCCAGGTCACCGAGTATCGTGCCGCCGAGGTCATCGGTAAGAACCCGCGCTTGTTGAAGTCGGGAAGAATGCCCCCCAAAGCCTATGCCCGTCTGTGGAGAACCATTTCCGCGGGCAAACAGTGGCGAGGTGAGTTTCTCAACGAGACACGCAGCGGCAAGACCTTCTGGGCTGCGGCAACCATCTCTCCTATCAAGGACGGCCACGGGACCATCATCGGCTTCGTCGGCATGCAGGAAGACATCACCGAGAGGAAGCAAGCCGAAGAAGAGAACCGCAGGCTGCAGGCGGATCGCTACAAGAGCCGCAAGATGGAGGCCATCGGCTTTCTGGCCGGGGGCATCGCCCATGATTTCAACAATATACTAGGAGCGATACTCGGTAGCGCCGAGCTAGCCCTGCGCGTTGCCCCCGAACAAGCCAAACTCACGCAGCAGCTCAACCGCATCATCGAGGGAGGCTGCCGTGCCAGGGATCTAGTAAAACAGATCTTGGTGTTTAGCCGAGGCGGCGGCGGTACGCGCGAGCCGGTAGCAGTGGCCGAACTGGTAAGCGAGTCGCTCGATCTACTGCGAGTATCGCTACCGGCGATGGTAGAAATTCGCGAAGACATAGATCCCGAGGCCGGGCTCATACTCGCCGACGCCGCGCAGATTCACCAGATCGTTATGAATCTGTGCATCAACGCCGGACACGCCATGAGACAATCCGGGGGCATACTAGAGGTCCGCGTCAGCGGTGTAAAAATAGACGCGTCGCTGTCACGCAGCAACACCAAACTAGAGGAAGGGCCTTATGTAAAGTTGGTAGTCACTGACAGCGGCTGCGGCATGGATGACACCACCCAGCAACGGATCTTCGATCCTTTCTTCACTACCAAAGGAGTGGATGAAGGAACGGGCATGGGGCTGGCCGTAGTGCACGGCATAGTCACCGACCACAATGGTGCCATAGTCGTCGATAGTACACCCGGCAAGGGCAGTACTTTCGAAATCTATCTGCCCGCGTGCCAGGATATAGCGCACGTGACCATCGACGAACAGCCACGTCAGATCGGGGGCACAGAGTCGGTACTGGTAGTCGACGACGAGGCCGTACTCGCCGAAACAGCCGCAGGCCTGCTCTCATCTCTGGGCTACAACGTCACCATGACCGCCGACAGTCTCAAGGCTGTGGAGATCTTCGCTCGTAACCCTGCAAACTTTGACATCGTAATCACCGACCAAGCCATGCCACACATGAGCGGCGTGGAATTGGCCAAGAAGATCAAGGATCTGTGCGCGAGTACGCCTATCTTGGTCGCCTCCGGCTACAGCGACCTGGTAACAGCAGATACCGCGGTCGAACACGGGTTTCACGGCTACGTGGGCAAGCCCTACACTGCACGTGATCTCGGCCGAGCCATCCGCTCAGCACTTGACGATGACAGCAGCGAAACCCCTAGCGGCATCACCGCCTGAGTGCTCGACTGGCGTCACCCCGAGCTGTGTGTCAATCTAAATTTAGTGACTGTCGTTGTTTCGGTCGCCGGATGACGGCACAGAGAACATGCAAATCACCCGTTTTACCGACTATTCACTCAGGGTATTGATGTTGCTCGGACTCTACCCGAACCGCCTGGTCACCATCGAAGAGATCGCGCAGCGCCATGGGATATCTCACGAGCACTTGCGCAAGATCGTCCACAGGCTGGCCGTGCTCGGCTATATCGAGAGCGTTCGTGGTAGGCACGGCGGTCTGCGGCTTGCACTGGCGCCTGAGGATATCAACCTTGGTGAGGTAGTCAGGGATTTCGAGACCGACATGGAGATCGTCGAATGCTTCGCCACGGATGCGAGCGAGTGCCCAATCGAATCGTGTTGCCGTATTCAGCCGATATTCCAAGAAGCTTTGGGTGCCTTCCTCGACGTGCTGGACAGCTACACGCTAAGTGACATACTCAGGCCGCGCCGTCGACTGTTACACTTGCTAAGCGAAGGGGGCGAAACTTGACTGTAACGTTCAAAACTTGTGCGCTTGCCATACTGGTGCCGATGCTGTTCGCCGCAGCGGCCGCGGCGAAGACCGGCGAACAGAGTTATCAGATGTACTGCGTCAAGTGCCATGGCGATACTGGAGCTGGTGATGGCCCCGCCGCCGAGGTGCTCGATGTACGCCCCGGCAAGCTAAGCGACTGCGAGCGGATGAAGACACTCGACGAGGCCTACCTAAAGAAGATAATAACCAATGGTGGAGAGTCGGTAGGCAAGTCTGCACAAATGCCGGCTGCCAAACGGGTAAAGGCCGAAGAACTGCCGGGACTGATCAAGTATTTACGATCGTTCTGTAGCGACGGACCCGGCGCTTAGTCGCCTTCGACGATCTCTTTGACTACAGCTTTAAAATCATTGGGCAGTATGTAGTGGTGGAATATGCGGCGTATCAACCCGTCTCGGCCGACGAAGATCAAGATCGGCACGTAGTTCACTTCGTATTCTCGTAGCAGAGAGTTGTTCTTGCCCGCGAGCATTCTAAAGGGCAGCCCGAACTGCTCGCGGTAGCGACGAATCAGTTCAGCGCCGCCGTCTCCGTTCGCCCACACGTTGATGGTCACTATGGTAAGACCCTGGTTGCTGTAGGCCTCATGCGCACGCTTGAGAAAGGCTATCACCTGGGTGCAATAGTGACACTGGTTATGGGTGAAGTAGATGATGGTCGGCTTGCCCAGCAGCTTCGCGAGCTGATGGGTCTTGCCGAATTCATCCTTGAGCGCGAACAGCGGAGGGGGCTTGCCCTCTTCGGCAAACTCGGTAACCGCAGCCTCGGCGGAGCGACCAAGGCCGAGCCCGGCTAGCAGCGCGAGGCTCAGCACCCAGGCGGTCGCTTTGCGGCTGGTTCCAATCACAGCTTCGCGGTTTTTGAATCGGTTATCGTATACTCGATAGTGTTCTCGTAGTTCTCCGGATAAATTAGTGGAATACCATCGGCCTCGGCGTAGGCATAAGCGAAAGTCGACAAAGCGTCTCCGCCCTGGCCTGGGTTTAGCCGTATCCCTCGCCCTTCAGATATCTTGAAGCGATTGGGCGTGAGGTGGCCAAAGTAAAACTCGTGCATCGGCGGCTGCTTGTCGCCCTCAGATACATCCACCGGCACCCAGCCAAGCTCGGGAACATAGAAACTCGCCCAGCAGTGGGCGCCGGAACAGTCGCCTTGGATGCCGCCACTGCTCAGCCCGCCGCAGCCTGGATAGGGGAGCGGGAAACCCTGCTCCCAACGAATCGGCACACCACGAGAGATCATCATCGCCATGAACAAGGCATGATAGTCGTCACACTTTCCGCGCTTATGTCTCATGATCCAGCCGGTATCGCCGGTACCGCAACCGGGGATCTTCTTGTCATAAATCAAGGTGTCGATGATCGCATCATAGACCCTGCGACCAATCTCCAGGGGTTGTGTCGCACTGCCCACCACGCTCTTGGTGAATGCTGCAACTTCGTCGGTTACGCGCACGCGGTCGGTCAGCGTGAGATACTTTTTCCGTGACCGCGCATCGAGCGGCACCTTCTCGGCCCCGACTCGTTTTCGCAAGACCTTGTAGCGCGCCTCCAACACGAACTTGCCCGACTCGGCCGGGGTTTCCACCCAAGCAACGCTGTTAGCGTAGGTACTCTCCACTCTTAGCTCGTGAGGCACCGAGCACTTCACCGAAAGACCCCGCACTTCCTGGGCATAATCGGTGGGAGGCAGGGGCATCCACACTCGAACCGTGCGTGCGTTACTCGGCAGGCTCTTTACTTCAGTGCGATAGCTGACGTCGATCTCCATACTGGCGATGGTCGAACGGTCGCAGTCTGCGGCAAATGCCGAGGGCAGCAGCGATCCGCCGACCAACAGCCCGGCGCCGCCGTAACCCATGACCTTCAAAAAGGCGCGTCTATCCATACCCAGTGGTAAGCCGAAATCACGATTGTAAGGCATCTAGCATCTCTCCTTCGTCCCAGTAGAACGTATCAAACAGCGCCACTTGTTCGGCGCTCTCGTCGATAACAAGAATCTTTATCGTATGCTCGATGAGCACCCCTTCTGCGACCGGCCTGCGCGTTACCTCGACCCCAAACTTCTTGAGCACCACCGCAACCTCTTCTTCACTGCCTCCCGCGAACAGCCAGCGAGGATCCTTGCGAGGGTCGATGTCGTGTTTGGCGAAGTGTTCGAGAATCTCTTCGGGCGTATCGTCGGCCGGATTCACCGAGATATGCAGGAAGCGCAAGTTTGGCGGACTCCCGATCTTCTGGTCTAAACTCTTGAGCTGAAAGGTAACCATCGGACAGGCGATCACACACTTGGCGTAGGTAAACGCCATGATCGTCTTGTTGCCACGCAGGCTGTCTTTGGAGATGCGGCTGCCATCCCAGTTGGTCAGCTCAAACTCGGGCAGCGCTACGCCTCGCGCATCCGCCGCTCGGGCGCTGCTGTAACACAAAGTGATACACAATAAGCCGGCCGCCACGATCACGCCGGCTGTGGCAGTGAGCCTTCGCCGCTTCATCCGCCTTTGATCACGACCTCGGTCGCCGTAGACTCTTTGACCTCGATGCTCTGCTTCGCCTCGATCGCACCAGCTCTAAAAACACGGATCTCGTGGGTTCCCGCGGGAACGTTGGCAATAGAAAACGAACCGTCACTCTTCGTAATCACCGCGTAGGGATGATCAAACACCATGACATAGGCATGTTCCCCCGCGTGGCGGTTACACACGGCCTCGATAAACCCGGTGCGGTCCCGGTAGCGGTGCTCGGGCTTGATCAGTTTGTGTACTTCCGAGCCAGCCTTGGGCAAGGCCACGTTGAACAAGGTCGCACCATGACGCAGCGGTCGACCCGAGACTTTCTCTTGGTAGGCCAGACGCATGTACAAGTGGGTGTTGTGCAGCGCCTTGTCTTCGTTGCGCAGAATAAATTCGTTGCCGACAAAACCGATGCTAAGCTGGGGCTTGAACTGCCCCGATTCATGCGTGATCAGCGTATCGACCTTGGGCACCGCCGAAGCCTCAACCCCCTCGATCCACACCACCGCTGGAGAACCATCGCTAGCCGCTTCTACTCGGCCACGTACCTCACCGGCCAACGCCAGCTCGCTACCGCCGGCAACGACGGTCGTGATAGCCAGCACCAAGACTGCAAACATTCTCTCAGGCGACATCAAGTAGTAGTACACGTTTTCTCCTCCAGCCGGCACCTGGCCCGTTTAGGCCAGCGTATCATCGGCTGCACGTTTCTTAAAAAGCAGGTAACACCAGCACAGAGGCGCCGCCGCCCACAGCAGCAGAGCAAGCGCCGGCGCAAGGCCCGAGGCGGTTTCTGGCAAAACTGTGGAGAGGCCCAGCGGTGCAGCAACGCCTTCGATCCAGGTAAAACAAAGAATCCGAAATGCATCGGCAGGATTGAGAAGCAGCAGAGCCGAGAACATTTTAGCCGGAACGTTGCCCTGCGAAACTACCAGCACTCCGATCAATACCAGATCAAATACCAACACAGAGCAAATCCACACGAACACCGACGAAACTACCGCTCTCCCCCTATCGCGTGAAACCAGCGAGACCAGGAAGGACAAGGCCAAGAATACTACCCCTAGGGCTAGCGCCAAGGCGGTGAGTTCGACATAGGCGACAACACTGACGTCGGACGCCAACGCCAGCACGATTCCCGACAGACCAAACCCGGAGATGATCGCAACCGACAGAGCCATCGCGTAGCCGATAAAGGTCCCCGCAAAATACTCGGCGCTCGACACCGGGTAGACCAGGATCAAGTCGAGAGTGCCGCCTTGTTTCTCGTCGATGATCGCACCGCAGCCGAGAATCAACGACAGCAGCGGGACCAGGTAAACACACAGGTTCATCAGGCTCGCAATTATGATGTCGCCGCCATGGGCACCGGCCACACCTACCGGCACCGCACCGAAGAAGGCAATGACCAACACCGCCACTGCGAGCAATCCAGAAACCATCCAGATCCAGCGGTTGCGCAGCCCATCGCTGAGCTGTTTACGCGCGATGCAAGAACTCGTCTTAGTCAGTCTCAAAATACACCCGCTCCAGGCTCGGCTCCTCAACGTGCAGATGCCTGATCGCATCGCCACAAGCATGGAGACCCAGAAGAAACTCCGTCTTGCGCGGCTGCGGCACCTCCACCACCAAAATCCCGTCTTTGGCAACCATGAGGGTAGCACCCAAGCGTTTGACCGCAGCATCGAGCGTTCCGTTGAGCGAGCCAACTGGATAGATATGCACGCGTACCGGCAACTCGAGTTTCTCGAAGATCTCCTCTACCGAACCCAGCGCCTTGATCTGACCAGCGCCAAGCACACAGATACGATCGACACGACTCGAGACCTCCGAGATTCGGTGCGACGACAACACCACCGTCTCGACTCCGGTAGAACGAATCAGCCGGAAGAAATCCCTCACGCCTTCTGGGTCTAGCCCTTCTATAGGCTCATCGCAGACCAACAGTTTGGGGCTACCGAGCAGCGCCTGAGCCAGGTTGAGCCGCTGGCGCATACCCTTAGAATACTCGACCACCTTCCTCGATGCCGCCGCTGCCAAGCCTACGCTCTCCAGCGCCGGCCCGACGACGGCAGAGCCTAGGCCACGAAGCGAGGCAAAGTATCCTAGCGTCTCCACTCCTGTCATGTTCTGGTAAAAGGCGATCCTCTCGGGCATGAAGCCCAGCTCCCGGTGCAGCGCCAGCCAGCGCTCGGCATTGGGTGCTTCGCCATCGATGAGGATCGCGCCGGCAGAGGGTCGCGACAGCCCCAGTAGGATCCTCAGCAGTGTAGTCTTGCCCGAACCATTGTGGCCGAACAGTCCTAGCCACTGCCCCCGATGGATCTCCAGATCGAGCGAACGCAGGGCCTCCACGCTGCCGAATGTCTTGCTTACACCCTCCAGACGGATCATCGCTGCTCTCCAGGAATATGCGGAAGCTTGGCCAACTTGCCGTAATAGTTGTGGGCTTTGGCCGGATACTTATCGAGCAGCTCCTGCCATCCTGGCATCGTAGGTTGCATTCGTGGACTCGGGTCCACTCCTTTGGGTACGGTAATCACTGGGAATTCCCTCTCCGCCATCGCCAGCATCTGCAAGGCCGGGCTAGCCAGGAGCATTTTCGCCATCGGATACTTCCACAGCAAGGAGTCCACCAGGGTATTCGACTTATAGGGAACATCCCCACGACCGTTGCCATCGAGATCCCAGCCCACGTAGTCGCTCCAGAAGTTGCCCGGCCACTCTTGATCGCGGGCAGCAACGAACTTAACCTGAATCTCGTTGCCAATGAGGTTGTTGTCGTCGAGAACATTATCCTCTGCCCCACCCCAATAGTGCAGCCCGAGGTTGTTTCGGGCGATCAAGTTCCCGCGGATGGTGTTGTACAGAGAGTTATAAACGAACACGCCCTTGGTATTGCCAATGATGACGTTGCCTGAAGCTTCGCTGCGGGTTACTTGAGTAAACAGTATGCCGTGGGTTGAGTTGTCATAGATGGTGTTTCTCTTGGCCTCGATGCCCTTGGAGAACATCAGCGCCAGCCCGACGTAGTTTTCAGCCGCAAAGTTCTCGTTATAAACGCTGCGGTCGCACCACATCGTATGGACCGAGTAGCGCGACTTGACGATGCTATTGCCGATAATACGGCAGTCTTTGGCCAGCTCCATGTAGATGCCATCGCGGCACTCGGAGATCTTGTTGTCCTTGACCAAGACTCCACGCGCCGCCCATAGGTGAATGCAATCGCCGCGCTGGCCACGGGGAATTTCGCTGATGCCATCGACACGGTTATCGATGATCTGCGCATCTTGGCTACCGTGCACCCAGATACCAAAGCGGCAGTTCTCGATGTGGTTTCGCAGAATCTTCACGCCGCGGGCTTTCTTCTCGATGCGAATGCCGGACTCCGACATGTCCTGGTCGCGGCCGCAGTTGCGTAGAGTGAGCCCCTCAACCACGCTTTCGGAAGCATCAACGACTAGAGCGTGGCCGCTGCCTCCAGCGTCAATCACCACGCCTTTCTTGCCAACTAGAGTGAGACGATGGGTGATAATGACGTTCTCACGATAAACACCCGGCTCGACGACAATGGTGTCCCCGGGGGAACTCGCCGCGATCGCTGCCCCTATCGCAGCAGGCCCGGGCGTTACGCTTAGTGTCGCCGCCATCGACTGCGACGACGAAAACACCATCGCCAAGCACAACGCCCCAGTCACAACCCGAGGAGATCGCCCTGCACGCTTGGCCTGGATCAGCTCCGGGCAGACCTTCTCCTCGGTCGCCGTCATCTGACAGTCCCAGCACTGCAGGCACTCGCGGTAGTTGATCTCACCAGTCTCGAGAGAAATCGCCTTGGGCTCGCAGCCGCGGAAACAGATCTTGCACGAAGAGCACTGTTCATAGCGGATCAAACGCCGCAAGGGTGAACTCGAGGGAATCGCCAGACCGCCACCAAGCGGACAGAGGAAGCGGCAGAAGAAGCGGTAGACCACCGCCGAGAGCAAGGTCACCACCACAAAGTAGCTCACAAACGGAACCGGACGCGCGAGCCGGAGTATGAAGGTCTTGAAGGGCTCAACCTCACCGAGCCGCTCGGCGGCCGGCAGGTTCACCAACGCCACCGCAACCAGGAAGAGGAAGGTCACGTACTTACCCGCGCGCCACAGTGGCCCCGGCTGCCAGGCGTCGATCCGCTTGCGGGTCTTTTCCGGGCAGATCCGCACCCACAGCGCCACCAACAGCTCGAGCAGAGCACCGTAAGGACACAGCCATCCACAGAAGAACCCCCGCCCCCACACCAGCAGCGAGAGCACTATGAGGATCCAGAACATAAAAATCGCGGGCTCGGAAAGAAATACTTCTAAGGGAAACTTCTGGCGCGCAGCCGAATTCGCCAGGGTAAACACCTGGGTCATGCTCGGCTGGGCCTTGAGGACTATTCCAACCCAGACCACCGACACCGCCGCTACCGAGTAATGAAGAAGATGGCGGTAAGGCACCAGCCGCTTGCGAAAGGCAAACATCGCCGTGGTCGCGAGCAAGAAGCTAACGAAGAGCGACACCTGCAGCGCTTGGCTGTGCCAGCGAGTTACCCAGAACGGAACGTCCTCGACGACAAATTCCTTGGGCAGTTGGTAGTCACGCAGAAACGTTCCATAGGTACGCTTGTCGTTTACCCGGTACGGAAGCGTGAGATGCAGCGTAAACTCATCGGTGGGATCAAAGCGGCTACTCTCTATGAAGAAGATTCCGCCTTCTTTGAGCCTCGGGCTCTGTTCTGGAGCAAGATCGAAGAAGTTTATGAAGTCGACATCTTTGAAGACGAAGAGATCGCCGCGTTGCTCGAGAGAGAAGCGATCGAAAATCCCGCCGCGAGCGAAGCCTGCACCTTTAAAAGACGAGCTGCCCGTAGCACCGACGAACAAGGCACTACCGCCTTTGTCCTTGAGCCGCCGCTCGACAATCTTGTAGAAGTGCTCGCCGAGCAGATTTCTGCCGACGCTGGGTGGGTCGAGAACCGCGAAACGTATGTTTAGTACTTCGGGCCCGTCGTCCTGGTCGATGTCGCCGGGCTGCACTACCAGCTCGCCGATCGCTCCTCGACCCATAAGCCCCGCCCAGTCCAGAGCCTCGAAAGTCTGCGACGGCCGTCGGCTGCGCAACTCCGAAGCTTTGACGATGCCGACACTGCGGCCTACGCTGCGACCCGCCTCGAGAATAGTCGCATTCTCGGCCACCGCTGTTACCGTGGCCCCGGTAATACCATCGACCGCAACGTAACCCTGCCGAGAGGTGTCGCTGATGATGACCCGGTCGCGGATGTCTTTGCCGACGTACTGACCGATAAAGTCGTGCATCACCTGCTCGTTGAGGCCGATGAGCACGATCGGTTCAGAGGGGCGGGCGCGCCTTTTTGCGGCTTTGCGCCAGCGCCCACGGCCTCGCCGTCAATGCGCATTCACCGGCTGGAAATCGTTTTGCCAAGCAAG
>CAZPPZ010000035.1:10679-18821 GCA_964588545.1 uncultured Myxococcales bacterium | reverse complement strand
CGGGCGTGAGTTGGCGCAGTGGACGGGGGGGGGCCTGCCCTGAGCGCCGCCCGGTGGTGGTCAGAGGCAGTATCGGCAGGTTCATCATCTTGCCGCCGATTCTGCCACCGCTCCAGCGGTACAGATGCGGGTGGATGTTCCAGAACGCCTCTACAAATCTCGATTTCTCTATGGCCATGTTGAAGTCCCCCGATTAACCTTGGGAGCCGGTTGGCATACACGAACGCGATCGTGTGCGGCTGGGTGCTCTTAGCACAACTGAGTCGCTAAGACAGCCGCCGGAGCGGCGGGATCTTGTCATCGTGTTAGCGGCCGCGAGTGTCGGAAGCGTAGTTTGGGCTACGCGGTCCAAAGAGCAGCCCGGTGTTCTTGTGGAGGAATGCGGCCACGTTGGCCTGACGCGCTACACCATGCGTGCGATCACCAATGGTATTGGCCACTTGTTCCACCGCCGCAACGATCAGATCGGCGAGCAAATTGCCACTACCGCCTGATCCTTCTGCCGCCTGTACGGTGCCTTGCCAGAGCAGTGTGCCGGTGCCAACGTCGACCAAGCGGACGCGAGCCTTGACCACCGTCGTTGAGCTGAGGATCTGATACTTCTGTCCCCACTGCTCGATACTTACGTACATTACCGCGTCAGCGCCGAATACTTGGCTGATCTTTCGGAGGGATACGGTGTGCATCTCGCCGGGGGTGGGGAGGCCATTGTCTTTCATAAACGCGTCGACGACCGCGACCGGAAACACATAGTATCCACATTCGCCCAAGGGCCGTGTAACCGTGGATAGATACGAGTAGGGTGCGTTTACGTCGGTGGACTCGTTGAGAGGCGGTAAGACGAGAATCGACCGTGGCATGTGGGCTCGGTACGATTGGTAATCCTGGGTCGCGGTGGCACAAGACGAGCACAACACGAGTACGCCAAGACCGAACCAGCGCATTTTATGCGACTCCACTATCATTTCTTCATCTTCTCAAGAATGCCGTCTACAAAAACAGTGGACTCTGGGAATAACTCTTTCTCAATCGCGAACTCTTGGTAGGCTTGCTCCACATTACCCCGGCTGTAGTAGATGTAGCCCAGGTGGGCGTGAACTCCTGGGGGAACTCTTTGCCCCTCGGCTTCGGTGCGGGCGATGTCGGCAGATAGCTTGGCTGTCTGTGTCGCGGGGTCGGCTTCACCGGGCTTCGCGTACATGTCGTAGACGAGGTTCTCGTACTCACCCCAGCGGTACAGCAGTGCCGGTTTAGCGCAGCCGGAGGCCAGAGATATTACGATCGTCGCCGCAAGAACGCAGCGTCGGCGTGAGTTCATTGCGAATGCGTTGGAGACCACTCACCGCGCTCCAGGCCCGCGACCAAGCCGTTTACGGCCTCGGTTATGGCAAGGTTCAGCACCTTACCATTCAGAGTTGCGTCATAACCCGCCGTACCTCCGAACCCAATAACCTCTCTATTGCTCAGGTCGAATTCGCCTGCTCCTTGGGACGAATAAATTATCTCGGAAGTGTGAACGTCGACGATATTGAGAGCTACCTTGGCATACGCGAGCTGTTTCTTGCCCGCCCCGAGTATGCCAAATAGCTGTATGTCACCGGTGGTGCGCCGGCCGAACTCAGTAACATCTCCGGTGACCGCGACTTGAGCACCCTTGAGGTCCTGCTTCTCGCTGCGTATCTCAGCCTCACGCGCGATCGTACCCATGTTGTCTCGGTCGACGACGACGAAACGACCGGATTGTTGCAGGTGGGTTTTGAGGATGGTCTTGGCTTGGCTGCCGAGCCGATCCCCACCCTCGGAGAATATTCCCTGCATGTAGGTTGAACGATTCTGGAACCTACCGACGATAAGCGTGTGCTTGGTACCGCTGTATGGCGTTCCGTGAGACGCGACGGTTTCTGCGACTACGGTACGATGCGACTCCGTGGCACACGAGGAAATAGCCATGGCAGCGAGCACGCAGATGATGGAGGTAATGTGCGGGTGCGAGACCGGCCGTTGCAGCTGCGATTCCTTGTCCATGATTCTCGCTCCTTTGTGTTGCCTCTTCGTCGTGGTCCAGCCCAAGTGGCGTCCAACTGCCCAAAGGGGGATAACTCGAAATTGCGTCTGTCTCCTAGCACTTCACGTGGACAGTGGGAAGTGGTTGTCGGAGCAGGCGTGCTAGCCAGCGTTCGCTCATTGCGATTTCCATTCTGTTGCGGATGCGATCTCGAGATTGGCTCAGCTCGCCGAATACAGGTGGTCGCGCCGAGGACCGTGAGCTGTACCGCTACGCATGCCGATCCTTGTTGAGGATGAGGGCTGCGTATAAATGTCTGGGCTGGCCAAGGTGGTTGTCGACTTTGAGGAAACCTGTGCGGAGTCTGTTTAGAGGCGACGCTAGGAATGTCATCGCGCTGGTAGCGGCTGGTAGCGCCGCTATCGCGTTGGTGATGGTGTCGTTGTGGCCCGCACTTCCGCCCGTTCACCAGGACGAGTACTTACCCACGCTGCCGCTTGCGTGGTACGTCAAGCCTGCACAGGCTCACACCGCGCTGTTGGCCTCCTATACCAGTGAGTTTTTCGGCCTGCGGGTACCGGTGCGGGCCTATGCCTACGTTGGCGCGCCCAAGGCGTTCATCTATGGAGCCACGGGAGTCCCGCTGTCGGTAAGTGGCTACCGCATCGCTAACGCGACCGGGGTGGCGGTGTTGATAGCGACTGTTAGCTGGACAGCCTACCGTTTGGCTGGTGGCGGGTTGCTGGCGGCGTGGCTGTGCCTCGCGCTGCTGCTCGGCGATACCTCGCTGCTGGTTCTAGGCGTAACCGACGAGGGCCCGATTGTGCTCGACCTCTTGGCGGCCGTCGCGCTGGTGGCACTGCTGCACGACAGCCTTGCCCGTCCTCGCTGGTGGCGGGCGTTGGCTCTGGCCATGGCGGTGCTGGTTGGAATCTGGGATCGGGTAAATTTCCTCTGGTATGTTGGTTCCGGACTGGGAGCATTCACGCTTTCCTCGCTCACCCAACCGCGTAGAGGTCGTTGGCGATCGTGGGTGTGGACGTTGCTGGGCGTGGCCGGCGGATTGGCCGGTGTCTATGCGGTGGTTCCTCAGTACCTGGACAGTGTTAAACATGGCTTCGATGCGGGGGCGTTGCCCACGAGTGCGGAGGATTTGGCCCGGCATCTTGCATACCTCATCAAGCTCGGCGATCCATTTTCGGCGTATCATCGCTACGTCGAGGTCAATCTCGAGCATCCCGGTGGAGTCTACCTAGCCTACCGAGTCGCGATATGTGCTTTGTTCGCTATTACCACTGCTGCCGGTCTTGCTGTTGGGCTCGCGAGGCTGCGTGACCGTCGTGAGGATGCGGCTACACCGCTGTACCTGGGCCTGTTCTTGCTTGGGCTTGTTGCCGCGATAACCCTCACGACTCATGCCTGGGCATCACACCACATCGTCGTCATCAAGCCGTTCTTGTATCTCACCCTTGCCTATTTGGTCTCGGAGCTTGGCCGGGGTCGTATCCTCTGCGCGGGCTTGAGCGTGGCCCTTGCACTATTTTTTGCCTACACAGGCTATCAGGGCTTGGCAGAGCTGCGAGTTGCGCGGCCACTGAGGGGGCTCTATGGGGTCACTTGGAACGCAGTGGATGCGTGGCGCGCGGCTGTCGCGTCCGAGGTCGAGTCGGTCTACGTTCTTGACTGGGGTGTGTTCTATCCTGGCCTCGCCAACTCGCGTCCGCTGCAACGTTGGGAGAACGCTCGCAGCGAAACTCTTGAAGACGTGTCGGCGCTTACCCACGGTCGCGCCGATGTGCTTACCGGGCTGCTCTTCAATCTCGACGCTGGCCACGCGTGGGTGGCAGCCCGTACCCGCCGGCGCACCGATAGGATTGTCTCAACGAGAACGTTTTCTGACCATCGTGGCGATCGCTGGGGCTTCCAAGTTATACACGCGAGAAAGTCACCGCGGAGCTCTCCTAGCTTCGCCGTTGCAGCGCAAAACCTAGTCGAGGATCCTTCGTTTGGTGACAAGGATGCGAAGTGGAAACGACGAGTCGCGGGGGCGAATCCGGACTCCGTCGAGATCAGCTTTCCTGAGTGCGGATCCCGCGGGCTTCGCTGTGCTCGTCTGGTTAACCGGGCCCCGGCCGACAGCTGGCTGATTCAGGACGTCGTTCTCGACGCCAACACCACCTACGAGATTAGTACCGAAGCTCGCAGTGAGGGTGTGAGCGGGGGGACCACCGGTGTCCAGCTATCGCTGGTTGGACCCTCTGGCATCCACACTGCCGACCTGCGCGGCGACAGCGGCTGGCGCCGTCTGAGAATCTTCGTTTCCAACGGCGATAAGCCGGCGAGTGTGGGAGTCGCAGTGCGGCTTGGTGACTACGGACAGCTAGCCACCGGAGCGGGGTGGTTTACCGCCGTAGACGTGCACGCGGTGGCACAGCCCAGTCCAGGCGCGCCCAGCTTTGAGCTGGATGCGCAGACTATAGAATAGAGCTTCTTACTGCAGCGGTGGAGGGTTCTGCCGGATCTATGTCTTGCTGAGCGAGGTCATGTTGAAACAATGCCAACCGGTGGCCGAACATACAGGGGCGGGTTAACCCGATACGTCGAGATCCGGCGCGACAAGTCAACGCGCTGACCTCCGCCGGTCCGCAGCACTCCCCACGGCGATCGTAGGCCTAACGAGTTCTGATCAGTCAAGTGATGCTATTCGTCACTAGTCCAACGCTGATTAGTAGCGATAGTGATTGGGCTTGTACGGACCTTCTACCGGTACACCGATGTAATCAGCCTGTTGCTGCGACAGCGGCGTCAGGTTCGCGCCGATCTTGGCGAGGTGTAGACGCGCTACTTCCTCATCTAGTTTCTTCGGCAAGGTGTAGACTTCGGCTTTGTACTCGCCGGTCTGATTGAACAGCTCGATCTGGGCCAGCGTCTGGTTGGAGAAGGAGTTGGACATGACGAAGCTCGGGTGACCTGTCGCGCAGCCGAGGTTCACTAGCCGTCCTTCGGCCAGAAGGGTAATGCGCGAGCCATCGGGGAAGATGATCTGATCCACCTGCGGCTTGACGTTGTCCCACTCGTATTTCTTCAGGCTTGCTACGTCGATTTCGTTGTCGAAGTGGCCGATGTTGCAGACGATGGCCTGGTCGGGCATCGCTACCATGTGATCGTGGGTGATGACATGGTAGTTGCCGGTGGTGGTGACAAAAATGTTGCCGAGCTTGCAGGCTTCATTCATGTCTACCACGCGGTAGCCTTCCATCGCGGCCTGCAGCGCGCAGATTGGGTCGACCTCTGTAACCCAAACGGTCGCACCCATACCCTTGAAGGCCTGCGCGCAGCCCTTGCCCACGTCACCGTAACCCAGCACCACACAGATCTTGCCGGCGATCATTACATCGGTGGCGCGTTTGATACCGTCGAGCAGCGATTCGCGGCAACCGTAAAGGTTGTCGAACTTAGACTTAGTAACCGAATCGTTGACGTTGATCGCCGGGAATGGCAATTCACCGCGCTCGTGCATCTGGTAGAGACGGTGCACGCCGGTGGTGGTCTCCTCGGTAACGCCGCGAATCGCATCACGGCGGGTGGTGTAATAACCCGGCTGGGCAGCCAGGCGCTTCTTTATTGAAGCAAACATACACACTTCTTCTTCGGAACCAGGACTATCGAGTACCGAGGGATCCTTTTCTGCCTTGGCGCCGAGGATGAGCAGGGCGGTGGCGTCGCCACCATCATCGAGGATCATGTTGGGGGTGCCGCCGTCGTGCCACTCCATGATGGCATGGCAGTACTCCCAGTACTCTTCGAGACTCTCGCCCTTGAGGGCGAAGACCGGGACGTCTTTGGCTGCGATGGCGGCTGCGGCGTGATCCTGAGTAGAAAAAATATTGCACGACGCCCAGCGCACCTCTGCCCCGAGTGCGATCAGGGTTTCAATCAATACGCCGGTCTGGATAGTCATGTGTAGCGAGCCGGCAATGCGTGCGCCCTTGAGTGGCTGCTCGGCTGTATACTTTTTGCGGATGGCCATCAGCCCCGGCATTTCGGTTTCGGCTATGGTCAGCTCCTTGCGTCCCCATGCGACGTTTTCCGGCGACATGTCCGCCACTTTAAAATCTGAAAAATCCGACATTCTCATGCTCCTGTATTGGGCTGGCCAGTAATCACTTACCTGGACACAGAAAAAAATCACCTTCAAGTATCTTGTGCCCCGCAATCGGGGGCGAACAGGGGGAGGCTTGACGGTGCAAGCCTAAGGCTACCACAACCACAGTGTGCGGTCACCCGGGTGATACTGTGCTGAGGCTTCCTCTTTGTTGGCAGCTTGGTAGTATCGAAGAATGCACCCTAGAACTCTACTCGGACTATTGGTAGCGGCGTGTGCCGTTTGTGTAATGGTGATTGGCGAAGCGGCGGCGGTAGTTCCGGACCCCTGAGGCGGCCATAGCATCGACGACCCTTACTCGATCGACCAGGTCGTTCCTATCTCTACGGTTTACGATCAGGGCTACACCGGCGAGTACTATGAGAACCGCGCCTACACCTGCGGCGCCAGCGGCTACCAGACCTTCCTCATCGTCTACCCCGATGGTTTGCCGCTGACTACCGAGCGGCCCCTGTGGGTGCGCATGCACGGTGGTGGGATAGGGGCCTACAATGCTCAGGGAGCATACGTCCCCGATTTTACCGTCGGCGCGAACAATCAGGAGAGCGTCGACAAGCTTAGCAAATTCATGCACGAGGACGGACTGGTGGACATGATTCGTACCCATCCTGCTGGGTTTCGTTTCGTGATGCCTTCGCTTTGTGACCACGATGCCTACGCTGGTGTGGGCATACCGGATCTGAATAACCCCAACTCCCCCGATGAGAACGGCCAGACCCGCGCGGCCGATGGGCTGCTGGCCACCAAGGCGGCGATAGCATTTACGCGCAATCATGTTGCCACTTCCAACGTATTCCTCCATGGAACCTCGGCGGGATCGATTGGCAGTTTTGGAGTCGCCTACTCTTTCGAGCGCGAAGGCATTCTGCTCTCGGGCGTCGTTTCGGACTCCCATGTTTTCGGGCGCGGCATCAATGACAATGCCGACCTGTTTTGTATGCCAGTACCCTACGATCGGGCATTGGTGCTGCCCAAGCTCGGCCCACTGGCGTCCTCGGAGTTGTATCCTGAGGATATCGTTGCAGCCGGACTGATCAGCGTTCCCATATACCATATGTGGGACCGAGGAGATCCGTCTTGTTGCGGTTCGGTGCTGCAAAACTACACCGACGCTCAGGGCAATCCCTTCACCGAGCCCGGCTGCGCACACGAGCACACCCCCTACCACGATGCTATCATGGCTAACCCTCCCGGAGGTGCTGGGCGCTCGGTCAGCGTTGAGGTCTGCGTCAACGATCTCGGCACCACCACGCCTGGGGTCTGTAACGTTCACTCGCCGTCGAAATATGCCTATACCAGAGCCACTCCGATCGGCGATCAACTAAGCGGCGGAGGCGACTACAACCAGGCTATCGTCGATTGGGTGGACCAGCGGATGGCTGATACTCTCCCGCCACCACCGCCGACGGTGCCGGCTTTGTCGCGCTGGGGGCTGCTGCTTTTAGCGCTGCTGTTGACGGGACTGATCTTATGGTTCGCCCGGCGTGAGCCCCTGCAACCTGGCGATCGTGAATGCGTCTGAGATGACCAGAGGCCATCTAGTTGATGCCGGAGCATTCGGAGGTAGCGCGAACAGTGGCACCTCCGGGGGTAGATCGTATCGGTGATGAGTCGTGCCGAATTGCTAGTCGTCGCGAGCAGTTCCTAGGGTATGAGCGTGACCAACGTGGTCACCAAAATAAGGGCGTGGTCACTCTTCTGAGACTGTACCGAGGCTTTCTCTTTGGCAGACACGTGGTACGATAATAAAATGCACCTTAGGATATCTGGACTATTGGTAGCGGCGTGTATGTCCGGTGTAGTGGTGATGGGCGATGCCGCGCTGGCACAAACCGACCCCTGGGGCGGCCATAGCATCGACGATCCCTACTCAACCAGTCAGATCGTTCTCATCAGTACGATTAGCGATCAGGGCTTCACCGGCGAGTACTATGAGAACCGCGCCTACACCTGCGGCGCCAGCGGCTACCAG
>CAZPPZ010000035.1:0-10579 GCA_964588545.1 uncultured Myxococcales bacterium | reverse complement strand
GCGCCAGCGGCTACCAGACCTTCCTCATCGTCTACCCCGATGGTTTGCCGCTGACCACCGAGCGGCCCCTATGGGTGCGCATGCACGGTGGCGGGGTGGGGGCCTACAACGCTCTTGGGGAATACATCCCCATCGAATTTATCTTCTCTAACAATCAGGAGAGCATAAGCAAACTTAGCAGCGTCATGCACGAGGCCGGCCTCGTTGACCGGATACGTACCCATCCTGCTGGGTTTCGTTTCATGCTGCCTTCGCTCTGCGACCACGATGTCTACTCCGGTGTGGGCGTGCCGGATCTGAATAACCCCAACTCCCCCGATGAGAACGGTCAGACCCGCGCGGCCGATGGGCTGCTGGCCACCAAGGCGGCGATAGCGTTTACGCGCAATCGTGTTGCCACCTCCAACGTATTCCTCCATGGAACCTCGGCCGGTTCGATCGGCAGCTTTGGTGTCGCCTATTCTTTCGAGCGCGAAGGTATTCTGCTCTCGGGCATCGTCTCGGACTCTCATGTGATGGGGCCTGGCATCGACGACAACGCCGACTTGTTTTGTATGCCCTTTCCCTATGATCGGGCTCTTCTGATACCCAAGATCGGCCCGCTGGCGACCTCGGCGCTGTACCCCGAAGATATTGTTGCAGCCGGACTGATTAGTGTTCCCATCTACCACCTGTGGAACACCGGAGATCCGGCTTGTTGTGGCTCGGTGCTGCAAAACTACACCGACGCTCAGGGCAATCCCTTCACCGAGCCCGGCTGCGCTCACGAGCACACCCCCTATCGTGATGCCATCACCGCCAATCCGCCTGGCGGCGCGGGGCGCTCGGTTAGTGTGGAAGTCTGCGTCAACGATCTGGGCACCACCACGCCAGGCGCCTGTAACGTCCACTCTCCTTCGAAGTACCCTTATACTCGGGCCACTCCGATCGGAGATCAACTAAGCGGCGGAGGCGACTACAACCAGGCTATCGTAGATTGGGTGGATCAGCGGATGGCTGATACTCTTCCGCCGCCACCACCGCCGACGGTGCCGGCTCTGTCGCGCTGGGGGCTGCTGCTTTTAGCGCTGCTGTTGCCGGGACTGATCTTATGGTTCGCCCGGCGCCAGAGGTTACTCGCCAAAGTCTGAACGCCGTAGGTATCCGCCCATTCCTTTAGTGCAGCCGCGGGTTGCATGACCCGATCACGCCAATCTTTATGTTGGCGTACTCGGGTCGCGCGTGGATCCCGTTCTCATAATCCACAAACATCTGTACGGTCTGCGGAATCGACCATCCGCAGGTGTTGATGGCCACATGCATGCCGTTGTCGCCTCCGGATGGCGTCATGTAGTCGACGCTAATACCCCATCCGGCTATGGTGTCTAGCACGAGCAGGGCACCCGTCACGTCATAGGCCATGGTGCTGCAGTCGTTGGGAAGAGGGAAGGTTTCAAGCGCGAACTGTATCCCCCAACGATCGAGCGCCGGTTTGACGACATTGATCATGTCGCTTGGTATCAGCTCAAACTGCTCGATGTTGTCTGCCATCTTCACGACGGTTACGGCGCTTCTCGCTTGGGCCCATTGAGCGTTCGCGGGCACTACGGCTTAGATTCAGGGCCGGGTCTCGAAACCGATAAGCCCAGCATTGCGAAGCCGGGGAACGCCGCGACCGCGAATACCGCTGGAACGACCAGCAGTCCCAAGTGGCCGAATGATGCGGCAAGGTTGGAGATGGCAGTTGTACCTCCCAGATACTCAACACCGATCGATACGGAATATGCGGCCGATTCGCGGTACCAGGCTGCTGCGCTGCATGCCAGTGACAAGACCTCAGCGGCGCCGCTAACACTGGTCGCTAGAGCTGCTAAACGTATCCTTCGGCGACGTGGAAGATCCGATGCTGCCGCGATCCACATCCAAATTACGAGGACATTATAACCGGATGGGGCGACATCCTGGTCTCGAAAGTACTCACGGAGAAAGTCGCGACGGTCAATCTCTAAGTGCTGATCGCCATATGACAGGTACTGCCGCGTAGGTCCCGCGGTGATCACTAACGCTTGCGCGATGTGCATGACCGTTTGCGCATAGAGCGGTGAGGCCACTCGTCTCATTGGAATCACGCAAAGCGCGAGCAGAGCGACCGTGACTGCAATGTGTCTGATAAATCGAGGGCCCATCACAGACGCGATCCTAGCTCACGGGCGGAATGGATTGGTTTACCCGTGCTGCCCACAAGCTCCAAGCGCTGACTGCGACGATAATCAATAGGGCCTGCCAAAGGTAATGGTGGGCGACGTCAAACAGATCCGGCCAATATGCAGCAAGAGCGTAAAGCGATGCTACTCGTAAGGTGTTGACGCAAACGACTATCAGGATCATTGTCGACGCTCCGGTTATCTTTGCCCGCAGTGGGGCAGGGAAGGCCAGGACCGCGGCCACTACGAAGGCCATCAAATCTACGCCGGAGCACTCTGAGGTAACGCGGACTGCAGCGCCGCTGCCGCTGATAGTGTTGGCGACAAGCCGTGCAGGACTTCCGGCGGCCACAAGCACAGCGTGAGACATATGCGCGACGAGCGTGGTTACCGACTGTGTGAGCCCGGCGGCAACCCCGCTGTTCGCAAGCAATGCCAGCACCCCTAGGAACACGAAAAATCGAAGCGCGAAACGCAGCGACGGAGAATCATTGCGCCAGGGCCAACGTTTATGCTGGCCCCCACTCTTACGTCGTCGCTCGGCGCGTGACGAGCTGGTGTTCACTGGGTACACATCCTTGTTCATGAGTATCGGCCAGGTGATGAGGAAGTTCCAGGCCTGGCATTGTGTCGAGGGTGTTGGGTCTCATGGTGACTTTGCTTTCATGGCACCGCTCGAATTCTTCTGGGAAGCGGCGAAATCAGTTTGCCAACAGCGTGTCTGTGTCGCATTGGTGGCGATTAACTGAGCCGTGAGTGGGAACACCAACGGTAAGGTGACATCCACTAGCTTCGGGCCCTTGCCGACGATTCTGGCTTGAGTCTTCCCATCTACACCCGCTATGAACTTGCCACTGTTAATACCCAAAGGAATTCCCCTACGGTTCGAGAACTTGAAGCCCCTACCGCCCAGCTTCTTCCAACAAGGTTTACTGCCGCAGCGTGCCATGCCGGAAAAGTCCGCGGCGAGCACCGGCTGTTGTCCGGCCGAGCTGTCGAACACGCACAAAGAGTAGGTTACATCAGCATCGAGATCGGGAGCGAGAAAGTCGTTGATATCGGTGGCGGCGGCATTTTTGAGTTGCCACTTGACGTTTGTGGTGAAGCCGCCTCGTTTCCTCTCGTTCACCGAGAACCATGGAGGATCAACCGCGTAGCCTCCGCCCTCGACGGTGTTACCCAAGGCCGTGTTTCCCGGTTGAGCAACCGGCGAGAGCTGACCACCTGGGCCGCGCGCGAAGACCTCGGCTTCGATACGCTCGAAGTCTAGTTCCACTCCCATGGGAATGGTTACCGATGCTGTGACGATAGGCGCTAGCGGTGAGGCGGTATTTACACTGTTTATAACGAGGTTGATGTTGGATGCACCGCTGTCGTCGTAGGGCAGGAGGGCGAGAGGGTGGACGCAGTCTTTTTGCCATGCACTGTGGGGATCGCTCGGAGGCGCGTCACGAATCTCTAAATGCAGGTGTTCAAAACCTGAGGCTGAACTGGTACCGCTGTTTCCGATGTATTGACCTTTGGTGAGGGTGCTGCCGAGAGCCACTGCCACCGTTGAGACGTGCAGGTACATCGAGGTGTAACAGCCTCCCTCGACAGAACAGCTGCTCGCTCCCGGACGAAAATGCCGAATGGCGATTACCGGGTCGGTGAATGCGGCATCGACTCCGGCCTTGATGACCTCACCAGCGGCGACCGCGAACAGCGGGGTGCCGGCCGGTGTGGGAATGTCGATACCACGGTGAAAGTCGTAGCGGAATCCTTCCGAGACCAATTGGCGTGGTCCAAAACTCGACGAGATAGGCGCGTCGTCAAACAACACGTTGCCGTGGCGGACGGCCGGGCAGTCGTCTCCCAGCGCCCACCCCACAGGGGGGGATTCACTGATGCGTCCACACAGCGGCCATGGTGGGTCGGCGACGAACTCTCCGAGGGCAGCTGATGCCCCAGGTGCCGGGGCAAGTGCCGATAGCGCGCAAGCAAGAAGCCACTTGTATGCTAAGGCCAGTGCGGAAGTCGGGTGACGCGCCATGCCTGTCTTTGCGGGATCAGCCGCCGCGGGCTGTAGTCCGGATACTATCCAGACTAAAGGACTTCTGTCGCCTAGGCGAGCACAAATGATTCGCCTGGCATGTAGCGGGCGAGTTGCCCACTATGCGCATGCTATCGCTGGATCGCGACGTCTCGGGCTATGGTAGGGCTCTACAAGCGCCTACGCGGAAACCGTACGAGAGACTGCCGTAACGACTCGACCCCAAAGGTGCACTTGATTTCGAAGTCGGCGAGAACGGTCTCGTTGTTGTCTGCCCGCACGGCAAGATCGTAATGCGCCGCGGGTTTATGTCGGCGACGGCATAACCGGCGAGAAAAGTTGTACGGTGCTTTTCGCTAGTTATGCCGCCATCAGTTCTAGTTGATACGCACCATCTTCGAACGCAGATGTTGCGGCAACGCATCAACTGAAACGATATGCATTTGTCCTCGAATCGATGCTGAGGAATCAGCGCTCAAATCAACATGAAGATTACTCAGAGTCCACATAGCTCCCGTGGCAGGATCAACGATGAGGTAGCCAATAAGTCCGCCGAACAGAAGGTTGCCCAGGATATACCAACCGTCTACACCCCGTTCAATTTGAGCGGTATGTGAGGCAGAGCCTTCATGGCTGAAAGCGACGGTGTAGGTTTCACCTTTGAAGAAACCCGCGCCAGCTTTCAAGGTGACGGTCGTTGGCGTCTTACCGGAAAAAACGGTTTCACCGGCTCTATTGGTAACGCTTATGTCGGCCCCCTGAGGTTGGCTACTGATACTGACTGGGTACATAGACTTACTTACTATGGATGCACACCCAGCCAAGAGAGCGAGAGTTACGGTCATAGTAGCGATCGATCTGATAAACTTGGTCACAATTCTTCCCCCTTTTTGCGGCCAACAGTCCAATCAGACTGCAGATTCGTACTGACGCTAAGGTAATACCGAGTTTCGAGCTAAAGCCAGGCCCGCGCTACGCCGTAGTTGTGTCGTTCTTTCGGCGATCGCTCCAGCCCCTCACTGCGTTCCGGCCGCTACAGCGGCCACCACCTCGAGCAACCCGTGGCCGTACCTTTCTACCTTGGCCGGACCGATACCGTGCGCCAGCTCGAGCTCGGCTAGGGTCGTAGGTTTCAGTGCTGCTATGTCACGCAGGGCTCGGTCGCTGGCGATCACATAGGGTGGGACGTTGCGCTTGCGGGCGAGCTCGAGGCGGTGGTGGCGCAGCGCCTCGAACAGACCGCGACCGACCTCGTCGAGCTCTTCGGCCGCGGTCGGCTGCAGCGACGTTGGCTGTAGAGCCGACCGCGGTCTCTTGCCAGGCCGCTTGGCTGCTCGGCGCGCCGGCGGTAGCAGCACTCGCGCTGCACGCCGCGAGTGCATTACATCGGCCCCTTCCTCGGTGAGTACTACAACCGGACGGTCGCCGCCGTAGAAGTCTACCCACCCGGCGGTGACACAACGCCTGAGCAGGCGGATCAGCCACTGCTCGCTGCGTTCGGCGAGCGCCCCGAAGGTCTTAGTCTCGCATAGCCCGGCCATGCGCAAGCGTGGATCATCGGCGCCACGCAGCAGTTTTGCTGCTGCCTGTAGGCCAAAGCGGCCGTGAACGCGTGCTACAGCGCTCAACGCCTTGCGCACCACTAGACTAACTTCTTCGGAATCCTCGGCCGGGCCCTCGGCCAGCCCCAAGCAGTTGTCGCAGCGGCCGCAGCCAGCCAGAGTCTCTTCTTCGTCGCCGAAGTAGCGTAGAATCGCATCGTGCCGACAGCTGCCGCCTTCGGCCCAGCGCATCAGCTCGAGGAATAGGTTCCAGCGATGGCGTACCGCTTCGGGGTCAGGTTCACGCCCGGCGATGTCGCTTTCTATCAGGCGCCGCCGCATGGCCATGTCGCCCGGTGAGACCATTAGCTGGCCGATGGCATCGGCGCCGTCACGCCCGGCACGGCCAACCTCCTGGTAGTATGCCTCAACCGAGCTGGGCGGGGCCAGGTGGGTGACCAAGCGTACGTCGGCGCGGTCGATGCCCATGCCAAAAGCGTTGGTGGCAACGACTACCTCAAGGCGCCCCTGTTGGAACTCACGCTGGACGCGATCGCGAACGCTGCCGGCGAGACCAGCATGATAGGCGAGGGCCTTCCAACCAAGTTTGCTCAACCGGTCTGCCTCTTGCTCACATAGACGGCGGGTAGGCGAGTAGATGATGGCGGTGCCACGATCGTCTCCAGGCTGACCCAGAGCTTCGGCGAGCACCGCATCGCTGTGGAGTTCACGCTCACGCCGCGAGCCGATTTCGGTGGCGCGCAGCGCTAGGTTGGGGCGTGCGAAGCCACGCAGCAACTGCGGCGTGGCGGCGTCGAGGCCGAGGCGCTCAAGGATCTCGTCGCGTACTATCGGTGTGGCGGTGGCCGTGCACGCAAGCACTCGGCAGTCGGCGAGATCGGCCAGGAGTTCGCCGATTTGTAGATAATCGGGGCGGAAGTCGTGGCCCCACTCGCTGATGCAGTGGGCCTCGTCGATGGCGACCAGCGGGCAGTCGAGATCGCGTATGATGCTGCGGAAGCCGCTGAAGGATAGCCGTTCTGGTGCTACGTAAACTAGTTTGTAGCCACCGCTGGCCACCGCGCTCATGCGCTCGCGCAGCTCACCGGATGCAAGAGTGGCCGCCAGGTAGGTGGCTGCTACGCCGCGCTCGGTCAGTGCCGTCACCTGATCGTGCATGAGCGAGACCAGCGGAGAGATAACCAGTGTAGTGCCCGGCAAGAGCGCAGCCGGGAGCTGATAGGTCAGGCTCTTGCCGCCGCCGGTGGGAGCGACCAGCAACAGCCGCCCGACCTCGAGTAGGGTCTCGACCGCTTCGCGTTGGCCGGGACGGAAGTCCTGGTAGCCGAGTAGCTCGAGCCCGGCTTCGAGGTCTGGCCGTGTGTTTTCGTCAAGTTCCACGGTCTATCTAGGTATCCGCGCAACGCTATGTTCTCGAGGGGCCGAGCGCGAACGGAACGTGCACTGTAACAGTCTCAGTGCCAAGCTCAGCGCAATGACAGTGGGTGCAATAACCACGAAGTTACGGCGCCCGCCTCTCGGCTGTGTACACCGCCCACGCCCGCTCGTCACAGACTCGCCTCTGGTATAGAAGAGTAGCGTAACTATGCCCTGGGCCGCCGCTTGGTGGCCGAACACGATGGAGACTGCCTGATGAGCCAGAATAAAGCCCGCATGATCCGCCTCGACATGACCCGGCAAACGGTTGCCATAGAGGATTTTCCCGAGGAGTGGAAAATGCTTGGAGGGCGGGGTTTGTCCGCCCGCATCTTGATCAACGAGTGCGATCCGGCCTGTGACCCTCTGGGCTCGCAAGCGGTTCTGGTGTTTGCACCCGGTGTACTTGCCGGTTCTGCCGCGCCGACTTCGGGGCGCATCTCGGTTGGTGCCAAGAGTCCGCTTACCGGCGGAATAAAGGAGGCCAACTCTGGCGGCAACCCCGGTCAGCATCTGGTCAAGATGGGTTATCGAGCGATTATCGTAACCGGCAAACCCGCGAATGCTGCCAAGCGCTATGGACTAGAGGTCACCCCGGAGGGGGCCAAGCTGGTCGAATGCGATGAACTGGCTGGCCTGTGGAACTACGCCACCTGCGAGAAGCTCTCCGAGCGTTACTCGGCCAAGGCGTCTTTCGTGACTTTGGGCCCTGCCGGCGAGATGGGGATGAGCGGCGCCTCGGTGGCCTTTACCGATCAGGACAATCGCTATCCGGCACGTCACGCGGCTCGCGGTGGACTCGGCGCCGTGATGGGCTCGAAGGGACTTAAGTTTATTGCCTGTGAGCCTGGTAGTACGGCTACGTGTGCGGCGGCTAACCCCAAGGAGTTTGCCGCGCTCAACAAGCGTTTCTCGAAGGACTACCTCGCTGGTCCGCAGATATTCAAGTACGGCACCAGCGCGACGGTTGGCATCGCCAACATGCTCAATACCTTCCCCTATAAGAACCGCACTGAGGGCCAATCACCGGATGCCGAAGGACTCGATGGGGCACGCATAGTCGAGAGCTTTGAGTCTCGCGGTGGAGGCATGCACAACTGCCTAACCGGTTGTATAGTGCAGTGCTCGAACGTCGTCCACGATGCCGATGGCAACTACAAGACTTCGGCACTGGAGTTCGAGACTCTCACTCTGTTGGGTTCCAATTTGGCGATGAACAGTGTCGATCAGGTGGCCACCTTCGACCGGCTTTGCGACGAACTCGGTCTCGACACTATCGAAGCCGGTGCGGCGATTGGTGTGCTCATGGATTCTGGTCAGATGGAGTTCGGTGATTACGAGGCGGTCAAAGCCCTGTTCGAAGAGCACATCGCCAAGGGCAGTGAGCTCGGCCGGGTGGTAGGCAATGGTGCCGCGGCGGTGGGCGAGTACACCAAGCATCATCGCGTCCCGGTGGTTCGTGGCCAAGCACTTCCCGCTTGGGACCCACGGCCGTTAAAGGCCACTGGGGTTACCTACGCCACCAGTGCTATGGGCGCTGACCACACCGCTGGTCTGGTCATCAATCCGGGCATGCCCGCAGACGAGTACGCCCAGGCCTCGCAAGAGATTCAGCTGGTCAACGCGGTGTGCGACTGCTCGGGGTTTTGCCAGTTCCTCCAGCCCTCTCTCGACGACATTCGGGCCTTCTACTCGCATTTCTTTGGTGAGGAAGTATCGCGCGAGACCATCGCTGACATGGGATGGCAGGTGCTCAGCGACGAGTGGGAGTTCAACCGCGCTGCTGGATGGAAGAGCGAGGACGATACGTTGCCAGCCTGCATGGCCGAGGACCCGATCGGTCCTGAAAAGGCGGTCTTCGATGTTGGTGCCGATATCATCGCGGACGCCAAGATTCGCAAAAGCCCACGCGAGGAGCTGTTTGTCACCAAGGCGACGGGATAGTTCGGGGGGTCGGTGTTTGGATTACTGGTTCGTTGTCGCCATCTAGTCCTGCTTGCGGTGGTCGCGGTTACGGTGTTGCTCGCCAGTCAGTTGGGGCATCTGCGGCTGGATCCCGACGTCGAGGCTTACGTTCCTCTGCATCATCCGGTGCGCGCCTTTTGGATCGAGGCGGAGAAGCGTTTCATTCTACGCGACCAGATGCTCATGGCGGTGGTTGCCGATGGCCCTCAGGGGGTTTTTACGCCCGAGATCCTCGCGGGCATATCTGAGCTCGCCGAGAGTATCGAGGCCCTCGACTATGTGCTCGAGAGCGAGGTCCGTAGTATCGCCGGGGCTGAGGCCATCGTTGGCAGCGAGGACTCTCTCGATGTCGTGCGCTTTTATGATGAGCCTCCGGTTGATGCCGAAGCTGCGCTGGCGGTGCGCCAAAGTGTCTTTGATAATCCCGTTTATCTTGATCGCTTGATATCGCGCGACGGTGGCATCGCGGTGCTGCTGTTCAAGATAGATCGTGACTTGCTCGGGGTGGGACCGACCTACGACGCTCTACGCGTGCTCGTCGGCGAGCACGAAATTGCCGGAGCGCGCATCCTCATCGCCGGCAAGCCGGCGATCGAAGCCGACTATGGCCGACAGATGCGCGGCGACGCAAGAGCGGCAGCAGCTCTCAAGCCGCGTCGCGCGCAAGGTGATCGACGCCGGGATCCAGGGCGCGACGGTCGTCAAGCTGGGGCACCGCTGGGGACTGCAGCTTGACTACGACGAAGAGACGCAGGCGTTGGGCTTGCGGTGTTTGCGCGATCTGACCCGGCGCTCCGCGCGCGACGGTAACCCGTTCTTCCTGTGCGTGTCGTTCACGCACCCGCATGACCCGTTCAACATCCACCACGAGTACTGGGACCTGTACGACGGCGTCGACATCCCCCCGCCGAGCGTCCCGGCGATGCCGCTCGAGGAGATGCATCCCTTCGACCAATGGCTGCAGATCCACCACCAAGTCGACGCCTACCCGCCGAGTGACGACACGATCCAAGCGACGCGGCGCGCGTACCTGGCCATGGTGACCTACGTCGATGCCAAAGTCGGCGAACTGATGGGCGAGCTGCGGCGGCTGGGCATCGAGAAGGACACCGTGGTGATGGTCAACAGCGACCATGGCGACATGCACGGAGAACACGGCATGTGGGTCGAGCCGGTGAGCCGCGAGATTTTTCTTGAGACCTGGGAGCGTCTGGAGACGCTGCTGCTGGAAGATTGTTTTATTGCGGCGGGGGCCAATTCAGATGAACCCTTCGTGGAGGTCTTTCTGGACCAGTGGAAGGGGATCAGCATTCACGTGCCGCTGGCAATGCGGGATGACGTCGAGTCGATGCTGACCTCGTTCGGTCTGGAGGAGGTCATCGAGACCTGGGAGCCGCGCCCGCGTCAGCGCAACTAGCCCC
>CAZPPZ010000034.1:0-19535 GCA_964588545.1 uncultured Myxococcales bacterium | reverse complement strand
GTAGTGCAGCGGCGCGGCCGCGTGCGAGTAGCACGCGGTCTACTCTGGCGTTGGTAACCAGCCTGGCTCCGGCCTGCAGGGCACGCGGAATTTCGGTGACCAGCATCGAGCGCTTGGCCCCGGTCGGACAGCCAAGAGCGCAGTTGTTGAGACCAACGCAACGGCTCATGTTGCGAGGATTGTCGCGAACCTCCCATCCAGCCTTACGTGCCCCGGCAACGAAGACACGGTCGTGGTAGCCCAGGGTGTCGTGGTTTTGGAACTCGACATGAAGAAGCTCCTCAGCCTCTTCGAAGTATGGCTCCATCGACTTGGCATCGGTGCCATCGAGTTTGAGATCGCGGCTCCAGTGATCGAGTACTCGCTCGGGAGTACGCCACGACATCCCCCCGTTGATCACCGTAGATCCACCCACGCAGCGCCCCTCGGCAAAGAACATCGTCGGCCGACCAATGATCAGCGACGCGCCAGCATCACGATACAGACGTTGGCTTCCCGCGATCGGGTCGGTATTGAAGCTCTCGGTGCGATGCAGCTCTCCTTCCTCGAGAATGAGCACGTCGAGTCCAGCATCGCGCAAGCGCGCCGCCGCCGGCGCGCCACCGGCACCACTGCCGACCACCACTACATCAGTATCGTAACGGCGCACGACACTGCGCGGGCCGATGAGCCTGCCATTTTCGACGTTGGGGTAGCGAATGCCCCACTCCAGAGGACGGCCGTTGCCGTGATCGGCAGACTCGCTCACTGCGCATCTCCTGGTAAGTCTCGATCATCTCCAGCGTTACGCGGATTGGCGAGCTCGCTGGCCATGGCCTGCAGACGCGCCGGGCGCTCGGAGAGTTCGTCGGCCCGGCCCTGCCAGTCTACGCCGAGAGCCTCAAGGATCTCCGGTTGCTGGTAGAAGCAAAACAGCACCAGCTCACGCAGCGATTCAAAGAACATCGCAAATGGGCCCACGCCGTTTTGCCAACGCTGCAGGTAGGCCGCGGCCTCGGGACCAGGCATAGAAGAGAAGCGAGTCGGTCCATAACCGAAGAAAACCGGTAGGTACTCGAGCAGTCCCAACCCAGCGGCGAAGCCAAGGCGCAGCAGCGCCGCCATGTAAGGCATGAAGCTGAGCACCTTGGCGAGCACGGCGTCGTCAACCGGGTGGTCGAAGATCTCGTGACGGGGACGAATGACCTCGACCGCCGCGCGCAACGAGCGCAACAGCGGCGCGCTGTAATAAAACGGCAAGCGCGAGCCAGACTTGGAGGTTGAAGCGGCCACGCCTGCGAGTCTATGCGGAGGCGCCTTGTCGGTCCATACCCCAAGCGACAAAGCAGCCTACCCATCTGCGCATACTGGCCCAGCCCTGTGGCGGGACTTGCGAGCAGGACAGCGCTTGCTAGTATGCCTGGCCCAGGCCGCGAATATCCCGGTTAGTACCTGGCCAACGGAACAACAATGGACAAACTCACGCTGAGCCTTACCGCGGCCCTAGACAGCAGCGACGCCGTCAATGCCGTGGCAGAGACGCTCGCGACACTCACTCTAGAGCAAAAGATCCGCGTTGTTCGCTCTCTTCAAGGAGTCGGACTGCAGCGAAAACTGTGGAAAGCGGTCTCCGAGGCTCCTCGATTGAGTATCTCAGACTTGGTTCCAGAGGCGGTCGAGTCGATGGAGCCGATAATACTCCACGGCAAGAATTCGCTGCCGGTCTTCAGCCACTTTCGCAAGATATGCTGTCGGCCGCCAAGCGATACGGCCGTCTTGTGGGGCTACAACGACTCGCCTCTGTCGCCTCTGATCGGTCCCGGCTACTACGTTGTGCACCCAAGTGAAGCCTCCCCACTTGGGGGGGTAGCCTTTGACTACACCATGATTCCGCAGGGGCGCATCGCCGCCTGGCCACAGCTGCGACCCAACCGCCGCGGCGCATCGAGACTGGTCTATGCAGGTATGATCGACTACATGCGACGTGTCGCCGATGACGTTTTCATCGGCAGCGCCACCCGCAGCGGCCGGGAACTCGGCAACTATTTTGTAGTGGTGCGTGAGCTACCGGCTTAGCCGTCACGGCAACTAGTCGCGGGTCTTCATTAGAGCGCGGCGGAAGTCCTTGGTGTACGCCCACTGCTGCCACGGCCCTCCCGAAGGAGATTGTGCGTCCAGCTCAAAAGGAAGATCAACGATCATCCCCGGCTCGTTCATGATCGCTAACGATTCGAAAGCTGCGCCAACAATCGCCCGCTGGGTCTCTACATCACCAGGTTGACCGATCTCGTTACCCATCGGAAAGTTTACAAAACACGCCCGCGGCGGCCTCACCCTCTCGGTGATATCGCGGCCCACCGACATCGTTAAGGTAGCAATCCCCGCCGCCTCTACTGCTCGTGCAACCAGACCCACGGTCTGGTGACACACCGGTCAAGCCGGAACGAGATAGAAGAGATCGACGGCCTCTCGCCCCAGCCATTCAATGACGGCTGGTATCAGCTCGTCGTGCACCCGCCGCTGAGAGTAAATCCCGCCCATAAAACCCGCCGAGGTATCGGCCAGGCTGCCAATCCCCCCGGCCTCGGCAAGCTCACGGAGGCGCTCGATCGGAAAGACACAGTTGGCGTCCGCGATGGCATCGGCGGTGGGATAGCCGAAGTGACTAATGCGCAAATCAGCGGCGGCAATGTCGCTGGGAAAGATACGCAGTGAGGTATCATCCTTGAAGTGAAAAGCCGGCTGATCACTGGCGTGTACACCGCCCGAACTCGCCACGGCTACGCGGCAGCGCGGCAGCGGCTTGGCCAGTGGCCGCCACGGAACCTCAACCCCTCGCAGATCAGCCCAACGATAGGCCGGAATCGGCGCATAGAGCTCACGTGTACGCTCTATGTAGGCTACACGCGAGCTCATCACCGCCTTATAGCTCGCCGCCGAGCGACTTGAGCAACTCGTAGCTACGCTTGGCCGAAGCATCATCGCTACCATCGGGGAAGATCAAGCCGTAGTAATCGCTGGCGCCGGCGTCACGGATTCGCTCGAGCCCTGCACGCACCTTCTCCTCGCTGCCGATCAGCGCGATATCGGCTGGCCCCTCGGCCCCTTCGGCGTCGAGACAGGCGCGATAGACCGGCAGCGTGCCATAAACCGAGAAGACCTTGGCGGCCACCGCCCGCGCGGCGTCAACATCATCGGTCACACAAACCGGCAGCGAGCAAACCACGCGAGGCTGAGAGCGCCCGGCGGTGGCGGCCGCAGAGTTGATCAACGGAACGATAGTCTCGCCGATGTACTTGGGGCCACACATCCAAGTCAGTGTCCCGTCGCAGAGTTCACCACACAACTCGAGCATCTTCGGCATCAGCGCACCGACCAGAATCGGCAGTGGCTTGGCATCGGGAATCGTCAGCGGTGCATTCACTCTGTACATCTTGCCGTTTACCGCGCAGGACCCCTCGGTGGTCAGAGCACGGACGATCGAAACGTACTCACGTATGTGGGTGACTGGTTTTTCGTAGTTAAGCCCGAGTATGTCTTCGATGACCAGCTTGTGGCTGCGCCCGAGACCCAGCGCCAGCCGCCCGTCAATCGCAGCATTAACGGTCGCGGCTTGTTGGGCCAAGGAATGTGGATGACGCGGATAAGTGGGTACCACTGCCGTGCCCAGTTCTATACGGCTGGTCACGCGCCCGGCCAGTGCAATTATTGTCAACGCGTCGTGACCAAAAATATTGGCCAACCAGCAGGTAGCAAATCCATCTTTCTCTGATTGGACTATCTTCGCGAGCGTCTCATCGAGAGTCATCGGCTCGCCAGCGGCATGAATCAATCCTATCTTCATCTTTACCTCTCAAGCGGGACCAGCGTCCCAGTAGTTTTCATGCGGACAAACCACTGTTATTCCCTGTTCGGGCCACTAACGAAACCGCCGGCGGTTGCGTGAGCGGCCACCACCCGTACCATCCAGCGCATGAGCACAGCAAGCAGATGGCAGTACAGCAAGGGCCTGCACGAACTCGGCAACGGTTGCTTTGCCTACCTACAGCCCGACGGCTCACTCGGCTGGAGTAACGCTGGGGTCGTTGCGGGCGAGGATAAGTCGCTGTTGATCGACACGCTCTTCGACCTCGCGCTCACCCGCGAGATGCTCGACACCATGGCGACGGTTACCCGCAGCGCACCGATCGCGACTCTGGTCAATACCCACGCCAATGGTGATCACTGCTGGGGCAACGAGTTGGTTGAAGGAGCAGAAATAGTCGCCTCGCGGGCCTGCCGTGAAGAAATGCAAAGCGAGATCAAGCCTGCCGACCTGGCCGGACTCGCTGCGGCCGAAGGACTAGGAGCGGGGATCGACTACCTGCGCGAGCGCATGAGGCACTTCGACTTCTCGGGAATTACTCTCACGCTACCGACGCGCGTTTTCGACACCAGCCTGAAGTTAGAGGTTGCCGGCCAAAGCCTCGAGCTCATCGAGGTCGGCCCAGCACACACCCGCGGTGACATCCTAGTATATGTTGCCGCCGCCAAAACCATCTACACCGGCGACATACTCTTCATCGATGGGACGCCGATAATGTGGCAGGGGCCGGTGAGCAACTGGATAGCAGCATGCGAGAAGATACTGGCGATGGACGTCGAAACGGTAGTGCCAGGTCACGGTCCGATCAGCGACAAGAATGGCGTCACCCAGGTCCGTGACTACCTAGTTTACATCGAGAGCGAAGCGCGCAAGCGCTTCGCTGCCGGGCTTGCGGTCGATGAAGCTGCACGTGACATACAGCTAGGCGACTACGCTAGCTGGGGCGATAGCGAACGCATCGCCATCAACGTGCATACCCTTTACCGCCAGTTCAGTGGAGAGCCCGGGCCGGGCGAGCTAGGCCAGCAGCTCGAGCTGCTGGCGGAGTTGGCACGGCGCTAGCGCGGCTGCGCGACTACTCGGCCTAGTAAGGGACCCGCAGCGGCATGAAAAAGAGGACGAAGAGAACGTAGCCAACCGCCAATGGGAACAGAATCATCAAAAAGTTTCCGTTACGCATCACCGCAACCCAGCTACTTTGATGGTGGGCAATACCGACGGCAGCCGCAACTGTAGTGCGCAATCGTGCCGGGGCTGTCGTCAAGGGTGAAGCTCGGCCTAGCCGGCCGCTTCAGACTCGCTCTAGAATAGTGGCGATGCCCATGCCGCCACCAATACACATAGTCACCAACGCAGTGTTGGCGTCGCGGCGCTCGAGCTCGTCGATCGCAGTGCCTATGAGCATACCACCAGTGGCACCAAGCGGATGCCCGAGCGCAATCGCGCCACCATTGACGTTGACGATTTCAGGATCGGCGCCGCTCTCGCGCAGAAACCGTAGAACCACCGACGCAAAAGCCTCATTAACTTCGATCAAATCGATGTCCTTCCAGCTCATACCCGCCTTCGCGAGCGCGACCTCGGAAGCTGGTGCGGGAGCAGTAAGCATGATCACCGGCTCGTCGCCGGCGGTAGCCATCGAGCGCACCTTGGCCCGCGGCTTAGCCTCGGGATGCTCGCTTAAGTAGCGCTCCGAGGCGCACAAGACAGCCGAGGCACCGTCTACCAGGCCACTGGAGTTGCCGGCATGGTGGACATGCGAGATCGCCTTTAGCTCGGGATAACGCGTCAGGGCCTTCTCATCGAAGCTCAGCTCGTCCCCCTTTTGCACGTAAGCCCCCATCGCTTCGAAGGACAGAGGCAAGTGGCCGAGATCCTCGCGCGTGGTCTGCGGACGCGGGTGCTCATCATGGTCGAGCACGACTTCACCATCGGCACTCTTGACAGCGATAAGACTGTTGGCGAAGCGTCCCTCTTCGACCGCCCGCTTGCAGTTGGACTGGCTGCGCAGCGCGAAGTCATCAACGTCGTCACGAGAAAGGCCCTCGACACTGGCAATCAGGTCTGCCGAGATTCCCTGCGGCACCAGCGGGTGCAGAGCACGCAGATGCTGGTTGTGGCCATCAAGACCGTGCTTGTCCGAACCCATAGGCACCCGCGACATGCTCTCTACTCCGCCACCGACGACTAGATCTTGGAAGCCAGAGGCACAGCCCATGAGCGCGAAGTTGACGGCCTGCTGTCCAGACCCACAGTAACGGTTAAGCGCCAGACCGGTAACGCTGCTAGGCCACTCGGCACACAGAGCAGCAAACCGGCCAATCGCCCCACCCTGCTCACCGGCCTCGGTGACACAGCCAGCGATTACATCCTCGACCTCCCCAGGATCGAACTCGACGCGGTTCGAGAGCGCTCGCAAACAAGTGGCCAACAGCTCCTGAGGATGGGTCTCATGGAGACGCCCCGATGGCTTGCCCTTTGCTCGTGGTGTTCGTACCGCATCAAGAATGTATGCATTTCCCATAACTAATCCAGCTCCATAATAGGCCCGTCCAAGCAACCGGCCAGAGGTATTGGAAGCGACCGAGACCGCAAGTTAATGATAGTGCTCAGCGAGATCAGGCACCCGCTGCGGCGCCGAACGGCGGACCGATTCACGAGCATCCATGCGCCCCATCCAAGCATTCAAGTGCGGACGCTTGCTCGCACCGACCGGTACCCCGAAGCCCTGGCTAACCCGTACCAAGGTGTACAGAGAAATATCCGCAAGCGAGAAACGTCCGAGCGAATACCACTGATTCTGCTCGAAATACGCATCGAGTTCATCGAGGTAGATCAACCAACGGTCGAGCAGTACCTGTACGCGCTCATCGTCACGCCGTTCGCGATTGTAGTAGAGCATCGCCGCAAGCCTGGCCAGAGGCTGAGAACGCGAACAGTTGATCTCTAACACCGAGGCTCGTACCTCAGCGCGATCCTCAGGGCTCTCGCCGAGCAAATTGGGTCCCCCGTACTTCTCCTCGAGGTACTCGTTAATGACCATCGACTCCCAGACTCGAGTCTCACCATCAACAAGAACCGGCACTTTGCCGGTGGGGGAAATGCGCACGAACTCGTCTTGTTTGGCCTTTAGGTCGACCTCAAACACCTCGAAAGGAACACCTTTTTCGTTTAGCACTATACGCGCGCACCAAGCGTAGGGACAAAAAGTCGTAGAGTAGAGCTTGATGGCCATGCTCGCGAGCCTAGGTGCGTGCCCCGAGTGAGGCAAACAGATAGCGCCCCGCACGGGGGGGGCTGTATTCCAGCGACCGGACATCGGCGTTATCCGGCGCCGCTGGCACGCTAACATCAGACCCTGCCCAAAAGAGTAGAAATGCTCAACAATCTTCCCCAAGAGGAGGGGATGTCCCCTTCGCAAACCGTGTCGTCTCGGACTTCGCACAAACGCTAGCATATGCACCAAACAAGAATCACGGCATAGCTCCAACGGCTCAGGACTTACACGGAGTCGATAGCACTAGCTCGGACCGGGAAATTGGCCGTGGCCCCTCACCTTTCCCAAGCAAGCCGAGCCATGTAGTGTCCCCGATACGCGGCGTGTCGGCCAGGCCGCGCTTGCCTATGTATAGACCAGCGGCACTTGGCACTCTTGCGATAGTACTTTCGACGTTGCTTGGCGCCCAAACAGCGGCTGCGGGCTGCCTAGGCCTTTCACGACGATCGCTGCCCCATGAACATCCGCAGTGCTGGCCCTTGCAGCTAGTCTCGGCAAGCCTGGCCATCACCGTACACTACCAACAGGCAGCCGACCGATCGATGGCCGCAAGCGTCCTAAGCTCGAGTGAGCAAGCCTGGCGCGAACAAGTAGACAACATGGGATTGCGCTCGCCCTTGCCCGACGGCGGGCTGGCCGGAAGTGACGGAAACTTTGACGTCTATCTTTGGCGTGGTCAGAACGCGGGTTATGTCGTTCCTATTGGGAATGACCCGAGTACTCTGCGTGACGATCGCATAACCATCATGGTCATCGACCCCTGGGGAGCCTGGGGAGGCCCCTTACTGCCTTCAACCATCCAACACGAATTCCATCATGCCTGCCAAGCAGCATACTCATGGAGTGAACACCCGAGCTTCTACGAGAGCAGCGCGACATTCACAGAAACCGAGTTGGCCGGCTCGGCTGCCCTACTCGGCTTCGTTTTTGAAGACTTCCAAGACCGTCCCCATTGGTCGCTGGCGCGCTACGATCGCTATCGGACCTGGTACACCTATGGGTCGGCGCTCTATTGGATGTTCCTCCGAGATAGGTATTTTTCCGGGACCGTAGACTTCCTCGCCCAGATCTGGCAGCGCTCGGTCGGCGGCACGGAAGGAGCTGGCAGTGACGATGAACCAGATTTTGTCGACGCCACCAATGCGCTGCTGAGCGAGAGTAGGGGCGTAAGCTACACTGAATCTGTGATCGAGTTCTCTCGCTGGCGTTGGTACACAGGGGATCGGGACGACGGCCTGCACATACGAGACGCCGCGCTGCTCGCCCAACCGGCGACGAAGCGAACGGTTCGCACCACCAGCGGACGCAAGACCCGCGTTGCACTCCGGCCAGCACCACAGATTTATGGCTCGACCTACATAAGACTGCGCGGACCAGCATCGGGCCCGTTAGGCCGCACCATCAACCTCACGGTACGCGGACACCAACGCGCCCGCCTGGTGGTACAAGCCCTGCCGGGTCCCGATGGCAGCGACGGCGAGTTTCTCGATTTCTCCTCAGGCCCTGCTTCGCTGTCGTTGTCCCCGGGCGCCACCCGCACGCTCGTCGTAACCGCGGTGCCACTCGAAGGGACGCCCTACGATGCCAACGCCAGGCCACGCCGTCAGGGCGCGCGCATGGTAATTTATTAGAGCTGCGTCCAACCAGCAGACAACGCAAGCATGCTCACAAGGCAGCAGCACCAGCGCCAGCGCCAGCGCCGCTAATCGACAAATGCTCGCTTGCGCGACTAGCGCGTCAACAGCGGTAAGCTATAAGCCTCGGCATTGCTCGACCTCTTGTGCATCATACCAGCGTCACGCCGCCACCACCGGAGAACGACCCCGAGAAGACAAGTTCGGGGCAGGTTGTGGCTCGGCCCCGCCTACTCTTCCACGATTTACCCCCCGACCGCGCGGCCGCTACGAGCCATTCATACGGGCCCGACGGTACCGGAAGCGGTCGGTACCCTGCGACAGTTACAACCATAAAGTCAGCATACCCCGCTCAGCTATTCACGAATTGCGCTTGCCCTCAGACCATCACCGTCGTAGGTTCGATATGCCCCAGGTAGCAGCCGCACATGTCACCTGAGACAGCCAGACTCCTTCTCGACCCAGAGGCGATGACGCCGCTGCTCGCGCGAGCGCCGGCACTAGGAGATGCCAAGCTTCGCCGCGTCGACCTTGCTTCGGTGTGGGTCAAGCCGGGCCGATACTTCAACACTCAGTATCGCTTGCAACTAGACGACCCCGATCAGCGACCGATCTTGGTGTCGGCTTTCGCAATGGATGGCTTTCGCGGTCCGCAGGCTATCGAAGCCACCGGTGCTCATGTTTGCGCCGGTGCCGGCCATGAGCGCTGTCGGCTGTGCGTTACACGCTTGGTCGATCCGGGGATTCTCCTGCAACGCTTCCCGGTCGACTATCGCTTGCCTACCTTGCCCGCGTGTCTCGACCTGCAGCGCGTTAACGCTGCGCTGCCCGAAGGCTTGGAGTTTAGCAGCCTCGAGATCGTCGCCTACAGACCAGGCATGCGCTGTCAGATTCGTTTTAGCGGCAGCGACGGTTCGCAGGTATACGGCAAGGTAGTTGTCGAACGCTACGGACGCCGCTCAGCCGTGGATGTGCAACGAGAGGTCGCTGCGGCGCTGGCGGCTTCACATAGGCGTTTTGACGTCCCCACCCCGCTAGCCTACCTCCCCGAACTGCAACTGCAGCTAAGCAGCGGCGTGTCGGGCAAGAGCTTTCGCAATGCGGTTTATCGCAAACGCAACCTCGACAAGAAAATCCGCATCCTCGGACGCGCGCTCGCCGACTTCCACAGCATAGAAGCCGGGCCAGAGCTGCGCCGTTACGGGATCTTTGACGAACTCGACCTACTCGACCGCTGGGTCTCCCTGATCGCGCGCATTTTCCCCGAGCTAGCACGCCCGCTTGAGGCCCTGCACAGCGATATTCTCTACCACCGGCCTAGCGATAAACGCCCGCGCGCATTGCTCCATCGGGATTTCTACGACCAGCAGGTGCTCTTCAGCGAAGGCCGCCCCGCATTCGTCGACATGGATACCACCAGCCGTGGCGACCGAGAGTTGGATCTCGGCAATTTCTCCGCACACATGAGAGTGCGAGGGCTACAGTGGAACCAACGCCATCGCTGCCGCGAGCTTGCCGAGCAGTTCGTAGAAGCCTACCCGCGGCAGATCGAACCGAGCCGCGTGGATTGGTACCGCAAGGCGACACTGTTGAGACTAGCCTGTGTGTACTCGCTTAGGCCCGGGCTACACCACCTGGCGCTAGAACTCATAGATGAAGGCATGAAGGACTAGTCTGTGGTCATATGCGAATCGCTTATCTTGACCCGAAAGCCAACTCCTCGCCGGTCAGTGCGCACGGAGAGTCGGTACGCACCGCGCAGTTCATCGACGCACTGACCACTCACGGTATCGACGTAGAGCGGTTCACCTCAGCGCCGCGCAACGATGGCTGCGACGCCGCAGCCAGTGGAAGCGCTGCAGATGAGTCTCTGCGCGAGCAGCTAAGAAGGTACAGCAGCAGAATCGACCTGGTATACCAGCGTTACTCGCCTCGCTCTCAGGCGGGATTGAGTTTCGCCAGAGAAGCCTGGCTGCCGTTTTTTCTTGAAGTGGACGACCCTGAAATACTGAACCCTCGTTCAAGCCCCTCGGCGATCAACGACTCAGTAATGGCTGCCGCGGACATGATCATCGTCGCGTCTCCAGCTCTGCGCCAATGCGCGCTTGAAGGCGGGATCCCGCGCCATAAAGTCCGCGTACTAGACTACGCGGTCTCAGCGGCCGTATTGGCAACCAAGAAGAGGGCCCGACGCTTGCCCAAGGACCGCTTCGTGGTCGGCTACCTCGGCAGCCTCGAAACCAGCAAGGGCACCCAGAGTCTTCTCGAGGCCTTTGCCAAACTGCGCACGCACGACCCGCGCTATCACTTGTTGGTAGTCGGCGGCGGCCCGCTGCGGCAAGGAGTGCAAGACTATTGCACAGCGCAGCAACTCGATGGTTGCGTAGAACTGACCGGTCGCGTCCCACACCACCAGGTGCCCGCCTACCTGGCGCAAATGGACGCCGGCCTTGCCCCCTACCCCAGCGAGGCCTGCGGCGACGACATAGCCACGAAGATCTGGGAGTATGCAGCCGCGCGCGTCCCGATAATTGCCAGCGCCGGTCCCGGCAGCGAGCTTCGCGAGCTGTTCCCGCACAAGCAAGCGGCTATGCTCACCCGCCCCGGCGACACCCTAGACATTGCGAAACGGACGATACGTCTGTGCGAGGACATCGATCTCGCGCGCGGCATAGCGCGCTGCGCTCGTCTAAGGGCCAAGCGCTCGACCTGGAGCCGTGTCGCTGCCCAGATCGAGGGGCTCTACCAGAAGTTTCTGAGCTCCCAGCTCTACGGCTGAGTCTCCGAAGTTTTGGCACGCGTGGAGGCGACGGCCGCGAGAGACGAACTGCGCCCGAGATTGCCTCAGCACTGCTCACGATGCACTCTCCGGGCATGAATCCACTAGAACTGTTTGGTGCCTACGCGGCTGCTTTTGAGGAGACCTTCGCAGACGACGATTGGTCGCGTCTCGATCGATACTTTAGTGAGGACGCTGTCTACGAGGTGGCCGGAAGCGCAGCGATGGCCTGTCGCATTCAGGGACGCGCGGCGATCTTGGCTGGGTTGAAGAAGTCGCTCGATGGCTTTGATCGGCAACTGGACGGTCGTCGCATCGAACTCACCTCCGAGCCCGAGGTGACCGAGGACAGCGTCACGCTGACATGGAACGTGACCTACTCCAAAGATGGTGCGCCAGAGTACGTACTCACAGGACGCTCGTGCGCTCGCTACGCCGATGGCGTGATCGTTGAACTGGTTGACAGCTACGCACCCGAGGTAGACAAGATCGCGCGAGACTGGGCAACACAGTGGGCCCCCGGGCTCAACCCAAGCTACGTGTGAACGACCAAGCGCGAAAGGCAGTCGCGTTTCGCGAACTCCACCAGCGCGACCACGCCTTTATCATCCCCAACCCGTGGGATGTCGGCACGGCGCGGATACTCGCCCGGCTCGGATTCGAAGCTCTGGCGACCACCAGTGCCGGTTTCGCGTTCTCGGCCGGGCAACGCGATAGCACCATGAGCCGTGACCAGACCATGGCACACGTGGCTGCGATCGTCTCGGCGACGCCACTGCCGGTAAGCGCCGACCTCCGGAACGGTTTTGGTGATGATCCTCGGAGCGTTGCAGAAACCATAAACCTCGCGGCGGCCAGCGGGCTGATTGGTGGCTCGATCGAGGACTCGGCCCCGCACGCGGACGACCCGATCTACGAGAGCGAGTTGGCTGCCGAGCGAATCCGCGCCGCGGCAGAGGCGGGCAAGTCTCTTGCGTTCCCTTTTACTCTGACCGGGCGCGTCGAAAACTATCTCTTTGGCCGGCCCGATCTCGCAGACACCATCAGGCGCCTGCAAGCTTACCAGGAAGCCGGAGCCGATGTGCTGTACGCGCCGGGGGTTGTCGATCGAAACGACATCGCGGCGATCGTCGCTTCGATCGATCGCCCGCTGAACGTACTCATGGCGACATCTGGCGCTGGTCTCAGCCTAGCGCAGCTCTCCGCAATCGGAGTAAAGCGTGTAAGCGTCGGTAGCGCACTATCGCGTGCAGCCCTGGGGGCCTTTGTTCGCGCTGCACGCGAGATGCGAGAACATGGCACGTTTGAGTTTCTCGACGACGCCGCCAGTTTTGCCGACATCAGCTCGATGCTCCGACCGACCCCATAGACGCCGACGACAGGGCGGGTTACCATCTCCCGAGAAGGGAAAAATGGCTCGTGGGATCAGCATTCCCGTCTAACGCGGTGGCGCATCTGCGCCGACCCAGACTGATCGTCTTGCTCGCGGCACTTGCCCTGGCGATGCCCGGCCTCGTGTGGCCCACCACTACGGCGGCCGCCACGCTTACGCTTGGCCAGCAGAAGTGCCTGACCAACTTCGCCAAGAGTTTTGCTAAAGCCGCCAAGGCCGGAGGCAAGTCGGTAACCACCTGCGTCAAGCTCTACGGCAAGAACAGGCTGGCCGCGGGAAACAGCGCCGAGACCTGCCTCGTCGCTGACTCTCGCGGCAGGGTGGCAAAGTCCAAGGACAAGATATCTCGAGGTTTTGCCAAACGCTGCACCAGCAACGACCTAAGCGGAACCCCCTCGCGGCCGGCGATCGGCGTACGCGTTGCCGCCATAGCAAATACCGCTGTGACAACGGCAGCGGCATCGCTTAGCGACTGCGACAGCCTTGATGACGGCTCGCTCAATGCTAGCTGCCCGGATCTGACTTTCCCAGGGACCTCGCTGCGCTTTCATCCCGGCCACTATGTCCTTAACAGCGGCCAGTCGATCTCCCAGGCTACGCTGGATGAGATTGCCAACAATCCCGACGTGAGGGGAGTCAGCAACGTATATGACTGGGTGAGTCTGGAAAGCGCCATGGGGGTCTACGACTTCAGTGCCATCGCCGCTGACCTCGCAGCGGTCAAGTCTATCAACAAACGACTGATGGTCATGATTCGCGACAAGTCGTTCTCGGGTAACCCTTTTCTCCCCGTACCAGCCTACATGCATACACCCGAGTACAGCGGTGGCTACATTGGTGCGGACCAGGTGGGTTACGTCGCTAAACATTGGGTCGCCGCCGTCAATGCACGCCACACTGCTCTCATCCAAGCCCTGGGTGCGGCTTTCTCTGACGATCCTTTTGTGGAGGTCGTCAAGACCGCTGAATCAGCCACCGCGGCCGACGTGTCAGCATCGGCGGCCCGGATATCCACCCCGATGTCGCCATCGCCGCCTACCCCTGTTACCCGCTCTACCACGGTATAACCCCGATCATGGTAGAGGTTCAGTGGAGCAATTTTGACCACACTGTGCCGGCAGGAGATACCAATGCTCTGCTACGCTTTGCCATCGACAACCTCCGCGTGAACTACGTCGCCTGGTTGCTCCGACCCGGCTTCGAGACCAACGTCCAGACGACCATCGCAAGTCCGGATTTCGCCGCCGAGTTCCCGCTCGACCCCACCCGCTGAGCCTGCGAATACCCTCGCGCGGGTCTCAATCCAGAGGGGCAAGCCCACCCGCAAGCCCGCGGACTTCCACCGGAACTCCGTTGAAATCGCTGCAACCCGATAGTTGATCGACGAGCTTCTCATCGGAGATGTCGTTGAAACTTGCCCCCGGCGCCTTGCCAGCAACCGCGAGCGAGGTTCCCTCGCGGTGATGCCCCCAGCCGTGAGGCAGACTGACTACCCCCGGCATAAGCTCGCGGCTGAGCACCGCCGACACTTCGATCGCACCGATGCGAGAGCGGACCTGCACGCGCTGTCCATCGTGAATTTGGCGCGCGGCAGCATCGTCTGGGTGAATCAGCAGCGTGCAGCGTGGCTTGCCTGCCTGCAGCCGCGCTAGGTTGTGCAACCAGGAGTTTGCGCTACGCAGATGGCGGCGCCCGATCAGCCGCAACGGCGCACCGACACCGCTCGCTTCGGCCTGCTTCACACCCGCGCCTAGCCATTGGCGGCGAATACGCGCTAGCTCTGCGAGCATCGGCTCGGGGACGACTTGGATGCGCTTGGCGGGTGTCGCCAAAATAGAGGGAAGACGCGGTTGCAAAGGACCGAGGTCGATACCCTCGGGCTGGGCCAGTAGTTTCTTCAGTGTGACCCCCGAACCCCAGGGCTTCCAGCCTGGGCCGTAAGGCCCGAAGCGAAGCCCGAGAGCCAACAGCCGCCGCGGCTGCAGTAGCGAGGAGCTGGCTCGCAGCAGCGTCGAAGCCAGACGTGAGCCAAACGCGCCACGCTCAAGCAGTCGCCGCGACAGCGCGACAAAGATCTGCCAGTCGTGACGAGCCTCGGGATCGCTCTCGAGACAGGCTTGCGAAAAGCGAGTGGTGTTGTGCACGGCCATGGCGTACTGCACCAGCGAGTAGTGCTCACGCTCCAGAGCGAGGGTTGGTGGCAGTATGATGTCGGCATGACGGGTGGTCTCGTTTAGGTAGAAATCAATTGCGACCATGAAATCGAGAGTCTCTAAGGCTCGCTCCAGGCGCCGGCCGTTAGGAAAAGCCAGCACCGGGTTACCAGCGTGCACTAGCAAGGCCCGCACCTGGCCCTCACCTGGAGTTTCAATCTCCTCGGCCAGTGCCGCCACCGGCAATTCGCCGCTAAACTCAGGAAGCCCGCTAACGCGGCTGCCGTAGCGGGCAAAGCTTCCGGTCTGACCGAGCTTGGCCGCCAGCCCGGCCAGATCAAAGGCCGGAGTAGAAAACATCGCGCCACCCACGCGGTCGAGGTTGCCGGTTACGATGTTGAGGCAGTCGATCAGCCAAGTGGCCAGCGTGCCGAAACTCTGGGTTGAGACGCCCATGCGTCCATAGCATACGGCTGAGTCGGCTGAGGCGAAGTCGCGGGCGAGGCTGCGGATGACCGTGGCTGCGATCGCGGTGGGCCCGGCAACGGCCTCAGCGCTGAAAGGCTCGACCAACTCACGCAGATGATCGATCCCCGCTACGAAAGCTTGGACACGCTCAGCGCGAAAGAGATTCTCCGCAAATATAGTGTGCAACAGCGCAAGCAGCAGCAGCGCATCGGTGCCGGGCCGAATAAAGTGGTGGGCGTCCGCAATCCTTGCGGTCTCCGAGAGCCGCGGGTCGATCACTACGATGCGACCGCCGCGGGCAGTAATCGCCGCCAACCTCTGTTTGCTCCCCGGGCTGGTCATGATGCTGCCGTTGGAGACCACCGGGTTGGCACCGAGAATGAGCAGGTGGCTGGCCCGATCCAAATCTGGCACCGGCAGCAGGGCCTGAGAGCCATAGAGCAAATACGATGTGAGTAGACGCGGCAGAGCATCTACGGAGTTCGAGGTATAGAGATTGCGAGAGTGCAGCACCTCGAGCAAGAGCTGGGAGCTGAGCACGGCACTATAGCTATGCAGCGTTGGTGTTCCGATATAAGTCGCAACGGCATCGCGACCATACTCTCGTTGCACATCGGACAGCCGCCGGGCTACTTCGTCGAGGGCCTCTTCCCAGCCAATCTCACGCCAGCCGCCACCGCTCTTACGCAGAGGCCGGCGCAACAGATCTCCATCGTCGTGGAGCTCGGCCAGGGCGACACCCTTAGGACACAGATAGCCCCGGCTTAGCGGATCCTGCTCATCGCCCCGGACCTTCAAGACCCGTGAGCCTTCGACCTCAACACGCAGGCCGCAGCTGGCCTCGCACAGAGGACAGGTAGCAAAATGGCTGGTCTGCATCGAAGCCTTCTTCAACATTGCGCTGTAACGCCCGCCCCGCTAGGAAACTGGGAATCGCGTCCGCCTTGAGCCAGGTCTAGCATTTTCTATACGCGTACACTAAAGTCAAGCCATGGCCAACGATTCACGCCCTTCGCCACCGCCCCACGCCAAGCCCGGTCGCAAGAAGCGTGTGGTGGGCCGCCCGCGGCGCAGCGCCGCCGAGCAGCTAGACTTCCAGCGGCGCATCATCGAAGCGGCTCGGCAGCTGTTCGTAGACCAAGGTTTTGAGGCGGTTTCGATGCGTAAGGTAGCGGCGCGGGTGGGCTGCGCACCGATGAGTATCTACCAGGGCTTCGCCAACAAGCGTGCCCTGCTGCACCACATTTGGGGCGACATCTTCGAGGAGGTGGCACGCCGCTGTACCCTGGCCGTCACTCAGAGCCGAGACCCACAGGCCGGGCTTTGGGCCTTCGCCCGCTGCTTCGTCGACTACTGGCTCGAGCAGCCTGACCACTACCGCGTAATCTACCTAAACGAGGACGTAGTCGGCGACGGCAAAGACTCGAGCTTCGTCGAGAGTTCGGGGATAGTAAAACGCTTCTCGCTGGCCCATGATCTGATCACACAGGCCATGGCCGCGGGCCAGATCAAAGCAGGAGATGCCGAGCTGATCACCCAAGCGCTGCTGTGTGTACTCCACGGTATCGCCCACAGCCTGATAACCATCCCCGAGTACCCTTGGCGAGAGCGAGATCAGCTCATCGAAGCGACACTCGAGACCTTCTTCTTTGGCCTAGGGATGAAGGGCGAGCGCGAATAGTCCAAGCTAACCAAGCTGTTGCCGTGCCGTGCGCCGGGCCAGCCATGCCGACAGGCGCGGCGACAGACGCTTTAGGTAATAAACCGCCCAGCTCTCAGGCGATACCGGAACCACCGCCCGGTTGTTTTCTATGGCCGCAACGATCGCCGTGGCTACCTTGTCGGGTCCATAGTCGCGACGACGATACAGCTCGTCGACTTTCTCCTTGGTCTGGTCCGCATCATCGACCCCGCGAAACACCGTATCGCGGATGATGTTGGTACGAATCACCCCGGGACAGATCGTCGATACACCGATGTTGTAGTCATGCAGCTCGGCGCGCAGCGATTCCGAGTAGCCAAAGACCGCGAACTTGGTGGTTACGTAGGGCAAGGTTCCCGGCAAGCCCGAGTAGCCGAGCAGCGAGGAGAGGTTGACGACATGCCCGCCGCTACCGCGCTCGACCATCTTGGGCACAAAATAGTGGCAACCATAGATCACACCCCAGAGGTTGATCGAGACTAGCCTCTCCCAGTCTTCCACGGTTGTCGCCAGCACGCCCCCTGAATGACCGACACCGGCGTTGTTAACCAGCACATCCAGCGCCGGGGCCAGCTCGTGGACATCGGCTGCCAGCGCTTCGAGCTGCAAGCGGTCGGCAACATCAACCACCTTGGCCAAGATACAACGTGAGACGCTGTCGAGTTCAGCTTGGACTTCGCGCAGCCGCTGCTCATGAATGTCGCAGATAATCAGCTGCGCACCCTTGCGCGCCAAGGCCAGCGCCGTCTCGCGGCCAATGCCGCTACCGGCGCCGGTAACCAGCGCAACCCGTCCGCTTAACTCCCGCACACTAGTCCTCCTAGAAGTCGATAGTCTCGACGTTGCCAGCCGCGTCTAGCTTCTCGACAAAGATCGTCTGCTCGTCGTCGTCACCGCCGCCGAGCACCGACTTCGACGCCTCGATGAACTCGCCGGGGTCGACACAACCCTCGGGAGGCATTACCCCTTTCAAGGCAATCTTGCCGCGCTCGAGCAGCATCACGCCGAGCGCGGCCGGGATGCCCGTGCCTTCGCCCAGAGCCCGGCTGCTCGAGGCCATGTGGATGCGGTACTCGAGCGGCTGCCCGTCCTTGCTACCGGCGACCACCACCGATATGCAGCCGCGTTGTTGCCCGAAGTCTTGCTCACGAAGCATCCTGTCGCGCTCGCGGATGAGATAGGCAACGGCGAAGTCGTAAGGCGCGAGCTGCTGGCCACCTACATCTAGTGGCTTGCGACTCGCCAGCCCTAGTCGGCACAGCTCGGAGGTCAACCGGTAGTACTCGATTGGCAGCACGCTGCCCTTGTTGGTCACACGCTTGAGATCCAAATAGCGCGGCAGGGTTACCTGCTCGGGATGGGGATATGGGAAGATCTCGATAGCGTTGCCGATGCGTGGGAAATCGAAGGTCTGCCTCAAGGCGATGCCATCATCGTCAAAGTAGCCTACGTGAACCAGCTGGCCCTCAAGAAACATCGGGATGTCGATGCTCATGCAGTGAAAGCGGTGGCCGATAACGCCTGGCCCCTCGCTGGGCTCGCCACCGTGGGTGTGGAAGATATCAACCGACTCGGTCTCGTCGAGCAAGGATTGGTAGGCAAATTTAGCCAGGAGATTGGTCGCTCCCGGCGAGGCCCCCATACCGATGACCGCGGTCACCCCGGCCTCTTTGGCGCGCTGGTCCCACTCGAGAATCTCCAGGGTAACGTCGACGTCGTCGCAGATGTCGACATAGTCGATACCCGAGTCGATGACCGCGGCGAGAACGGTCTTGACGGTTTTGTAGAAAGGCCCAACACAGTTGAGGACGATATCGTGGCCGGCGATCGCGGCTGAAACGCTGGCGCTGCTGTCGGCATCCAGAGAGCTAAAGCTCACACGATCTGCGCCGATCTCAGCAATGATCTCGCGCGCGCGGGCCTGGTTGCAGTCGGCTATGGTCACCGAGGCAAAGGCGGGGTCAGCAGCCAGGGTACGGACCGCGACACTACCGACGGCACCACAGCCGCCTAAAACAATCACTCTCTTCACTGCTTCCTCCAAAAGTTTTGCCCCTACGGCGGGGTGCCACCAACGGCGGGGGGGAGCCCTCAAAAACACCCCCGGGGCGCCCCGCCACCCACAGCACCCCACTCCCCGCGGGCACGCGTCTGAGGGCACGCCCGCCCGCAGACATCCGAATCCCGGAACTCCGGTCGCGGTCCTTCCCGTGACCGGGGGCAGCCGGAGCCGGGCCTGGGGGCTCGGCCCCGCAGGCGCGGGGCTTACTGCGGTGGGGGGCGGG
>CAZPPZ010000033.1:0-19681 GCA_964588545.1 uncultured Myxococcales bacterium | reverse complement strand
CTTTGCTCAGGCCAGCTCGCTAGCCAGCCAGGGGCGACACCGAGCACACATCAAGTGAGAGCAACGAAGAGAACTGCGCGCTGTGTTTGTAACGCCGCTGGCCACTACGCGGCACGCACTACCAAAGGACCGCCACACTCTATGATATGACATAGCGCATAATGCCCGTAGGGGGCCGCTCACTGGCCCCCTGCTTGTTACACATACGACTTGAGACGACGCCCAGTGATCGAGTAGCGTCCACGACATGACGGCCACCACAACGTGGCCGAATTGGAGAAGACGCCATGAACGCGACAATAACGATACGTCGGCACTGCTCGGGGCAGCCAATCACCCGTTATAGCTCACGCTCGCCGTTCGTGTTTGCGGTTTGCGCCTGCAGCACGGCGGCGCTGTTACTCGCCGCCTCGGCACCGGCCACAGCGGAGAAAATCAGTGCACGCAGCGGCCAACCACAGCTCAGTGCAAGGCAGACAGCGCGGCTCGATAAGCTAGACAGCGACACCCGTAGCATTGCCACTGGTCGAGCTGCCAGAGTTGCTAACCAGCCGCTGTACCGTCGGGTGATCCCATTGCGACCGAACTGGCTCGCAGCCAAGGGGCAGCAATGAAACGCGCGTGCACGCGGATCTGGAGCTCCGCTCTGGCGCTGCTGTTGGCGCTATGTGCCAACGCAGCACATGCGGATTTCCCCAACCACAACGGCGCGCCTGGCTCACAGCCGGGGGATGACACCACGCCCTTTTCGGGCGTCGCCACCCAACCGGGAGCCGATCTGTTCACCGGCACCGCGAGCACTGTGATAAGCATCGAGGTACCGCCGGGGCGTATCGATATGACCCCCAAGCTAGAGCTCCGATACTCCAGCGCCGGCGGCCGTAGTCCCTTTGGTTACGGCTGGGATCTGAGCATTGGTCGTATATCGCGATCGACCAAATTCGGGGTGCCGGCCTACGACAACCACAGCGACACCTTTGTCCTTGAGCTATCGGGGAGTTCAAGCGAGCTGCTAGCGGTAGCGGGAACCAGCAAACGATATCGTACGAAGATCGAGGGAGGCTTCGTACGTATCGGCTTCGATCAGACCAATAACTACTGGAAAGTAGTGGATAGACACGGCACCACTTTCATCTTCGGACGAACAGCCGCACAGAGCCGACTAGGGCCAGACACATCGACATCGTCACAGACTTTCGCGTGGCTGCTCGAGAGCGCCGAGGACAGCTTCGGAAACACCATCGAGTACATCTACGAAGAAGCCGTTGAAGGCGAAGCATCACCACCGGGGCTGGTCAAGACAATACTATACGGCGGCAGCAGTAATGGATTAGCACATATCTTCGAGACGCGCTTTGACTGGTACTATCCCTGGAACCTGTCGCTTCCCTACCACTCTAAGCCCAACCTCTCGTATAGCGCTGGATTTGCACAGACCGTCGAGCCGCGCTTGTTATCACGAATAAATACCTTTGCTGATGGCAAGCTTGCGCGAAGCTATGAAGTCACCCAAACCATGGATCCAGGCTCCGGAGTAATACTGCTGAAGTCTATCGGGCTGCGTGCGCAACCGTTAGACGTAGACGTCCCAGAATCAGTCTTTAGCTACTCGCCATCGGTACAGTTGGGATTTACCGTAGGTATCAACCGCAAGGATGAAGCGATCCAGATAGCGGCGCCGGGACGAGGGGCGTTCCGTGACATCGGCGGTAACGTCACCCGTTGGGATACTTTCGATATTAACGGGGACGGAATCGTTGATTGGGTAGAGCCCAAGGCCTCCGACGCAAACGCGAGGGTATACTTCGGCACCGGATACGGTTTCGAAGCCAGCCCCTCACCGTGGCCTTGGCCAGCGGCACCACCAGACGACCCTACCAGCGATCTGCGCTTCATACGTACCAACCAAGACGACGGTGACATCACTGCTGATCTCTTCGACATTAGCGGAGACGGGCTTCCCGACCTGGTTGTGACCAACAAAATGGGTCTGGTCGAAGAGGGCGGGTGGTGGTATCAGCGCATGCCGTGCGGAGGTTCGCAGCCCGACCCGCAAGACCTCAGCCAGGATCTGTACGTATACTGGTGCGTCTACCTAAACACCGGCGATGGCTTCGAGCTCGATCCGATACTCTGGCCGGCGCCCCCCACCGCCGGAGTAATCCGTAACATCGATGGAGGCTCTGATCTTTGGCAGGACGTCGTAGATCTAAACGGAGACGGACGCCCAGATTTTGTAAAGAGTAATTCATGGACGCCCGCCCAGCCCTACTGGCAGGTCTACATGAACACCGGTAGCGGCTTCGACATCCTCGACCCCAGCGACAACCAATCAGCTCTAGGCCCCGTACTATGGCGGGCCCCCTCCGATCGTCTATCACAGGTCGACAAGAGCAGAGGCAAGTCGCACACACGCTGGGGACTTAGCGACATCAACGGAGATGGCCTCATCGATTTTGTTCGCGCTTCGACGACATCGGTCGCTATTGGCGAAAACCTGACGGCCGCCTGGGATGTCTACCTCAACACTGGCAGCGGTTTCGCAACCGCAGAAGATGGAGTATCGCCATCTAACCAGTGGAAGGTAGAGGGTGCGCCTCCAGGAGCAACCTGGCTCCACACTTTCTATACGAGATCGAAAATGCTCGGCGCCGACACCAACAAGACCTTCGACGACTTCATCGACGTCACCGGTGATGGACTGCCGGACATCATACGCCGCTACGGCGACTGGGACGAGCAGGCTGGCATACAACAACCTGTCTGCACAGAGAATCTATGTGTACCCCCGTGGCAGTTCGCTCCCGACTGCTGCGATATGAGTTTGGTGTTCGTCAACACCGGGTCGTCGTTCCTTGCACCGGTAGGTCTGCCGTCATGGGGGGGAACCGGCAACAGCATGGGTGCCTTCCGCTACTACAGCAACAACAACAGCCCCAACGGCCGCGAGTTCGATCTGTTCGATTTTGACGGAGACGGCCTCGTCGATTTGGTCGAGCGCAGATACGGCGCAGACGGCGAAGAATGGCATATCTTCCGCAACCCCGCCTCGCCCCAACCAACCGACGTCGCCAGCGATGATCCCTACAAGACCAAGCCCAATCTACTGGTCAGCATGATGAACGGTCTAGGCGGTGAGACTACGCTGCGCTACACACCGGTCACGCTGATGGGAGATAGCCGCTGCCATAGCAGCAGCGACCCCACTGATAGCGATGGCGTATCAGGACGTTGCCTACCCTTCCCTTACTGGGCAGTAACCAGCGTCACTCTGCGCGACATGTTCGGTAACACCCCTCCACTAGAGACCAATTACGCCTACCTCGACGCCTACTACGACAGGAACAACCGCGAGTTCCGCGGATTCGGTCTGGCCTGGGAGGTGGACCCGGCCGGTATCACCACCGCCCGTTACTACCACCAAGACCTTGTCTGCAGCGGCCGCATCCTCGAGAGCGACACTCTGGGCAGCCCCGGTCCCGGCTGCAGCAACCCAGACTTCGCTGACCCCGACGACCCCTGCAGTCCCTGGCGCTTCATCATCAGCCGAACACTCAACAGCTGGCCCTGCCAGTCGGCGCTGTCGGATTGGGACTCGGCCGATCCGACTCCGCTACTGCTAACATCGACCACTTCCACCCCCTACCGGCTACCCCAGACCGGTCCGCCGGTGGCGCTCACAGAACTTGCGAAAACCAGCAGCTACACTTACGACGACTACGGTAACGAAATCCGCAGAGAAATATCCTCGCCCCTAGCCGGACGCTTGGTAAGCGAGAGCCTCTTCCAAGACACCTCGGTCGTCGATGACGCCAACGGTATGCCCGATGAGTACGTGGTCAGCCGCCCCTCACGAATCTCAAGCTACGATGATGTCGATCAAAACGGCACCTTTCAGCCCGGCGTCGACCAAAGGCTCCAGCAAAAGGACTTCCGCTACACCCCCGAGTATGCCGTTGCCATATCGCTCGACTGCCGCCGCTGGGCAAGCAACGGTGAGTGTGCTTCGTCGCTCAAGACTATATACTCCGGCTTCACAAATGGACTGCCAGCACGCACGGACGGGCCAGGCCGCACCCGCACCAGCACGCTCTACGACTCTCACCGGCTCTATCCAATCGAAGTAACCCAGCCCGACAAACTGCGCGTGCGCTACCAAGACTACGACTACCGCATCGGCAAACCCCGGTTCACAATAGACAAGAGCGGCCAAACCACCGAGGCCGACTACGACGGGCTTGGGCGGCTGCTCGCCCTTTGGGGGCCAGGGCGGTCCTCGCCCAATCAGCCCGATAGCTGGACGAGCTACATATATCCGGACGTCGAGCTGGGCAGAGAAGGCTCGGTTGTTCAAGACAAGCGCGGCGCCGCTCCGATAGTAGCCTTCTTTGATGGCTTCGGCAGGGTGATCGCCAAGAAGACCTACCTCGAGGTCTACGATGACCAGCTCGGTCAAGACGTCGGTCGCACACAGATCAGTGAACTAAAGAGCTACGACGCCTTCGGGCGAGTTGAGTACTCCGCCCTACCCTTCGACGTCACCAACATCCAGCCCTCGATATTTGAACTCGACACGGATGCTACGGCCTCACCGTTAACCGAGCGCGCTAGAATTCGCTACAGCGATCACACCAGTCGTGTCGAGGAAACTTGGATGCCGGGCCCCCAGTCCAACCCAGCCCTGCAGGTCTTCGAACGCTCGGTCCCGGGAGTACGCGCCCATCGCAGCGCTACCGGGTTGGTCGAACTCGAATACTTCGACGGGCTCAACCGGATGTTGCGTCGCGAGCATTGCATGATCATGCCCGACCTGGCCGCAGGCCAGGTCTGTCCACCGTGGCTACTAGTGTCACGAACCAGCTACAGCTACGACGGGCTCGACCGAGTCGTCTCGATAGGCATAGAGGACCTCGAGAGCGGACAGAGCCATCTCATGGAGAGCAACTCCTACGATGGGGTAGGCAACAAGACATCCATGCTCGTCGCCAACTCCGGCACCTGGCGCTACATCTACGACGACAACAGTGGGCTGTTGGTAGAAACCATAGCGCCCAACGGTAACCACACCCGGCTGAAATACGGTCGCAACAACCAAGTCAAGCTAGCAAAGATCCGCACTACGGAATCCACCATTGGCTCCTACAAGCAGATCTATCGCTACTACCATCGGCAGGGACGTCTTGGGGCTGGACAACTCGAGAGGGTCCGTCAAAAGAGCAGGTCCTCGTCCGGGTCGACGCGCTTCGCACATCGCTACAGCTACGATCACCGTGGCAGAATTATAGCCGAAGGAATCGCCATCGCGTCGGCCAACCCAAACGGCAAGACCGGTTATACCTTTCACTATTCCTACGATGAGGCCGATCGAATCATCGCTACAAGCTATCCTGCCCGCGACGGTGATGGCCGAACCATCGATGAAAACATCTTCACCGACTACTCCAGCTACGGTCGAATCAAGCGGGTCTACTCGGCCAGCACCAACTACATCAACGATGTCGGCTACGATTTCTTCGGCAACATCGCCCGCATCGACTACGGCAACGACGTTCACGACCTATATCGTTACCTCCCCGGAGAAGAGAACGGATATCTCGAGTGCATACGCACGACCCGGGATCCTTCGGCTACCCCTAGTGAGGCTTGTTCAGCCGATCCAACCCGCGACTTTCGTGCCGTCCGCTATAGCGAGCGCGATCTCAGCGGACGAATAAAACGCATAGACGATCTGCTCTACCCAAGCGATCAGCCCTTTAGTGACTACCACGACGCGACATACGACATTCTCGGCCGCCTCACCACGGTGGCCTACACCGCTGGTGCCGCAGTCGAAGAGACCGATAGCTTCGCCTACGATTCAATCGGGCGCATAAGCGCGAGAAACAACTCCAGCTACCTATACGACGACCCAGCCCACCCTCACCAACTCACGCGTCTAGTTTCTCCCTCCGGAGCCATCACCAGCCTTAGCTATGATCCCAATGGTAGCCGCAAAGCCAAAGGTACCAAGAGCTACCGCTACGATGCTGCCGGACGGCTTACCCGAGTAGCGGACGGTGACCACCTGCTTCAGCAAAACTCCTACGACGAAACCGGCCAAAGAATAGTACGCTTCAACGCCAGCTCAGGAATACTCAGCCACTACTACGCTGGGCGCTTCGACGTAGAAGGGGGTACCCTGGTGCGCCACTTCTATCTTGGGGGCCGTCGGATTGCCTCGGAGCGTATCCAAGCCCCGCGCGATCTAAGTCTAGCTGCCGCTACCGTGCTGGCCGCCCCAACGCCTGGTCTTGGTGATGATCGGTGGCCACTACTCCCGGCCCAGGGCGTCGTCGTTGCTCAAACACGGGCGCTCTCTGCCCAAATTGGCGCCTCGCTAGCTAGCGCAATCTTGGTCTTCATCGCGCTCGGCCTGGGCCTGGCCATAGTCATCGTGCCTGGTCGAAGCCGTGTAGCCGCAGCTACCGCAGCGCTCTACGCGGTGTCCATCTTGCCTGTGCCGTTGCCGGGCTCAGCACTAGGCTCAGCCACCGTACCCATGGCCGAGGCCCAAGACCTAGTAGGTCAACGGGTCTTCTACCACGCCGATCACCTCGGATCACCGCGGGCCATAACCAATGCCAGCGGTGAGCTGGTCGAACTGCTGCGCTACGACGTACTCGGCAAACTGCGCGGCGTCTATGAGAGAGTCGGTGCTGCTATCGCCGAGAAAACCAGCGGGGTCTCCACCAATCTGACCTTCAGCGGACACCAGCCAGATGAAGAAACCGCGTTGATATACTTCGGTCAACGCTTCTATGACCCCGCGGTCGGATACTTCCTGAGCATTGACCCCGCGCTACAGTTCGCCTCACCGTATAACTACGGCGGTTACGATCTGCTGAACTCGGTTGACCCCAGCGGCACCGTACTGTTTTCACTGGGCAGCGCACTAATCGTTGCGGCACTGTTCGCCGGAGCTGCGGTCATCGACACGCTGGCCAACGGTGGCGATCTCGGCGCCGCGCTCAAAGCTGGGGCGATAGCCTTTGGCGGCTCGCTGCTGGGCTCGATGAGCGCGCAGATCTTGAATGTCGCCTTCTCCGGGGTCTCAGCCATGCAAACGCTTAGGGTTGCATACGCTGGCTTCGGCATGTACCAGACCTTCAAGGGAGGGAATATTGCCACCGGTATGTTGAGTCTAGGGCTGGCAGCGTTTGGGCCGCCTGGCGGCGAAGAAACGCATAGCAAGGGCAAGGAGCCCGCTCCAGGCGTGGCCGGCGGCGGTCAGCCGCAGGGAAACGGCAGACTGGCGTCGCTCGAACGATCGACCGCGGATCCAGGCGCGGTAAACCGCAGTAGCGAGAAGATGACAGGTGGAGTTCAGGTTGCCGGTCCGTTTGATTCCGAGCTTGCGGCCGCACCGGGTCGCGCCGCGGCTCTGTTGAACAATCGCATCATCGAAGCGCGCCTAGATCGCGCTGTCGAAGATCTGCGAATACAGGATTTACGCGGCGAGTTTGAGGGCTTCGATGTCGCAGCCTTCAAAGTTCGCGGCATAGAACATATCGCGGACCTCGACGTCGACTTCCTGCGATTCGCCAGCGTTGATGTTGTCAAGGCACCTCCGAATAGCCCGGGATTCCCCCAGGCGTTCAAGCCCGGATCAGTGAGCCAACACAGTCCGTTCCGCTGGGTTACGGTTTCGGCACCTATCGTGATCAGACTACAGACCCCTATTCCGCTGATGCCACCAGGTCTACGCTAACGACCATGGAGTCTCTGCAATGAACCACAAGACACAAGAACAAGCATGCCGGCCCCCCGCTATGCGGACGATGCTGGCAACCATCTTTGGGCTCGTCATCGTTTTCGGCTGCGCGCAACGAGCGCGGGCCGAGACCCAGCTGGCCTACTACCTCTCGGCGAAAACCACGCCGATCGTTGGGGAACCAAGCCCCGACGGAGGCATACCCACTGGTGATAGCTGGATAAACGACACATATGTCACACCTATAGGGGTGGAGGTGCCCATCACCCGACGTCTGCTCCCTGAAATCACATTGGCGATGGACGCAGTTGAGCGTGTCACTCTCTACAGCTCGCCTCTTGGCAAGGCGCTTGTGCCCTCGTCGACGACAGTCTACGCCAGGCTAACAGTCGCGCCTGAGATAAGAGCCAAGCTCGACTCGATCGCACGGAGTAACCAGGGATACTCCGTGCTCATAGAGTCGGGAAACCACTTCATCGACCATGCACCTGCTTTCGCGAGTTCAGATAACACTATTCCGGGAGGGGTATTTTCCTCGGAGAAGGCAGCAAGAAATTTTTACGACGACATCAGGGATCGCCTGGTGGTCCGCCTGTCTTCACCCGACCAAGAGCAGCAGTGGCAAAGCTATCTTGAGAGCTTCGCTGTCGCGATGCAGTGGCGATTGAAGTGCGACCGCGAGTTCCAGGCCGATCTGGAGCGCGATGGTTACGATAGATCTCGCCTCGCAGAAATGATGCAAGCCTTTGGACATGAACACCCGCAACTCTCTTGCTCCGACAAGCCACCAGAGCTGCCCAATGCCCCCTGAAGGGGTAAGACGCCAGAACCGCTGCTCGCTCCCCTCCGACCACGTCGGCCTCTAGAGCCAATAATCCCCCTCGACACAACGGCCAAGTCACTGCCATGGTTAGCTTCGGCGACCACTGAGTGCACCGAGAAGTACAGCGGAACGTCAATACCCAAGGCAAACGTCACGCGCTTGTCAGGAAGAGTAGCTAGAGCCAAGTCCAGACAAGCGGCGCGCACGGGAACTACAGTCTCGGTAAAGCTAGCCAGTGGCTCATCGTCGCCCAGACCGGCAAGCGAACGCGCCGGGCCAGGTGCGGTGGCCAGGATGACCGCGTCGGCCGCCACCGACAATCGCGACCTCTGAGCGCTCTAGGTTCTCCATCCGTACCTCCTTGCCCAAGCTATCGACTACACGATTGGCCAGGCCAAAAGGTTACAGAAGGCTCAAGGCTTGGATACACCCCGGCCGCGGCCACCGATCAGCGCCTGCACGGCGTCGGCAATGCCTTCTACACTCAGTGTGTACATCGGGAAGAGGCGATGAATCACCCGCACGGTGTGCGATTGCTCCCACAGACGCTTGTCGTCGGGGTTTAGCCAAGCACAGCGGTCAAAGTGGCCCACTAAACGTTGCAACCAAGTGATACTCGGGGTTTCCGAAACCAAACGCGGATCGATACACCCGTAGGGCTGCAGCAGCTCGGCCGGGTGCATCGCCGCATCACCTACCACCAGTAACTTCCAACGCTCATCAAAACGGCGCAGGAGATCACCTAGCGAAACCGCGTCGCTGCTCCCCATATAGGCCCGCTTGAACACCGCGTCGTAGATGGTGTTGTGAAAATAGTAGGCTTCAAAAGCACGAAGACCGCGCTCTTCGTGCAGTGCGGTTAGCAAGGTACTCACCGGCTCGTAATAGGGATCCATGGTGCCGCCAACGTCCATCAGCAGTAGCACACGAACGTTGTTGCGACGCTCGGGGCGAAACACCAGTTCGATCTCACCGGCGTTACGGCAGGTCTCGTCGATGGTCTCATCGAGATCTAGCTCGGTGGCAAGCCCGTGTCGCGTAACGTGTCTCAGCCTCTTGAGCGCCGCCCGCGTCTGCCGCACATCGAGCACCTGATCGGTGCGGTAGTCGGAGAAGCGACGCTGCTCGGCCACCTTCATCGCCGAGCGGCTCTTGCCGGGACCACCAACACGAATACCGGTGGGATGCTGTCCTCCGTGACCGTAGGGAGACCGCCCCCCAGTACCGACCCAGCGTCCGCCCCCGTCGTGACGTTCGTTTTGTTCGGCCAGAGTCTCCATGAAACGCCGCATCAGCTCGTCATGTGAAAGGCGCTCGAGTTGCTGCCACTGCTCGGGGGTCAACTCAGGCAGCGGCTGGGGATCGCGCAGCCAATCGAGAACGTCGTCGGTAATACCGTCGAGTGATCCCTCCACACCCTCGAAGACACGGAGGAACACGCGGTCGAAAGCGTCGAAATAAGCCTCACTCTTGACCAAACAGACCCGCGACAGATGATAGAAGCGCAGTAGGCTCGAACCGTGGAGGCCCTTCTTCACGGCCTCCATCAGCGTCATCCATTCCTGAATGGCTACCGGGACTCCCTCATCGCGAAGTCCATAGAAGAGATCGAGAAACACGTGTTGCTCCCGCCTAAGCTCGAGGGTTAGCCATCACTGGTTATAGCGCGGTCCGAGCTCGCTCCAACTCTTGGGGTACTCCCCGGAGCGTCCATCAAAGCTCTGTAGCGCAGTGGTATCTTGCTCGTTCTTCAGCAGCGCACCGAGGAAGGGGATGTGAGCTTCGACCTGATCCTTGGTAATACCCGCGCGCAGTATAGCCGAGATCCAATCGATGAGTTCTGAGGTCGAAGGCTTCTTCCTCAACTCGTTCTGCTCGCGCAGCCAGTAGAACTTGATGAGGACCTGATCCAGCAGAGCAGCATCAAGATTTGGATGGTGAACGTCGATGATCCGCCTCATCAGTTCTACATCGGGGAATTCGATGAAATAGAAAACGCAGCGCCGCAGAAACGCGTCGGGAAGTTCCTTCTCGTTGTTTGAAGTGATGATGACAAACGGTCGCTCGCGCGCAGCGACCTCCTCGCCGGTTTCAACAACCGTAAAGCGCATCTCGTCGAGCTCGAGTAACAGATCATTGGGAAACTCGATGTCCGCCTTGTCAACTTCATCGATCAATAAAACGTGACGCTCCGACGCGGCGAACACCCGGCCGAGCGGACCCAACTTAATATAGTGGTTGATGTCGGACACGTCGGCACCACCAAAGCGGCTGTCGTTGAGCCGCTGCACGGTGTCGTAAACGTAGAGTCCGTCACCAGCCTTCGAGGTAGACTTGATGTGCCACGACTCCATCGGCATGCCGAGCGATTCCGACACGTGGCGGGCTAGCAAGGTCTTGCCAGTGCCGGGCTCCCCCTTGATCAATAGTGGCCGCTGCAACGCCAGCGCGCAGTTGACCGCATCGAGTAGCGCCTCGGAGGCAATATAGCCGTCGGTACCGGTAAAGCGGCGAAAGTCGTTCTCGGTTGTCATGGGGGGCCCTCCAAACCACGTTTAAACCGCGCAGGTTAGTCGAGTCGCTTTGGTACGGCAACTCTCATAGCAAGGGGGTATGAGCGAAGTAACTCTCAGCACTGACCGCACAGTCGCGACGATAACACTCAACCGCCCGCAAGCGCGCAACCGCCTGTCCAAGTCACTACTCGAAACGCTGCTCGACATCTGCGCCCAGCTACGCGATGACGACACCGTGTCGGTGGTCATTGTGCAGGCTGAAGGCCGTGACTTCTCTTGTGGCGCGGACCTGTCTGACTCCGGAATGCGCGAGATGGCAACCGAACCAATCGGCAAACGACGGCGCCTGCTGCAGCTGGGACCACGAGTGGTCGCCGCGATTCAGGAACTTCCACAAACGACTATCGCCGCAATGCAGGGTCACACTCTGGGTGGCGGGGGATGCATCGCACTCGCCTGCGATCTACGATTGGCGGCCGCAGACTTGCGCTTCGGCATGCCCGAGGTACTGCGTGGTATGAACATGAGCTGGCGCACCGTCCCCTTGATGGTTGCTCAGTTCGGCCCGACACGCACCAAAGAGCTACTCATAACCGGTCGCTTCATCGACGCCGACGAAGCTCTGATGTGGGGTTTTGCCAACCGCCGTAGCAAGGCTGGACCCGCATCGGTACAGCAGGATGCAGCTGCGTGGGCAGCCCAGATCGCGACCTCGGTACCCCCCATTCAGGCGTCCATGGTCAAACAAACCATCAATGCGGTTGCCAACGCATCGACTCCGATGGTGCACATGGACACCGACCAATACATAGTCGCGCAGATGACCGACGACTTCGGCGAAGCGATACGATCGTTTATGGAGAAACGCCCCCCCGACTATAAGGGGCGTTAGTGTACGGGCTTACTCTTCTGGTCTCGAGGCTTGTCGTCGCCGTCCTCATCCACGCTCAAGGCGGCTCGTGCTTGTTCGAGAGACTCGCGCGTAGCATAGCGTTCAACCGCCATCGACAAGAGCTGATCGACGTCGCCACGTGCGGTAGGCTGGCCTTGGTCGGTCCCATCAAAATAGACGGCGTTGTCATCGTCGAATCTAGGACCAGTAAGCAGCACGACCGGAATGTTTTCGGTTTTGCTATCCTCGCGCAGCTGGCCTAGCAGCGCATCCACCTTGAGCGCCCCCGAGGGAGAACCAAGTATGATTAGGTCGGGAAGGGTCCGTTGCGCCACCCCCAGCCCGCTTCGCGCATCAAACGCCTGCGCTACCGAGTAGCCTCGAGCCTGTAGATTGGCGCGGACGTGAGAACTCTGAGTCAGGTCATCGTTGATCACCAGTACGTTACGGCTGTTCTCCTCGAGCAGACGGTTGACGGTATCGATCAACATGGTCTCGTCGACCGGTTTGCTTAGATAGGCATTGGCACCCAGTGTTAGTCCCTTAGCCGCGTGTTTGCGCCCCGCCAGCACCGACAGCAGCAACACCGGGATATGCTTGAGTGAGTCATCCGCACGCATCTCACGCAATACATCGTAACCCGAGATGTCCGGCATCATGATATCGAGAGTGATAAGCGCCGGCCTAAACTGCTGGGCCATGGTCAGTGCTTCTTCACCGCGGGAGGCTTCGACCACACGGAAGCCGTTGGCCTCGAGAAGATAGGTCAAGACGTTGCGGATGGCCTCGTCATCATCGACAACCAGTACGATCGGACGGGCCTTGCTGGGATCGTCCTGGTTTTCGTCACCGTCACCATCTACGCCATCCGAATTGGCTGCGGAATCGCCGGCTGCTCTGGACGCCGCGGTTCTGCCGGCTATAGGCAGCGTAAAGCGAAAACAGCTGCCTTCGCCAAGCGTGCTTTCAACCCAGATCTTACCGCCCAAGTACTCGACAATCTCGCGGCATATAGCCAGGCCAAGACCGGTGCCCTGAGGCTTGTTGGTCAACACACAGCCAATTTGCTTGAAGCGATCAAAGACATGCTGCTGATCTTCCGGGGCTATACCGAGCCCGGTATCTTTGACGGCTATGCACACGAAGCCCTGATCGTAGTGCTCTGCGCTTACCTCGATACTCCCACCCGACTTAGTAAACTTCGCGGCGTTGTCCACCAGATTGGCGAGCACCTCGAGCACCCTATCGCTGTCTACGTATACTCGCGGTAAGTCGGGCTCTACGCGTATCGACAGGTCGATGCCATCCTCGAGCGCTCGCGTCGTCGTCATCGCGCCCGCCTTCTCGACCAGGTCTCGCGGACTCGCATCCGCTACCGCCCATTGGGTGTTGCCTGAGTCGAGGGTGGACAGATCCAGAAGATCGTTGATGAGTCGGGTCAAGCGGCGCCCCTCATCGAGAATGATGTCGGAAAATTTTCGCACCACGGTAGGCTTGCGGCCTCCGGTCTTGGTGAGAATACGTGCCGACTGTACTATCGCGGCGAGTGGCGTACGGATCTCGTGCGATACCGTACTGATAAAATCCGATTTCATCTGGTCGAGTTCGTGCTCACGAGTTACATCACGAACGATAGCGGTATAGGCGATCTCATCACCCAAACACACTTCGCTCACGGCAATGTTCATCGGGAACAAACTACCGTCGGAACGGACCCCATCGAGTTCACTGCGCGTTCCAACCTTACGCGCTAGTATCGCTTCGGGATGAGCCTCGAGCTGCTGCTGTCGCTGATCGTCATTGGGGAAACGCATCAGCTTGGCAACACTCGACCCGACGGCTTCATCGGCTGAGCACTTGAAGATCTGCTCCGCCGACGAGTTGAAGGTTTCGACCACTCCGTTAGCGCTGATGGCGATAATCCCGTCGGCAGCGCTATCGAGAATCGCGCGTGTCGACGACTCGGATCTTTGTAGCTCGGCCTCAACGCGCAGTCGTTCGAGCTCGGCGGCCGCCCGCGACGCATAGACGCGAAGCATCGACTCGTCGGTAGCTGGAGCCGGCAGCGGAACATCGTGGAACGCATTGAGCAGTCCAATCGCGCGGCCAGATGAGTCGCGCAGGACCAGACCAACGTAGCTCCGTATCTTCCAGTCTTGGAGCATGGTGTCGTTGGGAAACGCCACAGCTACGTCGTCATGACACTGGTAGTATCCGGAGTTCAGCGCCTCTTCACAAGGCGTACCCTCGAGTTCGTAGGTGACGTCATGCACCACGTCCTGCCCATCCCACATCGCCAAGGCTTGGACTCGACCATCGCCGCGAAAACGACTCACCATGACCCAACGCATTTCCAGCGCTCGCGCAAGCGTCTTGACCAGTGCATCAAAGAACTCGACACCAGTCGACGAGGCCGTCCCCTCTACAATCGCGCGTATACGAAGTTCGCTCTCCTTGAGCCGCAGGTTCAACTCACGAAGCTCAGCCGTGCGGACCCCAACTTCGGCTTCTAGCTGATGCCGGTGCTGTTCGAGCTTGGCATCCCGGTCCTGGATCTGCGCAAGCATCTCGTTGAACCCGTCGGTAAGCTCACCGACTTCGTCGTTGCCGAGTTTTTCGGCCCTTACCGTGTAGTCCTTCTCTCGTGAAATGCGCTTGGCTGCCTCCGCCATTCGCAGTATCGGCACCGACACAAGACCTTGGAGGCGAGACGTGAGCAACAGTACGATGATCAACGCCAAACCGGATATCGACGACACTGCGATAATGAAGTTAGACACCCGTACAGACAGTTCGTGCAGATCGGCTTCTATGTATATATGCCCGAGAAGCTCACCATCAAATTCGATGCGACGACGGACGGCCAAGAGGTTTCCCGAGAACACATGGCCCTCATCACGCAGCAGCGGCTTGCGGTGAGTGCTGCGGACATCGGGACGAACATACTCGCCAAAATGCAGGCCTTCATGGGACAGCAGGTAGGCCAAGACGATGCGGTCCTCATGACGCAGAGCGCTCAGTGTCTCGCGCGCAGCGTCATAGTCCTCGAAGGTGAGTGCCGCAGTGCTGTTGGCGGCGATAATGTCTGCCTCAACCGCCAACTCATCTACGAGCGAACTCTTGTAGGACTGAATATCAAAAGTGATGACGGCGGCAGCGGCAATCGCGAGCGATATACCACTGGTAAAGATGATGATTATGACGATCTTGTATTTGATCGATACGTCACGAAGCAGGTTGTGTAGTAGTGACCTCATGATTCGTGGCTACCGTCTAGCGCTCGACCTCTCTCGCGAGCTTGAGAAGCTGTGAACTTACCTTGAGACTGGCCAGCTCGGCCTCACCGGCGTTGACGTCGAAACGCACCTTCGCTTCATCGACGACGAAGCGGATTATGCCTCCCAGGTCATAGAACGCATCGGACTCACCGACGGTGAGGACACCAGTCCCACCAACACGTTGCATGACGCGTGCCAGTGATTCGCCGCTGCTTCGCCCGACGAAGACTATGTGGCAATCGCCAAGCGTCGCCAGATCGTGATTGCGCTCTACCACCACCTCTCGCCCGTTAACGGTGCGGCCTTCCAATGTGAGATCGAGCACCTCACCAAAGGGATCTCGACCGACCAGGCACAGCTGCACCGGAGCCTGTTCGCTGTCGAATGAGCCCTGTGGCCATTCGACAAATTTGGCGAAGTTGTACAAAAATGCTGCCTTCACCCGGTACTCGAGCGCCGAATCAGCCTTGGCTGAGCCGGAACTGAGTACCAGCACCGCGATAGTCGCAGTGCCCGTGCTGACAAGCTTTAGTAGCAATCGCCTCATCTGATTCGCTTAGCGCTCGATAGCCGGTCGACTACTGACTCCAAGTCACTTTGGCGTAAACGCCGCGCTCTACTTCCCCGGTGAACGAACTCACAAAAGGTGACGCCGCATACTCGGCGTGGCTGTCCTCGAAGAGGTTTTGACCAATGACCGCGAGTTCAAGGCCGGCGATGGGTTTCCAGCCCAGTCGAACATCAAGATTCCAATAGCTGGCAACATCGACCGCTGCGATTCGATCGACCCAACGTACGGTCATGTCGAACTCTACATTTTCGCTTACGTCGCTGAGCGAACGAATGAAGAACTGATGTTGAGGACTACCACCCTCCTCGAAGTCGTTGAGGACGAACACCAAGTCGTCAACTCCGTCGTTGTTCTTGTCAGGAGACTTCTGATCGATGCGGATATCGACAAACGTGTATCCACTGCGGAATCGCTGTCGCTCGGTCGGGTACCAATCTACCGCGAGTTCAACCCCCAGCGACTTGCCCTCGGCAAAGTTTCCACCGAATGCTCGTATCTGGTTGAGGTTGTTGGCGCTGTCGAAGCCGATGGTCCTAACGAAATCAGCAGGGTCCAGAGTGATGGTCCGTAGATCGTCATAGAGATTGAAGTAGGTCGCCAGATCGAACGACACCGTCTCTAAGGGCTGCGCCCGGTAGCCGAGTTCGAAAGCCAATAGGCTCTCGGAATCTATGCTGCGGCTGCCATTGGTAGTGATGGCAACATCGCAGGTCGGGCACGGTAGCAGTGGGATAAACGGCTGCAGCGAAGGAGACAGCCCGGCCTGAGGCAACACCGCGGAGACGATCTGGATGTCGTCTTCCGAACGCGATGGTGATCGTACTGCTCGCGACACCGCTCCCCACAAGGTCTGTCTCTCTGCCGGCTTCCACAGAAAGCGTGCGTCGGGCTGGAATTCGAAACCAGTGTAGTCGTTATGCTCAACCTTCGAGCCCAAGGTCACTCGCAACGAGTCATCAAGCAGCGAAATCTCATCCTGGACGAAAGCGCTGAATAGATCATTGGTACGCTCAGACGGGCTCCACGATGTCGGGAAGTCGCTATCGATGTCGTCCATGATCAGCCGATATCCCACGCCCCAGACAACGTCGTGATTGTTGCCAAAGGCTCGATGATGCTGGAGTTCGACATCGAACATGTCGCGGTCTTCGCCGAACTGCGTGTCATGACGCCGGGTGCGGTCGTAGTAGGCGCTGATCTGAACGTCAGAGCCGTCATCGAGCCGGCGTTCCCAGTGCCCACGAATGTTGCCCCCGGCAACGTCGATCTGCTCCTGACGATCCTTAGTAAACGGAACTGCGGGTGGCGACGGAAGTGAGGGCTGCGGGTCTATGACCGCACTCCCCTGATCCCCCTCGTATACGTCACCTTGTAGGGTGAGAGTATCACGCTCGGATACCTCCCAGTCCAGACGGAAACCTCCACGCCCTTGACTCCACTCATCGCTAGGGTCGGTAAGCGTTCCCGAGTTCATAAACTCAGAGCCAGAACGATCCAGATACTTTCCGTAGACACGCAGGAAGGCGCCGTCGAAGACTTCGGCACCGTAGCGTAGCGCTTCAAAATGCTTCTCTTCGCTGCCGCCGCCAGCCGCAACCAAGGCTCCAGTGGTGCTAGAGGCCGACTTAGTGATGATGTTTATCACCCCATTTACGGCGTTGGCTCCCCACACCGCGCCACCCGGACCACGGATGACCTCTATACGGTCGATGTCTTCGAGCAGCGTGTCCTGTACGTCCCAGTAAACCCCGGCGAACAACGGCGTGTATACGCTGCGGCCGTCGATTAGAACGAGCAGCTTGTTGGCAAAGCGGTCGTTGAATCCGCGTGCGGTAATCGCCCAGGTGTTGGCATCGATACGCGCGACTTCCACCCCCGGTACCAGCCGCAGCAACTCGGGAATGCTGGTCGCACCAGAACGGCGGATGTCGTCCTGGGTAAGTATGTAGACCGCGGCAGCCGACTCGCCCAGTTTCTGTTTTTTCTTCGAAACCGAGTAGACCTCGACCATCATCAGTTCTTCGAGGCTCAAATCGGCGAGATCCCCCGAGAACTTCTCGGGCGCCTCTGAGAGGTCACTTTCACTGTTCGCGGCCGCAAGTAGTGTTCCCGGTGATACGCACACAAAGGCTACGACCATCGCGATCAGTAGCACCCTAATATTTCTTCTCATGAGCTCGCACTCCCCACACCCACACGCCGCACTAGAACCCGCCGCTTAGAAAGTGAAGAGGCGGCGGTTCCACCGAGTGTTTCGCACGCTGAACCCGATTAGCGGGTTCGGTAGAAACGGAAGGAGACTCGCAATTGATATTTCAGCTCCACAGAGCCGTACGCGAGTCTCATACTGGGCTATTGGAATGAATCCTCGAGCCACATCGTCATCTACCCCTCAGCACCGTCGCTTGCCGCCACGGCCAGGAACGTGCGCACCACGCATAGGTGCCCACCGGGCAATGATATCACCCGCAACTAGGCGTTAGTCACCACAAATGTCTTGAGGAATGCTATCCGCAGATGCTACGGCATAGGCTGAGTCGAGGGTCACAGCCCGATCATCTTGGCGACAACCTGCTGCATGACCTCGTCGGCACCACCGCCGATCGATCCAAGCCGATTGTCGACAAAGGCACGGCCAGCGGGATTGTCCTTCATATAGCCAGAACCTCCATAGAGCTGCAGACAGGTGTCGGCCACCTGCTGCGCAACCTCTATGCAGAAGATCTTGGCCATCGAGATCTCCATGGTCGCGTCTTCACCCCGGCAGCGCTTGCGCACACAGGCGTAACCGAGTTCACGCGCCGCCTGGATACGCATCAGCATATCGACAAAGCGAAACTGATTGACCTGGAACTTGGTAAGCGGTCGCCCAAAGACCTTGCGCTCCATGGCGTATTCGCGGGTTTTCTTCCACAGATTGACCGAACCCGCGTTGCCACTGAGCAGTGCAATCAGCCGCTCGTCCTGAAACTGCACCATCTGTTGCTGAAACCCGCGGCCAACCTCACCGATGGTGTAAGCAACGGGGACACGCACATCTTCTAGATATACCGCTCCGGTGTCAGAGCCCCAGTTGCCGATCTTGTCGAGCAGCGTGTGCGACACCCCAGCAACATCGGTGGGGACGATGATCTGCGAAAAACCGCCGTAGCCTCCCTCGGCATCGGTAACCGCCAACAGACACATGAAGTCAGCGTGGGATATATTGGTGATGAACATCTTGCTGCCGTTGATGACCCAGTCGTCACCATCACGGACGGCGCGAGTAGTGATCGCCGATACATCCGAGCCCGCCTGAGGTTCGGTGACGGCGATCGCACCGACCATCTCCCCCTTGATCGCAGGAACCAGGAAGCGCTGCCGCAACTCATCGCTGCCAAACTGGGCCAGCGCCGGTGTCGCCATGTCGGTGTGGTCGATTATGCCCAGAGCGACACCCGCGTTGTCGCAACACGCGAGTTCCTCGGCCATGATCGCCGAGTAGACCCAGTCGAGGCCGCCGCCGCCAAAGGCTGGATCGAAGCGGATGCCGAGCATCCCGATCTCTCCCATGCGTGGATACAGCGCCTTGTCTATGTGGCCGAGCTCATCGAACTCTCGGGCGCGAGGCACCAGCTCCTCCTGAATGAAGCGGCGTATGCTCTCACGGAATAGTTTGTGCTCATCACTAGAGAAAAGCTCGTGATTGCCCAGAGTCAGAAAGTCCATGGCCAGGATTACTACGCAATCGACTAGCCGGAATCAATCAACACGCCTAAGCGAACAAAGATGGTGCGGCCCGCCGATGGTGCGGCCCGCCGGCGGGGGCCGGTCTCCCGCGGGGCGCTTGTACAGCTTCACGGCGCTTTTCG
>CAZPPZ010000032.1:0-19911 GCA_964588545.1 uncultured Myxococcales bacterium | reverse complement strand
GGCCTGGGTCATCCTCGGCTTTGCGCCGCTGATTGCCGCTGGCTTCGCGGTTGTCGATTTCATCCCCTGGTCGATGCTCGGCGATGTCGTCGATGAGAGCGACCTGGCCACCGGCGAGCGTCGCGAAGGAATCTACCATGGGGTGTTCTCCTTCCTGCGTAAGCTCGGTGGTGCGTTGGCGGTGTCGGCGGCGTTGATCTTGCTCGACAGCCTCGGATTCAAGCGTGGCGCAGTGCAAAGCGACGCGGTGTTGCTGGCTATTCGGCTTCTCTCGTCGGTGGTTCCCGCGGTGTTTCTCGCGATCGGCGCATTTATCGCCTGGCGCTATCCACTAAGCCGCAAGGCCCACGAGGAGATTCTCTCTAAACTCGCGGCGCGTCACTCACGGGTAGCGTAGACGATGATCTCGGGGCCATAGCTGCGTCCATCCTCGGCCTGGAAACGATGTACACGGTGATAGCGTTTAAAGATCGCCCGGTAGCGCGCGGCCTCGGCGGGATAACGCTCGGGGTGGAACACGAACCGGCCGAAATCGTCACTGCTGGTCACTAGGTAGTCGAAACGCTCGAGGTTGGTCGCGCGCAGCAACCCGTAGTACTCGAGCCTGGTTACCTTGAAGCGCTTCTCGTCGATTGGCGGGGTGAAATGCTCTCTGGCTATGCGCGAGTCGGCGGGAAGATTCTCTTCTATCCACAGCTTGGCGAGGTAGCGGGTATTGGGCAGGGTTATGCGACGTGTATGGTCCAAAGACTTTAGCGCTTGCTGATAGGCGGATGCGGCCAGTGTTCCCACCACTAGCACTGCTGCAACCGTGGCCACCCGTCGAGTCCAGCGCTGCTGAGAACGGGTTGCCCAGGCCAGCGTCTGCTCGACCGTGATTCCCGCGAACAGCGCGACAAACGGCACCATCACGACGATGTTACGATCGAAATGCACCGTGTAGGCACCCATGAAGGTAAAGAAGACAACCGGGAACGACAGCAATACGGCTGCCAGCCGCGGCCGCTCGAGCAACAGCAGTGCCGCACCAGCAGCGCCGGCGATCAATGGAGCAAGACCTAGTTTTAGCCGCAGGGCTTCACCGTAGTAGCCGTAGCTGGTGGCAGCACCATCGGCGCCGGGATGGCCAAGGCTATAGGCTTGGCGCTGGATTTCGAGAAAGGCTGTAAAGCCGTCGTAGTCGATGATGGCGAAGGGCGTGGTGGCGACGAAAACAAGCGGTACGGTGACAAGTGCTGCCACCAAACGCCAATCGAGCAAACGCTCGCCCATGGATCTCTCGCGAAGCAGATGCGCGAGTATCAACGGCGCGACCACGAATACGGCGTTGTACTTGGTGCCACCGGCGATACCGACTAGGCCACCGGCGATCAGGTACGACGCCATGCTTGCTCGTCCGCTGTGGATACGCGCAGCCATTAACACCGCCAGCACAACCCCCAGCGCCATTGGCGCGTCGGTGGTGAGCATGAACGAGTTGGATACGTGGAGAAACGAACACGCGGTCAGCAGCGCTGCGCTTAGGCCTGCGAGCACACCGGAGATGCGTCTGGCAAGCGCAAATATCGCAGCCACGGTGGCCACCGACAGAATGATCGTGAGCAGCCGGGCCCAGTAGTAGAGCGTGGTTATGGGAACGCTGGAGATATCGCCGTAACTGCCAGTGAGGTTTCCAATAGCTGTGACCGCGGCGAACACCGCCGTGGTCATGTAGATGTAGAGCGAAGGGTAGAGAAACGAGCTTGGATGAAAGCTGCCGCTCTGCAGGATGATTATCGCGGGGTTGGCGATCTGCGGTTCATCGGGGTGGACGATGATCGGAAAGCCAAAGCTGATGCCGTGGTAACGCAGGACGAAAGCTAGCAGGGTTACCGCCGCCAACGCCACGGCTGCGGCCAGACCTACGCTAGGGGGGTAGGGGCGTTGCTTTTCGGCGGTAGGTGGCATGCCCCAGCTTATAGCCTGCTGTGGCGGTCGGCGGAATCGCTCAGGCGGAGCCGTCCGGGGTTTCAGTCGGCTCGGGGCTCTGTGCTCTGCCGGCGAGAGCCGGCCGCATTACCCGCTGCAATCGCGCCACCACCGCGGCACGTGCGACATGGCCTTGACCGTTCTTGTGGATGACCTCATCGGCACCGAGCTTCTGAGCTGAGACTGCCACTGTGGGATCCTCAGCACCGGTGAGGACGATAGTGGGGATTTGCAGGTCGTTCTCGGTCACGTAGGCCAATACGCTCAAGCCGTCGACACGCGGGATGACTACGTCGAGGATGATGCCGTCGGGCTTTTCTTCGTCGATGATCTCGAGTGCTTGCTGGCCATCAACCGCAGTAAGAACCTTGTAGCCCTGGTGCTCGAGTTCGAACTTTACAATATTGCGATACTCTTCGTTGTCTTCTACCAACAGGATCTTTGATCCCCACGAACAGTAGTAGTGGAGGCGGCGCACGGCTATCTCCGAGCTCGCCTTGACCGAACGAGCGTTGATCTCGCCGTCGGAGCTGTAAACCAACAATTCGATCATGCCGTTTTCCTGGGCACACTTCATCAGGGGCTTAGGGGCAGCGTCGAAGAGGGCTTGGGTTACCAACAGGCAGTCCGGCGTCCAGCTGCGTAACAGCTCGTCGAGCTCGGCTATGTCGGCGGCAATCCTGCACTCTACGCCGCTACTCAAGGGCATCGACAGCGCACGATCGACCAGGGCTTGATCATCGCAGAAGAATGCCACGCGAATCGACTGGCTACGCGTGCTCATGACGCTAACCACGTCGGCGTTCTTGTGGAGACTAGCGACGCCTTCATCTGGAATCGTGAAGCGGAAGGTGTTGCCTTCGCCAACGGTCATTTCCGCCCAGATTCTGCCGCCGTAGAGCTCGACGATCTCCTTGGATATGCACAGCCCGAGCCCGGTTCCGCTGATCGGCCCACTACCGATGCGTTTGAACGAGGTGAACAGAGTCTCGCGCTCTTCACTGGCGATTCCCGCTCCGGTGTCGCTGACGGCGAAGACGAATTTCTTGTCGGCGCGTTCGATGCGGATCGAGACCGAACCACCCTCGGGGGTATTGGCGATGGCTTGGGCGAGCAGGTTGGCGAGAACCTGGGTGATGCGCTCACCGTCGACATTCAACAGAGGCATGTTATCTCCCACCGATGACGACAGCAGTACTCCGCGCTCGAGCGCCAGGGGTTCGACGCGAAGAAGCGCGGCGTTTACCAACTCTAGGGCGGCGATGTCTTCTACCTTCCAGTCAATGCATCCGGCTTCGAGCTTGGCGAGATCGAGAAAGTCGTTGATTAGACGGCTGAGGCGGTCGCCCTCGGTTATGATGGTTCCGCTAAAGCGGTTGACAATCTCTGGTTTGGCCTGGTGGTGTTTACGGATGATTTTCGCTGCCGAAACCATTGCCGCGAGCGGTCCGCGGATTTCGTGTGATACCTCAGAGATAAAGCTAGTCTTGGTCGAATCCAGCTTGTGCAGCCTGGCGTTGGTCTCCTCGAGTTCAGCCGCCCACTCCTCGATGGTGGTGTTGCTGGCTTCAAGCCGGGTGTGGGCCTCGTGAAGTCTGCGTTCGGCTTTGTTGCGACCTTCTAGAGCTGCGGTGACGGCCTCGGTTGCCGCTCGTGCCTCGAGTTCGCGGCTGCGGGCCTCTTCGACGGTTGCGGCTAGCCGTCCGATCGTAAAGGCGAGGATCGCCAGTACCACGCCGGTCATGATCGTAAGGGGTAGATAGTAGTAACCCACCGGAACGACCATAAAGGACCCGAGCGTGGCTTCGGTAAGTGTCATATGCGAGGTCAGTATGTAGCCCGAGCCGAGGGCCACAAAGACCACCACCAGCATTGGCCTGGTTATCAGAAACTCGGTGATACCCTCATCAATTCTGCTCAGGTAGGTGGCCAGGCTGCTGCGCTCGGGCGCAGGGCTTTGCTCTGAGGGCTGATGCTGTGTTGCTTCTGTTACCATTTCGACACCTGCACGTTTACGAACGCCGCTGCGACTACCAAGCTCAATAGATCCGCCGGAATCGCTTACTCAAGGTTCAGCTGTGGGGAGTAAGCAGGTTGCGTGCCAGCATGGGAGCGGATCGTTCTGCTCCCGGCATCCAGGCAATGGTTGCAGCGGCCTCCGGTTTTAGCTGCCGAGCTTTCGCCGGTGAATTAGGCTTGAGCTGGGCGGCGCCTGGGCCCTGCTGCTTGCTGCAGGAGGCCGCTGGTCGTGCCCGCGTAGCCGCGAGATCGGCGTGGCTATAGGCTCGGACTGCTCCGCTGCCGACGACTGTGTAGTGTCGGGGGCCTCTTCGTGGCTGGGCTTGTGCTCTCGCGCGATACTCGAACCGGCGGCCTGTCTGAGCCGCTCTGCCAGCCACGGTGCCGGGCTGCGGTGAGTGGGGTGGTTGTTGGCCTCTGCATGCCAATCTTCGTCTGGCCCTACGCCGGCGATTGGAGGATCGATCATGGTTCCACGTCGGCCACCCTGAGTTACGCTGGTGGTTGCCGGGGCTGCCGCGTCGGTCACTACCAGTGGGCCAGCCGCCGGTGCCACCTCAGCTACGATCGTTGACGCGTGTATGGCCGGGACGCCCGCAGCTTGGCGGCCGCCAGCTGATTGCGGCGCGGGAAGCTGTGCTACGGCGGTGCTGCTTGCAAGCGCTGGTGGTGGCGTGATCAGTATGTCGGACTCGGACTCGGACTCGGTCTCTTCTGCGGGATCGAGCTGCGAGGTCGCTTCGGTGTCGGTGCTGCTTAGATCAATATCTGTGTGGGGGCCTCGGTCGTCGTCGCTGAGGGGTGCGAGACTGGAAATCCCATCGACTTCTGGTGCCGACTCTTGCTCTTCTTGGATGTCGTTGTTGGCGGCGTAGTTAGCCGGCAGCGACAACAGCTCCTCGGCTTGCTCCGCGCTCAGGGCCTCTAGCCCGTGTCGCTCTTCCGGGGCCTCAACAGTTTGCTGCGTGGCCAGGTATGCCGCTGGGTCGTCCTCGTCAACTCCAACGTCGGACGCCGCCGTGCGCTCTTCGCCAGATTGGACCGCGGTGTCTTCTTCCGCCAGCACCATCGGGCGTGCCGGAGTCAGCGCTTCATCTGCCTGGGCCGCTGCGTAGTCGACGGGGTCAGGGCTGGCACACTGCTGTGATCGAGACTGTGGAATGGTCACGCGAAACACCGTGACATCGTTGCCGCGCTGTTCGGCCGAGATGCAACCGCCATAGTGGGCGATGATCTCCTGACAGATGTTGAAGGTTAGGGTTGGTATGGCGAAGGCGACTGCCTCTTCGCTGGCACTTCTGTTTGCTGGCACTGTGGATTCACCGCCACGGCGGAAACTCAGCGGATCTCCGAGCTCCGGCGATATTGAAAAAATTGTGCGGCCGTGGTGTTGAAACGCGTAGAGGCCGATGGCGTCGCTCTTTGCCGTGCTGCTGAAGGCTGTAGATAGCAGGACGGTTAGAACCTGTACTATTCGTTCTCGGTCACAGTTGAGAGGAGGTAGATCGCCATCTACATGCACGGCGATACGACGCTGTTGCACCTGCGCAAGCTCAGAGAGGTAAGATTCCGCCGTCTGCATTAGCTCGAGTACCGGGACGTCCTCGTCTCGCCAGGAAACACGGCCCGACTCGAGCCTCACCAGTTCGAGAAATTCGTTGACCAGCTCACCTAGTCGCGTTGCATCGTTGACCAGAGTCTCGCCAAAACGCTCTACAACTTCGGGTGTCGATGCATGGTGCTTGCGGATGATGCGAGCGGCAAGACAGATGGAGGTGATCGGTGTCCGCAATTCGTTGGCTACCTCAGAGAAGAATCGAGTGCGTAGTGCTGGGCCGCGGTTGCTATGCTGGTCGACCGTCATTGATGCTGCGGTATAGCCATCCATGGCAGCGCCGAATTCGGATAGGTTGGACTCGGCTGGCCAGCTGAGATCCTCGGAGTCGGCGGGCGCCGAGGCTTTGGCCGGATTGCCGTTCGACGTTTCAGCGAAACCCTTGTCGTCGGATTCCGCTAGGCGCCCGAACATGTAGGAGGCGGTGGCAATGATTACCGTGGCCATGGCGGCTAGGGTGACGAATCGCGTACTCTCGGCCAAGAGGAAGGCGCTTACGATGTCGCCATAGATGCCCCAGGTTATGACCGCTAGCTGGGTGCAGGCGAGGATGACGCCAAGAAGTGCTGGGCCGCCATCTATGAGTGTGGCGATGAATCCCTCGTCGATGGTATTGCGGCGATAGCCTGGAGTGGAGTAGGGGCTGAGGGTTGCTTGCATCATGTTTCTCAGGGCCACCAGCAGTTAAGTCTGATCGGCGGTTGCGGCTCCAGCCTCTAGCGCTGGCTGGGCATGCTGGTATGAGCACGATGCGTGCCACTTGCCGGACAGTTCTGTACGCGTCGGTTAGCGAAGTGAGCCGCGGAAAAACTCATTGTTTTCCGGGGCTGTTGGCCCGCAGCCGGGGCTGATACGCCGGCCACAGGGGGTGCTCGTGCGCGCTGCTACGCGCGCGCATCGGAATTTTCTGACGGTCGTCACTGGTCTCGGCCATCTGCGCAGAAACTTCCGCATGAGAGAACGGCAATAGCCCTACTTGACGTAGCGCATGTCGGAGTACTACTCGGCTGAGCGGAGCTTGCTCTTGCGCAGCTTAGGGGCGGGCTGTGCCGCCATCGCTGCGCTGCTGGGCGAGCCAGCTCTTGATTGCAGAGACGACTACTTGCGGGCGCTCTTCTTGCGGCAAATGGCCGGTGTGCTCCAGTTCGACCAGGGTGCTAGCAGCGATCGCGTGGTGGTAACGTCGAGATACTTCGGGCGGTACTAGGCGGTCGCTGTCACCGACGAGGATGAGGGTCGGTGCAGCTATATGCTTGACCAACTCTGTTCGGTCGGTATGGGCTCGAGTGAGGCGAGCCAGGAAAGCCGTCATGCCGCCCTTGGTACGCAATGGTAGATAGTAAGCCGTAACATCTGCTTCGCTGATAGTTTCGGGGAAGAACACCGCATCGCGCAGACTCGCACGAATCAGCCCTCGCGCCGGCAACTTGGACATCAAGCGGCCGACCAGCGGAATGCGCGCCAAGCGAATAGCCAGCGGTTCTTTCTCATTTGTTTGTGCCGGGAGTCCTGCGGCGGCGATCAATACCAGCGCTGATACACGGCTGGGAAAAAGCACGGCAACTTCCGAGGCGATCTCACCCCCCATAGAATTACCGACTAGAACCGCGCGTTCGATTCCGTGTGAGTCTAGATAGGCCACGACTTGTCCGGCCATCCATTCGCTGGTGTAGGGAGCATCAGCAGGCTTGTCGCTCAAGCCGAAGCCGGGAAGATCAAAGGCATGTACGTGATAGTCGCTAGAGAGAGGCTCGATGACCTTTCGCCAGGTATACACGCTGGCAGGGTTGCCGTGGAGTAGTATCAAGTCGGGCCCAGATCCGAGAGTTAGCGCAAAAGTCTTAATCCCACGAACCGACTCGAAGGCGCCGTGTTCGCGCGCCAGTGTAAAGCTGGATGCGAGTATGTCTTCACTGCTAGGACGGCTGCAGGCACACAGCAGACACAGCAAGGCCATAGCAACGCTGCGCATCATCGTTTATCTATCCCAGCCCTGCTCGGGTTTGGCAAGCGCTTGGTTCCGCTCGACATCTCGCGGGGATGCGCCATAGTCTGCGGCCTTGCCGCCGTGGTGTGCGCGGTAAGCGGTGGCGCAAGTGCAGTGGGCATCAACAGTAGGGATTGATGGAGACTTAGAGCGAGTTATCGGCGACGCGGCTGAAGCTCTAGTGTCTGAGCTTGGCGATACGACTGCGGACCTTGTCATTGCCTTCGTTTCGGCTCATCACCAGGAGCAGTTTGAAAGGGTGCCAGGGCTGGTTCGCGCGGCCATGGGCGGTGGACTTCTCATCGGCTGTTCTGCCGCCGGAGTAATCGGTGGCGGAACCGAGATTGAGGATAGACCGGCGGTCTCACTGACAGCTGCGGTGTTGCCCGGAGTCGAGCTGTCACCTTTTCAGCTACGCGGTGATGCTCTGCCCGATGGTTGCGACGACCCCGAGGCCTGGCGAGCTGCGCTTGGGCTCGGCGAGTTACGTGATCCTCAGTTCTTGTTGTTTTCCGATCCCTTCAGTTTTGATTGCGACTCTCTGTTGCCGGCTCTCGACCGCGTGTACGCAGCTAGTAACACCCTCGGCGGGGTTGCTAGCGGGGCGGATCAAGCGGGTGATACCGCTCTATATCTTGGTGCTGGGACCTACCGGTCTGGGCTCGTGGGCGTGGCCTTGAGCGGAAACATCGAACTCGACACCGTGGTGGCGCAGGGCTGTCGGTCGATTGGTGAACCGGTGTTTGTCACCCACTGCGACGGTAATCGTATTCTCGGGCTCGACGGTAAACTCCCGATGCTGCTGCTGCGCGACCTCTACGAGTCTCTAGACGAGCACGACCGTCTGATGTTCCGCGAATCGTTGTGCCTAGGTATGGTTATCGACGGCGGGCAGCAGAGCTATGGGTGCGGAGACTTCTTGGTGCGAGATATCCTTGGTGTCGAGGAGGACACTGGGGTGATCTGTGTAGGCGCTGCACTACGCGAGAATCTCGTTGTTCAGTTTCATCTGCGTGATCGTGAAACCGCGGCTAGCGAGGTCGACGACTTGCTGAGGAACTATGCCGGTCGAGCCAGCAGACCGCCGGCGGGGGCGTTGATGTTTCCGTGTATGGCGCGAGGGAGCGCGTTTTACGGTCGTTCCGAGAGCGATACCGGTGCTTTTCGCCAGCACCTAGGGGACCTGGCGCTTGGCGGGTTCTTCTGCGCTGGCGAGATCGCGGCGATGCGCGGGCGTACCTTGCTGCACGCCTTCAGTAGCTCTTTTGGACTGTTCCGCAGCCGCGACGATGGTGGTCGCGGTTAACGCTGCGTAGTCAACGGGGGGTCTTCACTGAGAGCCCGACCGATGGTCTTGCGCGAAGCGTTGATCGCACGCAGCGATTCTATGCCTTGGTCGGCGACAGCCTGTCCGGCCACCTCATCGCTCTCGCGGTCGAGTTCGTCCATGTCCACCCATAGGGCATAGCGTTGTCTGCTACGATCGGTGATAAGCCCGGCTTTGAGCAGAGTCTTGATCAGAACGCGGAATATGTTGGTGCTCTCGGTCATCATCTCGCGCCTGTCCGCATCGGTAAAGGCCTCGGTGACAGCAGCATTCACCCACTTCCAGTCGAGTCCGAATTGGGCGTAGATGATCTTCTTCTGCTCGGGGTTGATGAGGTTGAACAGCAGAGTGTCAAAGCATTGAGCCGCCCAGTCTTCGACCTTGATGTGTTCCTCTTCGTTGAGCTTTGGGACGGTGCGTTCTGCCCAGATCTTGCCGAACTTATGGTGGAAGGCTTCGTCGGTCATCACCAGCTGGACTAGCCGGCGCAGCAGCGGGTCGGAGGTGTCCTTGTGGATGCTCGCGAACGCACCCATGGCAAGCCCCTCGACTAGCATCTGCATCCCGATGAGTTTCTTGTAGACCTCCGGCGCTGCGACTATCTCGCCGAGCATACCCGCGAGCGTAGCCCCGGCGGGCAATGCGCTGCCCCAGCGACAGTGAATGTAGCTGGCAAACGCGGTCACGTGGCGGGCCTCCTCGCGGGCTTGATTGGCCGCATATTCTTGGGCCGCCGGGTCGCGCAAGACATCGCAGAGACTCGCCGACAGCGACAACGCACCCTGCTCACCGTGGAGGATATTTGACATCATCCATCGCGTGATTTGGTTGGAAAGGCCTATCTTCTGCCTCTCGTCGAGCTTGTCACCCACCGCCGAACTGAGTTCAGGCGCAAAGTCGTCGGGCATCAATGTGTCCTCGGCGAGATCGAAGGGATGCGCATTGAAATCTATGTAGCGCGGGTCGGTCGGGTCCCAGAAATGATCGTGGGTAGCCGAAATGATCGCGTCGAAAGCATCGGTACGCTGGTTGTAGCGTGAGACCTCGATGAGCGAGACGAAATCGTCGGGCTCGACAGTGTTGTAGATGGGGTCGTACGTAATTTGTCGCGGCATGCTTCCTACCTATCGGGTACTGCGGCAACCCCGTGGCTACCTAGGGACAGTACCTCCGAGTTGTAAATCGATGAGTGTTTTTAAAATAGCTTCACGTGAAGCGCGGGCTGGATCTTCTATCCACCAAAGCAGTAGGCGTACGAACATGCCCGAGAGCGCTTGGGATGCTATGGCAGGATCGAGAGTGCGCGAAACCGTGCCCTCGGCTATACCTTTCTCCAGCATACGGGCGGCGGTGCTGGCGAGGTAGTCGAGGACTTCGCGTTCCAGGTCGTCGTAGCCGTGCCCGCGCCCGAAGGCGATCGAGACGAGATCGCCGTGCTCTTCAGCAAACGACACCAGCGCCCCGGTATGCGCGATCACCGCGCTGCGTGCGCTGTCGGCGTCGCCGGCCGCTTGTTCGAGGCGCTGCTGCAGTCCCTCGAGCAGTTGATAGACGATCTCGCCAAACAACTCCTCCTTGTCAGCAAAGTGCAGATAGAAGGTTCCCGACGCTACGCCCGCGCCGCGGGCGATATCGTGAGTTGTCACCTTGTGGAGGCCGCGTTCGGCGAACAGCCTGCGCGCGCTCAGCAACAGCCGTGCTCGGGTAGCCTGGCGGCTACGTTCACGCGGACGCAGTGGGGCTGGGTCAGGGGATACTTGGATGACATTCATGTCAGTTACTGACAATAGTGTCATGTGGGCACTTAATCAAGCCCTAGACAAGGACTTTGTGCGTGTGCTCATGTCGCGCGGGAGCAGGCGTCAGCATTTCGACGCTGCGGTCGCGACATCCCGTGGCCGCTTAGAGCTCGAAGCCTTGTCGCTAGCCATTCTTGCGGCTCAGTACTAACGGCATGGTTCTCGCAATTCAGGCTTTCCAAGACCGACACTTGGAGGAAGCCCGACATGATCAACTTGCTACTTTCGCTTTATGGAACACTCTGCGCCGTCGGCTATATGGGCGTCTCGGTATTCCTCGGGCTGATTTCGGTTTTTCTCTTTGTCTGCTCGGTCGTCGTTGTTGCTCAGGCCCTCGAGGGGCTGCTCGGGCACACTAGTTCCTCCCAGCTCGGTACCTCCCGCAGTAGCTACGGCTACTGAAATTCCGGGCTAGCCAGACTGCTCGCCGTGGCTCCCGGCGATCGGCAGTCTGAAGGGCGCGACAAGAACTTCTTGGCTGTTCTTGTCGCGCTTTTTTGTTTGTCCATACACATGCCTTAGAGGCTGCGCAGTAGTTCGGCATCCTCGTCCCCCTAGGCGGGGGGAACTTGCTGGCCTGCGGCGATGGAGTGGGGTTTTTCGTTTGAAACTGTGTTCCTATGGCTCAGTAAACAGCCCATAGTAATCCGCACGACTGGTCGCTGGCCCCGCCGCATGCGGACTTCCGGCCTCATGCCGATAACTATGAGCTATCTCGCTGTTTTCTTCATCGTCAGTTTTCTCATCTTCATACATGAGCTCGGCCATTTCCTGGTTGCGATGATCGTGGGCATTCCGATCTCGCGATTTTCGGTGGGTATGGGCCGTAGCCTCCTGGCTTGGCAGCGTGGGCGGACCGAGTATCGGATCTCTGCGATTCCGTTGGGAGGCTACGTGCTTCCCGACGTGCGTGACGCTGGCATGAGCTTTCTGGAGATTCCGGTTGCCAAGCGTATCGCTTTTGCCCTGGGTGGACCGGCTGCGAACATTCTCGTCGCTGGTCTGATGTTCGCCGTCATCAACGTGGCGGTGGGCGGATTGCCCATTCACTCGGCGATTATCGACGGCTTCACCCGGACATTCATTGCCACGGGCGAGGTACTCCGAGCACTGCCGCAGCTGTTTTCCGCTCCTGGGCATATGTCTGGGTTGATTGGCGTGGTTGCCCAGGGCGGCGACTTCATCGCTGGTAGCATCACGCTTGCTCTGCAGTTTGCGATAGTGATGAGTATCAATCTTGCGATTCTAAACCTCATCCCCATACCCCCTCTCGACGGTGGCAAGGTATTGCTCTACCTGCTCGAGTGCATCCACGGAAGCGCCCGCAGGCTGCAGATCCCGCTCAACGTGGCCGGTGTGGTGCTGCTACTCGGTGTGATCGGCTACACGGCGATTTCTGACGTAACCCGCCTGATCATGAGCTTCTTCGTCTAGCCACTAGCCTCAGACTGCTCGGGCCTGGTCTTGGCGCGTACGAGAGTATGCAGCCACGTTCTTTCACTGCGGCCGTCTTCGTCGATCCAAACCGCATCGGTCGAGATCGTCATCCCGCGGCCTGAGAGCATGTCGATGACCTGGCGGGCATCGGCGCGTAGCGTTTCGGTCAGAAGGATGCTGCCGTTGTCTTGCAAATGGCTGTCGAGGAAATCGACCAGGGCTTGGTAACCGTCGGGATCGTAAACGATATCGGCGGCGAGGATGAGGTCGAAGCGTTGCTCGAGAGAATCGGCGGTGAAGTCCAGGCGGATCACCTCCGCTGCTTCGAGACATAGATGGGCGAGGCTGGCCCGTACGAATTCCAAGGGTTCATCCCGGTAGTCGGCAAAAGTGACGTTACCGCCTACTGTCGCAGCGGCGAGACCTGACAGGCCAAGGCCACAGCCAAGATCCAATACCGAGGTTGCTTGCGCAAGCGTAGCAGTGAGCAGCCTCGAGGCTATAGCCCGAGCCCCGATCCATATCAGCGCCCAGTATGGAGGCTCCTCGCTGCTCCCGCGTCGAAGCAGCGCCGCGCCATCGATGACACTGGCGGGGTCATCGACCGTGTATATCTCGATAGTGGGGGAGGTCGGGCTACTCGAGTACTCGTTGCCGTAGGTCTGAAGCCGAGCCGGATAACCAGCGATTTCTCTAAGCGCCATGTTCAGTTGGCACCGAGTTCTACGATGATGTCGAATTCCTCTCTGCTCAGGGGCACCACTGAGAGGCGGCTCTGGCGCAGTAGAGCGATTTCGCTCAGGCCTGGGTGCTGGCGGATTTCACTTAGCTCCACTGGGCGCGCCAGCGCTCTCAGCGCTGTGAGGTCGACGGCCACCCAGCGCGGATCCTCGGTGGTGGGATCCTGGTAGGCGCGTCGGTGGACTCGGGCGATGCCGACAACACGTTTCTCGGTGACACTGTGGTAGAAGAGCACGCGGTCGCCGACTTTCATCTCACGCAGGTTGTTGCGCGCTTGGTAGTTTCGCACCCCGTCCCAGTGATCGGGAGCACAAGCTACCAAATCATCCCAGCAATAAGCCCCGGGTTCAGACTTGACCAACCAGTAGTTCACTCGCAAACCCCCTATGAGTCCGCTTACGGGTCGCAAAAGTCATGGTAGAAAACAAGGCGTTGGCGCAGTAGTCTGGGTAGTGGCTTGCGTAGTGCCTAAATTCTCAGCAGTGCGCGCCGTGGAGGTGGACAGTGGCCGATGTCGCGGAAGAGGCGGATCTCGATCTTGCACTGATAGGAAACTGCCAGTACAGCGCACTAATTGATACCAAGGGCAGCGTGGTTTGGGCCTGTTTCCCGCGATTTGATTCACCCTCGGTGTTTGGTCATCTGCTCGACGACCAGATTGGTGGACGTTGGACCATAGAGGGAGTGGGTGCTGGCTGGGAGCGCGACTGTCGATATCTGAAAAATAGCTCGGTACTGGCCACGCGCTGGTATCGCCCCGGGGAGCCCGGGGCTTTTGAGGTAATCGACTTCGCCCCGCGTTTCCCCCTTTACGATCGCTTTTATCGGCCCTCGATGATGGTGAGGCTGGTGCGTCATCTGGGTGGGCGTCCACGCGTGCGCGTAGTCTGTGATCCTCGTTTTGACTATGGGCGTAGCGTTCCTCACCAGACCCGCGGCTCCAATCACATCACCTACGAAGACATCAATACTCAAGACCGGCTAAGGTTGACCACCGACGCTTCGATTACCAATGTTGCCCAGTCCATTCCTTTTGAGCTGACCAAGGATCTTCATTTCGCCTTGGCATGGGGAGAGCCGTTTGAGGACACCTTCAGCCGCCTCGACGACTTCTTGATCCGTACGCGAGAGTATTGGAACAACTGGTGCAAGCACACCCGCGTGCCCGTCAACTACCAAGAGGCGGTGCTGCGGGCGGCGATGACTCTAAAGCTGCACACCTTTGAAGATACCGGTGCGGTTATTGCTGCCACTACCACCAGTATTCCAGAGATAGCCGGAAGCGAGCGCAACTGGGACTACCGCTTCTGCTGGCTGCGCGACGCCGCGTTCGTCATTCGTGCGCTACTCAGGATGGGGCACAGCAACGATGCTGAGCGTTTCTGCGAGTATCTGCGTAATCTGATCCCCGAAGACAAGAACTCTGCGCGCGTCGAGCTACAGCCTGTCTATGGTATCGATGGTAACGCCGAGCTAACCGAGGTCACTCTTGGGCATCTGCGTGGTTACCGGGGGAACGGCCCGGTTCGCGTTGGCAACGCGGCCTACACCCACCGCCAAAATGATGTGTACGGTGAGGTGGTCATGGCGCTGGCGCCGATGTTCTATGACGAGAGGTTGCTTGGATCGGAGCTCGAGCCGGTTTATGAGACCGTCGAACATCTGACCCGTGCTGCGATCGAGACCTTCTCTTTGCCGGATGCGAGCATTTGGGAGTACCGCGGCGAGGATGAGCATCACCTGTTCTCCAAGTTCATGAGCTGGGCGGCGCTGGACCGCGCTGCCCACATCGCCGAGAGGCTAGGCCACAGCAAGGAGTTTGCTCGCTGGACCGACGAGACCGAGCGCATGCGCTCGGAAATTCTCAAGCAGGGCTACTGTGACAAGACCGGGTCCTTTGTCGGTGCCTACGGCAAGACACATCTGGACGCGTCGTTGTTGCTGATGCCGATACTACGTTTTCTGCCGCCCGATGACCCGCGCGTTGTCTCGACCATCGATGCGATGCTGCGAGATCTATGCGTCAACGGTTACATGTTTCGTTATCGGCACGCCGATGATTTCGGGCATCAGGAGTCGGCCTTCACGATTTGCTCCACCTGGATGGTAGAGGCACTGTGGCTGGCGGGGCGTAAGCAAGAGGCTGTGGAGATGTTCGAACGCTTGCTCGAGTCTCGCAATAGCTTTGGTCTTCTCTCAGAAGACATCGATCCCAAGACCGGTGAACTCTGGGGCAACTTCCCCCAGACCTACAGTATGCTGGGGATTATCAACTGTGCAGTGCGTATGAGCCCTCACTGGGACGAGATATTTTAGTGGAGTCAGTCCGCCGTACGATAATTGTTTCTAATCGCTTGCCGGTAGCCTCGACCGTGATCGATGGCCGCATGATGCTGCGCCGTAGTTCCGGTGGCCTGGTTACCGGGCTCGAAGGCGTTCACGGCGATGGCCGCTCTTTGTGGGTCGGAGCTCTGGGTATCGCCAGCTCCAAGAGCCTGCAGCTCTCCGAAGAGGACCAGGCCTCCCTCGATCAGCAGGGCTTGGTCCCCGTCGAAGTTCCACAGGATCTCTACGACGCGTACTACGAAGGCTTCAGCAACAGCTCGATTTGGCCGTTATTCCACTACATGCCCGAGCGCTGCCACTTTTCGACGATGGCGTGGAAGGCCTACCAGCGCGTCAACGAGCTTTTTGCCGACGCCATCGCCAAGGATTTGCGCGATGGTGATCAAGTCTGGATCCATGACTATCAACTCATGCTTCTGCCCGAGATGCTGCGCCAGCGTAAGCGCGATATTACCATCGGGTTCTTCTTGCATATCCCGTTCCCGTCTACTGAGGTGTTCCGCATTCTGCCCTGGCGCAACGAGGTACTACGCGGGATCCTAGGTGCCGACCTTATCGGTTTTCACACCCTCGAGTACATGCGTCACTTTTCCAATTCAGTGGCGCGTATAGAAGGGCTTGAGCCGCAGATGGATACTCTCAAGCACGGACGTCGTACGGTGCGACTGGGAGCTTTTCCTCTAGGTATCAACGTTAGTGATTTTTACGAGTCGGCTCGCCAGCCTGAAGCTGAGGCCAATCTGGAGATGTTGCGGGCCTCGTATAGTGACAAGCAGGTTATACTGGGGGTGGACCGACTCGATTACACCAAGGGTATACCTGCTCGCCTGGCGGCGTTCGGAGACTTCCTCGAGCGCCATCCGAAGTGGGTAGGCAAGGTCTCGCTGGTGCAGGTGTCGGTTCCCTCGCGAATCAAGGTTGGCGAGTATCAGGAGATCAAGACCGAGGTAGACGGTCTGGTCGGGATGATCAATGGGCGTTTTGGGACGGCTAGCTACACGCCGATTCACTACATCTTTCGCAATCTCGACAAAGCCTATTTGCTGGCGTTGTACCGCCTGGCCGACGTCATGCTGGTTACGCCCTTCCGCGATGGCCTGAACCTGGTGTGTAAAGAGTTCGTGGCCTGTAAAGGCAACGAGCCCGGGGCGTTGGTGCTAAGCGAGTTTGCTGGCTCGGCGGCCGAAATGGGTGAGGCGGAACTGGTCAACCCCTGGAGTCAGGAGAGCGCTGTAGCCGGTATCGAGCATGCTCTGAGTACCAGCGACGAGGAGCGCGTGGCGATGATGTCGGGACTGTGGGAGCGCCTGGCCCGTCACGACAACCGTGCTTGGAGCGCGAGCTTCTTGGCTGCGCTGGCCGAGGTGCGCGAGATCAACCAGCAGGCGGGATACGGCAAGGTCCACGAGCCCGATGAAGCCCAGTTCATCGCGCGTACCCGCAAGGCCCGGCGCGTGTTCTTGTTCATTGATTACGATGGCACGTTGGTGCCGTTGGTCGACAAGCCCGAGCTCGCCGTTCCGCCCCCGCGTATAGTGGATTTGGTCCGCGCGATGGCCTCGGTTTCTAACTTCCGCGTCTGTGTGGTTAGTGGCCGCGATCGTAAGTTTCTCGAGCAGTATCTGCCTCGCGAGGTAACCATTGCAGCTGAGCATGGAGCGGTAATACGCAGGGCAGGTGAGAGCGAGTGTGAGCACCTCGTGGACGCTTCGTCTTATCAACCTCTTTACGAGAACGTTGTGAACGTGATGACCGATTTTGAGCGGCGCATCCCTGGATCCATAATCGAGGAAAAAGAGTTTGGCGTGGTGTGGCACTATCGCATGGCCGATCCGATCTTTGCCCATCAGCAGGCCCTGCTGCTGGCCGATACCCTGGGGGGCCTGCTCCAGCAGACGGCGCTCGGTATCCTGATATCCAAGAAGGCCGTTGAGGTGCGCCACGTCGGCATAAATAAGGGCGAGGCCGTACGCGCGATTCTTGATGAGCAAGGTTTCTCGCCGAGTGAAGACCTGTTGGTCACCGTCGGTGATGACCGCACCGATGAGGATATGTTTCTGGTTGCCCCCAACCACAATATCTCGATCAGCGTCAGCGACCTTCCCATGGGGGCCACCCATGTCATGGAGCAGGAGAGCCTGGTCAAGCTGCTCGAGACGATTACCCGCCACGCTATAGGGGCGCAGCCCGAGTTATGGGAGAATAGGGGCGCGTAGCATTGGATTGGTTGGAGATAGCCTATTTTGGCAACTCGTTGGGGCGGTGGAGCCTAGCCGCAGCAGTTGCTGTGCTAACCGTGGTGTTGCTCGTGGTATTGCGCGCAGTGGCCATCGCGCGCCTGCAGCGCTTTGCCGAGAGTACCGATAACACCGTCGACGACCTGCTGGTAGACGTCGTTAGACGAACCAAGCTGTTTGCCTTGCTGGCTCTTGGCTTGGCCTTGGGCAGCCGCTTGGTGGTCGCGCCTGCACAAGCGGCTACGGTCGTCAGAGCCGTAGTGACGCTGGCGCTGGGCTACCAGCTAGGCCTGTGGGGCAATGGTTTGATTCGCTACTGGCTTGGCCGGCAGTTCGCTGCTCCGGTGGGCAGCAGCTCGGCTAATACCGGCTATGGCGCCATCAAGTTCGTCGCCAGGGGGCTGCTATGGGGCGTGCTCGCGCTGATGGTCCTCGACAATCTCGGTATCGAGGTCACAGCTCTGATGGCCGGGCTCGGGGTCGGCGGCATCGCCATCGCGCTGGCCGTACAAAACATCCTGGGCGACATGTTCTGCTCACTGTCGATCGTCATCGACAAGCCCTTTGAAATCGGCGACTTTATCATCGTGGGCGACCTCATGGGCAGCGTCGAGAATATCGGCATCAAGACCACGCGAGTTCGTAGTCTCGGGGGTGAGCAGCTGGTGTTTGCCAACTCAGATCTGGTGAGCAGCCGCATTCGCAATTATAAACGCATGCGCGAGCGGCGTATCGTTTTTGAGTTCGGTGTTACCTATCAGACTCCGGTCGAACTTGTGGAAAAGATACCGGTAACGGTTCGTGAGCTCTGCGACAGCGTTGATGGTGTCAGGCTGGATCGTGTGCATTTCAAGAGCTACGGCGACTCTGCGCTAATTTTCGAGGTCGTCTATTACGTAACCAGTCCCGACTACAACACCTACATGGATCTGCAGCAGACCATAAACCTGGCGCTGATGCGTGAGTTCGAGCGCGACAAGATCGAGTTCGCCTACCCAACCCAAACCCTCTATCTCCACCAAGAAGCCTGAGCTCTGGCGCCAAGGCGCTCGGCATCGCCGCTATAGGTACTTCTTCAGTTCTAGTTTCGCGACCATGCCGCGATGAACCTCGTCGGGGCCGTCAGCTATACGCAGAGCGCGTCCCATCGCCAGCAATCGGATCAGCTCGGGGTCGGCCATGCCCTCGCCGCCATGGATTTGAATCGCAGCATCGACGACTCTCTGAAGAACATTGGGAGCGACCACCTTGATCGCCGAGATGTCGGTGAGAGCAGCAAAGGTACCAACCGTGTCCAAGGCCCAGGCGGCTTTGAGGGTGAGCAGGCGCGCTTGATCGATGGCCATGCGCGAGTCGGCAATTATGTCGCGGTTGGAGCCAAGATTGACCAAGGGCTTGCCGAAGGCGATGCGTTGCACGGCGCGCTCGCACAGGCGTTCTAGTGCGCGCTCGGCGGCGCCAATGGCACGCATGCAGTGGTGGATACGCCCAGGGCCGAGTCGGCCCTGGGCGATCTCGAAACCGCGTCCGGGGCCGGCAATCATATTGGCCAGCGGCACCCGGACCTCGTCGTAGACGATCTCAGCGTGCCCATGGGGCTCGTCGAGGTGGCCGAACACCGGCAACATCCGTACGATATTTACTCCCGGAGTATCGATAGGCACTATGACCATCGAGTGGCGCTGGTGGCGCTCAGCATCAGGGTCGGTTACCCCCATGAAAATCAGAAAGTCACAGCGCGGATCGGCGGCACCACTGGTCCACCACTTTTGACCGTTGATGACGACTTCGTCACCGACTATCTTGCAGGTGGCCTTCATGTTGGTGGCATCGCTCGAAGCCACCGCGGGCTCGGTCATCGAGAAGCCCGAGCGGGTCTCACCGGCGAGCAGCGGTTCGAGCCAGCGTTTCTTCTGCTGCTCGGATCCGTACTTGACCAAAACCTCAGCGTTCCCAGTGTCGGGGGCGCTGCAGTTGAAGACCTCAGGAGCCAGGTAGCTACGTCCGGTTATCTCGGCGACGGGTGCGTAGTCGCGGTTGTCGAGTCCCGCGCCGTATTTTGGGTCGGGCAGGAATAGGTTCCATAGGCCGAGCTCGCGGGCTTCAGCCTTGAGTTCTTCGATGATCGGTGGGATGCGCCATTGGCGCCAGTCGCCGCTGCCGGATAGCTGTTCTAGGTAGGTCTCCTCGTTTGGCACCACGCGTTCGCGTACGAAACGATCGGCCTGCTCCATGTAGGTACGGGCGCGTTCGGAATGGCTAAAATCCATGACTGCCTCCAAGCATCTAAGTGGTCATATACATAACAGGCTGGGCGCGGCCCCACCAAGGCGCGTGCCGTATTTGCCAAGTATGCGAAAAGAAAAGTGTCCCCGACGGGATTCGAACCCGTGTCGCCGGCGTGAAAGGCCGGTGTCCTGGGCCAGGCTAGACGA
>CAZPPZ010000031.1:0-20618 GCA_964588545.1 uncultured Myxococcales bacterium | reverse complement strand
GCGCCTACTCCCTATGCGTAGTTTTTCCAGCACTAGTTTTATGCTGCTCTTGATCGTACCGAGAGGCTCGCAACGACGCTCGGCAGCATCGTCCTGGGTGAAGCCGCGCACGATACATAGCTCTACCGCTTGGCGCTGGGCGTCGACGAGCGAGCCCAGTGCGGTCAGCAAACGCCGACGACGCTCGGCCGCATAGGCCGCAGTCTCAGGATCGGGTAGATCCTCGTCGCAGAAATCCGCGGGAAGCTCATCGCTCAGTGGACCACGACCGCTCTTGCGTAGCGCATCGATGCAGCGGTTTCTAACTATGGTGAACATCCAGGTGGTGAATTTCCCGCGGCTGCTCTGATAGCGCACCGCACCGTGCCACAGCTGAGAAAAAATGTCCTGACAAATCTCGTCGGCAAGATCGCGGTTGCGCAAGCGACGCATCAGCATACCGGTTACCGGACCGGCATGGCGATGGTAGAGAACCTCAAAGGCCTCGACATCGTGCGCAGCGATACGGCATAGCAGCCCCTCGTCATCGAGTTGCTCCAACCCGACCGCCGTCGATGCCTCCGTAGCGGAGCCGGCAAGATCCCTGTGCCTGTCCAAACTGCCCCCCACAAGCCGAACCGCGTCCCGGCATGGCGCAGCCGCCTGCCAATGTAGACCGGGGACCGACCGCTGTACAAGTCGTGGGGACAAGCTGTGTTGCTGCGGCGTCATGGCAACCAAGTGATACGCGGCCCAAGCGCGTTTGGATTGCAGAAGATTCATATCAGGCGGGAATCAGCCCTGGCGCTGGCGCTGCTCTGGCAAGATCAAGACCAGCCCTAACCGCAAAAAAGGCGGGCCCCCGAAGAGGCCCGCCCGGGGAGGGATTTTCTCTACGAAAACCCCTCCCCGATCTATTCCAATACTACTGACAGCCGCAGGTGTTGGTCCCGGCAACTACGTCACATACCTGGCCGGCCGGACACTGCCCGCCGCAAACGCCTGCCGCGTCCATCGCGCAGGGCTGTGGCGGTACACAGTCGCAGAAACCGCCGGGGAAGGTAGTGCAGACATCACCGGGGATGGGACAGAGACCCCCACATATCCCGATCGCGGGATCAAAAGAGCAGTCATGCTGCTGCGGCCCACAGTCGCAAGTACCGTCGACCTGGATGGCACAGATGTCACCAGGAATAGGGCAGGTGCCGCTGCACTGACCAGCCGCATCCAGAGTGCAGCCCTGGGGCAGAGTAGTCGTGGTGGTGGTTGTAGTAAATGAAGTCTTGATCGCGTTGGTGCACAGCAGCGAGGCTTTGAATTTGCCAATTCTGCGAGTGCCAAACTGATCTTGAACCTCTTCATCTGCGATCACTGCCTTCGGGCACTTGATCTTGTAACACAGCCGGTCCTCGGCCAGATCCTGTCCGGGCATCACCACCGGCGTCAGCGTTGAGTTTTTCGGATAGGTCAGCTTGAGGACGTCTTTGATTACCGGGACACAGAATATCTTCGCCTTGCCCTTGACCTCACACTGAGGATCAACGTTGAACTGCGTCTGAAAGGCTGTCAGGTCTACAACGGATTTAAACTTTGCCGTGTCCCTGACGCGATAGCACTTGTAATGATCAAAAGGACCGGCCTGTGCAAGAACCGGTGTGACTGTGGCTGCGATGCCGATTGCGATTAGTGTTGCTACGATTGCTCTCATGGCTATTTCTCCTCGTCGTTGAGCTCCAAACTTTTCCGCGCTGTCTCCCTCTACCCTTTGGTTGTCGTGTGATACGAAGGCAGCTGGGAAACGGATGAAAAAAACTTCACGCAAGCCACCACCCACTCTCTTCGAGTGCCTGCTAGGACGTTTGCTGGCCAGACGTTTTGAAAATTTATCCGTTAGAACGAGGCTTTGGAGCGACGAGAAGGTTGAGGCGTCAGGCCCGAGGGCCAGCCACGAGATTAACTTTCTCAAACCTAGAGCGGCGCTGAGAGTGCTGCTCGACCCTGGCCTAGGACTGCCCGAGTCCTATGTGGAGGGCAGCCTCGAGTTTTCGGGCGACTTGGTGGCGCTACTCGAGGCGGCCAACCGTGAGGCTGCGCCCCAGGGAAAGCTGAGCGGCGGCCGGCGCAGCCGGCTACTCAAACAGCGTGTCGGGCTGCGTGCGGCTCGTCGCAACGCTCGCAGTCACTACGATCTCGGCAATGATTTTTTCGCGCTGTGGCTCGACGCAACCATGACCTACACCTGCGCTTACTTCGTCGATGAGCAGCTCAGTTTGGAGCAAGCGCAGCGGGCCAAGATGGACTATGTATGCCGTAAGTTGGCACTGTCCCACGGCGAAACCGTGGTCGAGGCCGGCTGCGGCTGGGGCGGCTTGGCTCTGTTCATGGCCGAGCACTACGGCGTAAGAGTGCGCGCCTTCAACGTCTCGGCCGCGCAGCTCGAGTTCGCCCGCGACCAGGCCAGGCACCGAGGTCTGCAGAGCAGAGTCGAGTTCATCGAAGACGACTACCGCGCCATCGCGGGGCGCTACGATGCCTTCGTGTCGGTGGGCATGCTCGAGGCGGTGGGCCTGCGCGACTATCCCCGACTCGGCGCCATCGTGAAGAATTGTCTCAGCGCAAATGGGCGCGGGCTCATCCACTCCATCGGCCGCAGCCAGCCCTACCCCGCCGACCGCTGGATAACCCGTCATGTTTTTCCCGGAAGCTACTACCCCTCACTGGGGGAGATCGCCCATGTGTTCGAACCCAACGGGCTGGTGGTCACCGACGTCGAAAACCTTCGCCATCATTACGTCCAAACCCTCGCACTATGGCTCGAGCGCTACGAGCGGGTCACACCACGGGTAGCAGAGATGTTTTCCGACGAGTTTGTGCGAATGTGGCGGCTATACCTGTGTGCGGCCTGCGCAGCTTTCCGCAGTGGCTGGCTGCAGTTGTATCAGGCGGTCTTTACCCACAGCAACAACACTGACGCCGGGCCGCGGCGAGTCTGCGCCAACACTTTCAGCAATGTTTGAGCCCAGGCCAGCACGCGCTTCAGTCATACTACGCTTGGCGGCGACCCTGGTCTCGGCCTGTCTATTCACCGCCTGCTTTCCACCGTTGCACCTGCGCGCACTGGCCTGGGTGGCGCTGGTGCCGCTGCTGCTGGCGCTCAGAGCGTCGCGGCCGCTACCTGCGGCCGAGCTGGCGCTGTTGTGGGCCATGGTGATGGCTTGTGGACTCACCGACTGGCTGCCGCCAGCAATCGCCGACTACTATGACCAGCCGCTGTGGCTGGGGATCGGCTTGTTCCTCGCTGCCACGGCGACGATGATCGCGATCTACTTTGCTGCTTTCGGAGCCTACTGCTCGTTTACCAGGCGCGGCTCGCGTTGGACTTGGCCGCTGTTGGCCGCCGCCGCCTGGGTCAGCGCCGAGTTCGCCTGCTCACGCATGCTAACCGGCAATCCTTGGGGACTGCTTGGCTACACCCAAGCAGGTCTAGGCCCCGACGAGTACTCGGGCTACGGGGCGCTGGCACTGCGTCTGCTGCAAAGCGCAGACCTCGGCGGGGTCTACCTCAGCAGCTTCGTCATCTTGGCCGCCAACGCAGCTCTGGCCCAGGCCTGGCAAAGCAGATTGGAGCAGCGCGGTAATGCCGCCAAAGCCTGTTTGCTTAGCGCGGCGCTGATGGCGGTGGCGATCGGCTATGGTCAGTGGCGACTAACTCAGCGTTTTGCCGAAGAGGCCACCGAAATCGCCGTCGTTCAGGGCAACCTCGACCTGGGCTATCGTTGGCGCTCCTCTCATTATGGCAAGAACCTAGACAGCTATCTCGAGCTGACCAGTCAGGCGCTGCGGGACAGTGACATCGACTTGGTGTTCTGGCCGGAAAACGCCATGACTTTCTTTGTCGACCGCCGCCAGGACTTTCGCTGGACCATTGCCGAGGTAACCCAACCCGCTGGAGTGCAACTGGTTGCCGGCGGCCCTCGTTACCAACAACGCCAGCAGCTGCCCACCCGCTACTACAACAGTGCTTTCGTCTTGGCAGCCGATGGTGAGCTGCTTGCTACGTATGACAAACAGCACCTGCTTCCCTTCGCCGAATACTTCCCCTTTGGCAGTCTTGAGTTACTACGCCGCGATTTCGGCCGAGTCTCGGAGATCAGCCCCGGACCCCACTCGGCGCCACTGCCAACCGTAGCCGGCCGGGCGGCCGTGACCATCTGCAATGAAGTGATGTTTCCTCGCATCGTCCGCGAGCGGATGGGCGCTGGCGCTGCCTACCTGCTCAACCTCGCCAACGACGGCTGGATGCGCAGCCGCGAGTTCGCCGAACACCAGCTCGCCCTGACTACGCTGCGGGCGATCGAACAGCGGCGTTTCTTGGTCCGAGCCTCCACCTCCGGCCCTTCGGCAATAGTAGATGCCCACGGCCGTGTAGTGATACGAACGCAGCCGTTCACCCGCGCAGTACTTCGCGGAGCTCTGTTCGCTGGCGATGTGCGAAGCGTTTACTCTCGTTTCGGCGACATTTTTGCATGGACCTGCCTTATTCTCACCACAGCGGTAATCCTCAAGAGAGTCGCCTACGGAGCCAGCAGCGGTTAACTCGAAGGCGGCACCCGTGCTAGTGTCACGGCGAGGAGTCGACCCATGAAATCGAGCGTTTTGCGTCACGCCGTAGTTTATCGATTTGCCGTTTGCACAGCACTATCCTTGGTCGCGGTGCTATCCGCTAGTTCGCCTGCACTAGCGGGCGACGCCGGGATAAGCGCCAAGAAACTCAGCATCACCGATTTTGGCGCGGCTGCGTCGAAGGCGCGGCTCAGCTACGTGGCCAAGCTCGACCCCGGTATAGCCAAAGGGCCAGACGGCAGCCGTTTCGAGATTGACGCTACTCTCGACGTATACTACAGCGACAGCCTTGGCGCCGGTGCCGCCAGGTTCTTGATGCTGCAGGGCTCAGCCTGGCGTTCCAACAGCGGCCCGGCCAAGTACGTCAACAAGACCGCTCCGGCCTTGGGCGCCATTAAGAAAGCCCTGATCATCCCTACTAGGCTCGTCCGCCTAAGCGCCAAGGCGCTGGGCGACGACTCGGCAACTTCGATCGACATTATTGCGGCCGGTGCGCCCTCGGCCAGCGGTGGTGTGACCACCATCCTCAGTGTCTACAACCGCATAGACGGTTCCATGCACCGCATGTGTACACGGTTTGCGACGGCGTTAGGTAGTAGCGTCAAATTCAAGAGCATAGCCGCGGGGACCGGCCGTCGTCTCATAGCTAAGAACGGTGTGCCGGTAGACTGCCCTCTCGACTATGGCGACGACACCTTCTGGCTGTGCAAGCCGGGTATGGCCAACAACCAGTGCCTGGTCAACAGTCTCGATGCCACCGAGCTTCTCGCCGACAACTCGACACTGCCCGAGCCCCACAATGGCAGTGAGGATCACCCCTACGACTGCTTCTACGTCTACCCCACCGTTCACCTGTTCGACCCGGTGGGTAACCGCATAGACCTATCCGATATCAGCCTTGAGCTGGACCCACTGCTCAATCAGGCCGCACGCTTCAACGGCTCCTGCCGTATTTTCGCGCCCCTTTATCGGCAGATCACCCTGCAGAGTTTTCTCCACCGCGACAAGGACAAGTTTCTCGAGTTTGCTTATCGCGACGTAAGAGCAGCCTTTGACGAATACATGGCCGTGCACAACGGCGGACGCAACATCGTAATAATCGGGCACTCTCAGGGCACGGCAATGCTCGAACGGCTAGTCCAAGAAGAGTTCGACGGCTCAGCGCTGATGAGCGCCAAACTGATCGTAGCGCTGCTCATCGGCGGCGGCGACCTGTACGTACCTGACGGACAGAGCGTAGGCGGGACCTTTCAAAACATCCCACTGTGTAGCTCACCATCCGAGACCGGATGCGTGATCGCCTATAGGACCTACGCCGAAGCGTTCCCGCCCTTAGACGGCTCCAACATCATTGGCCCGGCGGGCATGGATACCGCCTGTACCAACCCCGCTGCGCTTGGCGGCGGCCAAGCTAGTTTCGCTGCCAGTTACTTCACCGATATTCCCAACCAGCCGGTCTTCAACGTCATTGCCAACTTCAACCTGGGCACGCCGTTTATCAAGTACTCGGGGTTTTATGCAGGAGAGTGCGTCAAAGACGCCGACAACCACAGCTACTTGGAGATCCGCGCGCGCCCCGGTCCGGGCGACCTGCGCTCAGACGACATCAACTACAACCACATAGCCTTGGATCCCGCTGCGCTTGGTACCCACATCCTCGATTACGAGTTTGCGATCCAAGACCTTATAAACCTAGTCGAGACCAAAGCAGCCTCAATGCCCTAACGCGGCGTAATACTACTAGTTGATCTTGATCAATTCGACTTCGAAGATCAGGGTGGCATCAGGACCAATTAAACGCCCAGCACCGCGCTTGCCGTAGGCCAACTCGGGGGGGATCGTCAGCCGCCACTTGTCGCCCACATGCATGAGCTGCAGAGCTTCGGTCCAGCCCGCGATCACCCGGTTGACGGGGAAGGTTGAGGGGGCACCGCGCTTGTAGGAACTATCGAACTCGGTGCCATCGGTGAGCGTACCCCGATAGTGAACGGTCACACGGTCGGTGGGACCAGGCGACGCCCCGCTGCCCGCCGTCAGTACCTGATACTTGAGGCCGCTAGCGGTAGTCACCTCTTTGGCCGCCGCCGCTGGCGCAGCCGACTTGGCCTCCTCAGCACTATCGGCAACGCGTTCCACCGCCTTGCCATTGTCAGCCGCGGCGCTACCGGCGGCATCGCTGCTCTGGTCGGCGCCGGTGCAGCTTGCAACCATCAACAAGCCAAACGCTATAGCTACTACACCGAACCTCTCGAATTTGTTTACCTGCATCCACTCACCCTCCAGATTAGCTGACTACGAACCGGGTTACGCTGTACGCGCCACACCATGGCGTAGTTCGAACCCTACGTGCCACTAGCCGGAGGTTCAAGGGCGAGAGCCCACAATCACAAAGGCCACGTGGCCAAAACCGAGGCGCTCAACTAGCCTCGACCGCCTCGTTATCCATGCCGCTATCGAGCTGTTCTAGCAGCGACAGATTGTCCTGGTAGTGCCACGCCCTCAGCAGTTTGCCTGCGCGCAGCCGATAAACACTACAGCCAGCCACGACGACCTTTCGGCCGGTCGCGGCTATGCCCTCCCACTCGCCCTCATGGCAACCAGTCATTGTCCAGCGTACCACCACACAATCATCTCTGGCGATAACCTGCTCGACGGTAATCTCGCGATCAGGAAATGCCCTCAATAACTCGCGGCTGGCCGCAATGTCGGCCTGGGGGCCAGATACGCCGCGCGACCGTCCGTTCTCCTCACAGTGAAAGTCGGCCGCATAGAAGCCCATCATACACACCACGTCGCCGTCATTGGCCGCAGCCATCATACGACGGACGACATCGACGTTGTCGTGTTCTTCCAGGGCGCTGCGCTCCTCAACAGCCCAAGGGTCGCGGCCGCGCACGACCTCACGCACAAACGAGCTCAGCGATCCGAGCATGCCCATGGCCCCGGCTTACACCTGTTCGCGGGGTGTGTCACGCGCCCGGCCAGGACGCAGCCGAGGTTGACCATGGCGACTGTCACCATCAGACTCGATGGTGATGTCACGACTCTGCACCAGGAGTTGCGCACGCCCCCCCAGCGGCCGCCGGGGGCTGGTTATCGGCCTGCTCATGCTGGCCTTTTTTGGCCAGACTCTGCTCCCCTCGCTGCATGCCCAGCACAAGACCGGCCATGGCGATGCCAACCTGTCGGAACAGCTCAGCGAGCAAGTCTCGATAGCTGGGAACCACAGCAGGGACGGCGACTCGCAGTTTTGCTGGCTTTGCCAAGCCACCTCTGGGTCGAAGCGGCTCTCTGCCGGATCGGCCACCGCCCACCATGCCCTGTATCGCACAGCCACGGCGGCAACGGTGGCGGTTTCCATTGCCGCCGGACTCATCGGGCTATCGGCGGCCAGCCCGCGCGGCCCCCCCGTAACAGCCTGAGCTAGAATCAAGTTCACCGACCGACAAGATGTGACGGCAGCTACTTAGCAGCAGCCGTTGCCAAACTGCGATCTGCCGCTCGCGCGAGGAGAACGCCCCGGTGTTGGCTATGAGAAAAAATCCCCGACGACCAATCGGCCTGGCAGTAGCAGCACTGCTGCTGGCGCTGGCAGCTGCTCCGCCGGTTCGGGCTGAATCCACCAGTGACGACCTCGAGCTGCTGCGTCAAGAACTCGAGGCCCTGCGTCACCGCGACCAAGACAACCGTCGCGAAATAGAGAAATTACGGCGACGTGACGAGCAGCAGCAGCTCCGCCTTGAGAAACTCTCCAAGCAAATCGAAGTTCTGCTAACCGGCTCGGCCGCTGACACGACCAGCGAAGCCCGCCAAGACCCCGCTGACGCACTAGAGAGGGCTCTGCAGGAGTCTCAGACGAGCGCTCAGGGGTCGTCGAGCGCTAACACCGGACGAGAGGCGGGTGGCACTGCGCCGGCTACGCTGCGTCTTATCGATCTCTCGCTAAACACCCTGGTGGCCGGTGGCGCGTCTTCGGCCAGTGATGCCAAGCTCGGCGAGCTCGAGGGTGGCGCCCACGACCCCGACAACAGAGGATTTAGTTTCCAACAGGCCGAGTTGTCATTAGTTGGTGCCGTCGACCCGTATCTGCGTGGTGAGGCCCACATAGTCGCGTCGCTCGAGGGGCTCGAACTAGAAGAAGCCTTCATAACCACCACCGCCCTGCCCTTTGGCTTACAGCTAGAAGCTGGACAGTTCTTTACAGAGTTCGGCCGCATCAATCCGCGCCATCCCCATGCCTGGGACTGGCTCGACCAGCCGATTATCAACACCCGGGTCTTCGGAGGTGAGGGGCTGCGCGCCCCCGGGGTTCGCCTGGGTTGGCTGATGCCTCTGAAGTGGTATTCGGAGCTGCATTTCGGAGTACAAAATGCCGACGAGAACGACCTGACGGCAAGTTTCATATCGGGCCAAGCGGTGGGCGGCCGCCCCGCGGTTTCCAGCGAGGTAAACGGGGCGGACGACATGTTATGGCTGGCGCGCTGGAACGGATCGTGGGACTTGGACGCAGCGACGACGCTGGTAGTCGGGTTATCGGGTTTGTACGGCCCCAACTCTAGTGGTGACGAGGCCGAGACTTGGATCTACGGCGGCGACATCAAACTTCGCTGGCGACCGCATCACAACTTCCGCGGCTGGCCGTTCTTATTGTGGCAGAGTGAGATCATTGCTCGCGACTTTGAGGCAGCACCATTCGCCGCGAGCTCGGCCACTGCAGCACTGGGACTTAGCAACGATATTCCCGGCGAGACCCTGCACGATTATGGAGGATACACCGAGCTAGTGTGGGGATTTCACTATGGTTGGGCTGCTGGTCTGCGCTACGAGTATGCCTCGGGTAGTGGTTCTAGCATCATCGATGGGTTGCTCGGAAGCCGCGGTGACGACCCCATGCGTGCCGACCGCCAACGTCTATCACCACTGTTAGTATGGCACCCAACACATTTCTCGCGGCTTCGTCTCCAATACAACTACGACAGCGCTGACCACCTCGCCGACAAAAGCGATCATTCGCTGTGGCTGGGTTTGGAAGTAAGTTATGGCAAACATCCTGCACACCAGTATTAGAAAACTGATCTTGAGCGCAGCCGTCGCGACGGCTCTTTCGGCCGCGCCAGCCTCGGCCGAAATGCTCGAGGTTTACACCACTATCCCCGACCTCGCCTCACTGGCACAAGAGGTCGGTGGCGACCAAGTGCACACTGCTGCGATGATAGCTGGCCGTGAAGACGCACACTTCGGCGAGCCCAAGCCGAGCTACATACGCCGGCTAGCGGGTGCCGACATGTTCATAGTCGTCGGCCTCGAACTCGAACTCGGTTATCTCCCTGCGCTGTTACAAAATGCCCGCAACCCGGAAATCCTGCCCGGCAGCACGGGCTACGTAGACGCTTCGTCGGCAATCACGCCAATGCAAGTCGCTTCCGGACCACTGGATAGGTCTATGGGTGACGTACACGCAACGGGCAATCCCCACTATCTAGGCAGCCCGTTGAACGGCGCAAGCGTAGCCGCACTTATAGCTGACCGCTTGACCCGGCTGCGCCCAGAAAAAGGCGCCTACTTTCAGTCCCGTCTGGAGGACTTCCGCCGCCGCCTGGGCGACATGCTGGTGGGCAGCGAGCTGGCGAACAAATACGATGCCCAGAAACTCGCGCTGCTGTTTGAACGCGGCAAACTTTTGGCTTTCCTAGACTCGCAGGGAGACGCGCAACGGTTGACGGGGTGGTTGGGAACCATGGCTAAACATCGAGGCACCCGCGTCGTCGATGACCATGCTATGTGGCCATACTTCGCCCGCACCTTCGGCATCCAGATCGTCGGACACCTCGAACCTAAGAGTGGCATTCCACCGACCACCCCGCACCTACGGGTACTCATCGATCGTATGCGCAAAGAAGGCGTAGCCGCGATCATCCAAGCCCCATACTATGATCCACGCCACGCGCGTTTCGTATCGGAAGCGACCGGAGCCCGCATTGCGCGTCTCGCTCATCAGGTGGAGAGCGTCGACGACGCTCGTGACTACTTAGCCATGGTCGACTACAACGTACGCACGCTCTCGGCTGCTCTTGCGGCTGCGCAGCCCGCCGCCAATGGAGATCAGCAATGACTAGCGCGACGCCACCTGCCGTGGTCTCCGCCCGGGGGCTGGCGCTGGGTTACGGCACCCACGAGGTCCTACGCAACGTCGACATCGAGATATGCCACGGCCAGTTCTGGTTCTTGCTCGGCACCAACGGAGCGGGCAAAACCACCTTCGTTCACGCGATACTCGGCCTGATCGAGCCCAGCGCGGGCACGCTCGCACTGGCCCCCGAGGTCAGGAATCTCGACCACATAGGTTTTGTCCCGCAGCAATGCACCATAAACCCAACACTGCCGACAACCGTAGACGAGTTCATTCGGCTTGGACTGGTCGGCCTCAGCGTGGCTCCTGAGGCCAAACGGCAGCGTATCGATGAAGCCATAGATACGGTTGGGTTAGGTGGTATGTCGCGACGCAGTCATGCCTCGCTATCAGGAGGGCTAAAGCGGCGGGCTCTGATCGCGAGGGCCCTCATTCGCAACCCCTCGTTGCTGCTCCTCGATGAGCCCACCGCCGGACTCGACCCCGCAGCCGAGCATGCACTGCTCGACCTCGTGGTCAGCCTCAATCGTAACCAGTCCTTAACCGTGATCTTCGTCTCCCACGATGTGCAGCTCGCGGCAGAGTACGCATCCCATGTAGCTCTGTTTGACGACAGGGGCATCACAGCGGGAGAGCGCCAGACGGTGCTGTCAGCCGACAACCTCGAGAGAGTATATGGACACAAATTCGATGATCCGGCCGCCCATCGCCTCGGTGGTCACCGATGATTGCCGAGTTTCTCGTGTCGTGGCCGCTGTTTCACAACAGTTACATGGCCGGCTGGTTGGCGGCTGTCCTACTAGCATTGGTCGGTGTACTGGTGGTCGCCCGCGATCAGATATTCATCGGCGCCGCCGTGTCACAGGCATCTATGCTGGGGATTACCGTATGCATCTCTTTTAGCGCACTCCTCAGTGAGTGGGGTTGGCTGGCTTCAGACCTGGCGCATACACTTAGCGGAGTACTCTTCGCCGTACTCGGTGCTCTGGTCAGTGCCGGTAGTGGTAGCCGGGTAGAAACCCGCGAAGCGGTCACTGGGTGGGTATTCTTGATTGGCGCGAGTGCCTCGATTCTACTCGTTGCCAACTCTGCCCATGGCTTAGCCGAGGTCCAACACCTGCTCGCGAGCACTCTGATCGGTGCTACGAGCACCGAGGTAATGCTGTTTGCAGGGCTCGTAGCTATCACCGCTTTGGTGGTTGCAACGCGGCGCGAGACGCTACTGCTACTCATAATGGACCCCGAGATGAGCCGCGCGGTAGGACTACGTGTCGCGCTATGGGACCGTCTGTTGGCTATATGGTTGGGAGTCACTGTCGCGTGGGCTATTCACGTCGCTGGCGTAACCTATACGTTCGGGTGCCTGGTGCTTCCAGCCATACTCGCCAAAAGCCTTGTCCGCGAGCTGGGTTCGATGTTCATCGTAGCCCCATTAGCGGCGCTGGCGACTTCAGTCGTCGGTTTTGTCGTCGCCAACCACTACGATCTACCACCCGGACAAACAGTGGTAACGCTGATGGCGGCGCTGGTCGCGCTGGGCTGGGCAGTAAAGGCGATACGCACGAAGTGAATAATGCGCGCTCTCAGGCCTCGCGAAAATACCGGTGGAAGCGCGGCGGCAGCTCGCGATAATCAACGCCAGCGATCAGCTGAGAAACGTCGCGGGAATTGTAGGTGTTCCAAAACAGCACCGGGCGATCACGCAGTTCGCCCGAGTAGGCATCGGCGAGTAACGCCGCAAATGCCTTAGCCGTGTAGGTGCCATCGAGAGCCAGACCCTCGCGCTTCGAAGCTTCGGCAATCGCTGCAGCCGCAGCCGCGGTGACGTGAGCATATCCTGGTCCAAACTGATCATCACGAATCGTCACTTCAGTCCTGCCACAAACAACCGCTGGAACGGTTGGGTCAGTATGGCGCATCAGTTCTACAGTCCGACGAAATAAGCTGAGATAGCGGCGTTGGTTTACAAAACGCGGTTCAGTGACGCGCACCGCGATCACACGGGTGGCAAGCCCAGCCATTCGCAAGCCAACGTGTAGCCCCACCGCGGTGCCCAGAGAGCCCGCCGCTACGTAAATCCGCACCGGCTCGGGCAACTCTCCAGCCGCCACCTGTTCCGCCAACTCAAAGGCGGCCGCGACGAAGCCCACCGTCCCCAGCGCTGAGGATCCACCCGCGACAATCACCTGGGGCAGGCGTCCGCTACGCAAACCGTGACGCAGTAGCTGGTAGCTCGTGGCCGCACTCAAAGCCGAAACCGTGCCAAGCTCGTGGAGTTCAGCACCAACCGCAAGGCTGGTCAGCAGGTTACGGCACACGTAGGTGGCGTTGACCTGGGGCAGTAGCATCGAGATGCTGCCCAGACCCAGGCTGTGCGCCATTACAGCGGTTGCAGTGGCGTGATTGGAGCCAGCATAACCGAAAGTAAGAACCTCGCCGACGCCCTCACGCAACGCGCGGCCAAGCTCGAGCTCGAGTTTGCGAATCTTGTTACCGCCGTACAGCGTTGACGACAGGTCATCACGCTTGACGAAAATACCCCCGCTGTTGACGCTACGCGAGAGCTCAGGCAGCCGCTGAACCGGCGTAGGAAAAACACCGAGCGAAACGTAGGGCAGGCCAACCGCAAGCTGCGGATAGCGAACGAACAACGCGAGGCGGGGCTGCACACAACGCTGCGCCGCGGCAATTCCGGCAGAAGTCATCGGCTTTAGACAACTCTCCCAGGACGACCGACTCCAGGCAAGCGCTATTGCAACAAAGCTACATGGCCGAGCGCGCGGCTCTGGCTAGCTCTTCATCAATTATGCGTTCAAAGGCCTCGAAACTCTGAGCACCTGACAACATGCGCCCGTTTACAAAAAACGCCGGTGTGCCCCGGACTCCGAGCTTCTGCCCGGCTTTGAGATCCGCATCGACAGCATCCTTGAAACGCCCCGAGGACAAGCATTCATCAAACACAGCACGATCCACCTCTATGGTGCCAGCAAGTTCCCTCAGCCCTTCTTCCGAGAGCGAGGCCCCGGCAAACAGAGCATCGTGGTATTCCCAGAACTTACCTTGGTCCCCCGCGCAGCGCGCCGCCTGAGCGGCGGTGTGAGCATTGGCGTGAAAAGGCAGGGGGAAGTCCCGATGAACGTAGTAGAGTTTGTCTCCGTACTTCTCGAGGATGCGCTTTACCGATTGCTCGGCCGACTGGCAGTACGGACATTCATAATCTGAGAACGCTATCACCGTTACTGCTGCGTCTTCAGACCCACCACGGCCCTCATTACCACCGGCATCTACATCGACCACCGGCGGATCGAGCAGCACTACGGTCTCGTACTTGGCACGAAGTTCCGATAGAAAACGCGCCGCACGCACGCTCGAGAGTTGTGACTCAAGAAACTTGACGATCTCAGAATGTACCTCATCTAGCGTGGCATCGCCGAGACGCTCCTTATTAGCCGCGTAGACTTTTTCAATCTGCTCTTCACTAGGCTTGTCGGTCTTGTTCTGAACCTCGATAACCCCGAGTTCGGCAACAGTTATGCCCCGCGCGTCGGCCTCGAGCCCCATCAGCCGCTCGGCGATGAGCGCATCGAGGCCACCACGCAGGGCATCATAGCGAGCATTGTCGAGTTCTAGCAGCTCCGAGCGGACCCGCTCCTGGGCCTCGGCCATGGTGATTTCCAAGCCGCCAACCGTTGCCACTACGGTCGCTGAGCTAGCCGGTACAATCCCTGAGAACAGGGAAACGAGCACAGCAGTGAAAGTAAACACGCAAGTCTTCTTCATTGCATCAATCCTTGGGATACAGCTATCCAGACGGCGGAGCCGCAAAAGCAGATATAGCGTTAAGCAGTGTGTCGAGGATGCTATCCGTGTCAAACCTCGGTGCCCGCCGCGGGCACACCTGACCAGCTGCATGGATCCTGCGCCGCTGCGGCCGGCACCACATCAACACTGATACCGGTCAGATGCGCCATCCCAGAAACCGGCTCGAGCCGCTCAGGCCCGTCAGCCGCCAAGAGGTTGACGTTAACCCCGCTGGTCTTGCTGGCCACGCTCAGACCGGCGGCGTGCTGATGCCCCCATCCGTGCGGCAGCGCGACTGTTCCCGGCATAAGCTCGGGGAGAAAACGCACCGGGACACGCACTCCCGCCGTAGCCGTGCTAACATCCGCAAAATCACCAACCGCCAAACCGATGCGCCGGGCATCCTCAGGATGCATGTACAGATAGTTGGTGTTGCGATCAGAGCGAACGAACTCCTCGAAGTTGTGGGTCCAGGTGTTGTGACTGGTAACCGCACGCCGGGTGATCAGCTTGAGCCGATCACGATCGGCCAGCTCTCGATTAAAGTGGTCGTCGAGGCTAGCGGCAGCCTCGAGTAGGGCCTGCGGCGCCAGGTGAACTCTGCCATCATCGGTAACCACTCGCTTACCAAGAAAATCATTCTCGCAGTGCCCCGGCCGCAGCCTACCGTGGACCTGACGCAGCAGCCGGGAAAAGCTCCCCTGCCCGGTCATGCGCAGCAACACCGAGAGCAGCCCGCGCTGGGGCAGCGCCGGCTGCCGCCGACGTCGCCACATCGTATTGATCTTCATCGCCGCCTCTAGCAGCAGCTGAACCGCCCGCGAACCGAACACGCCGACCCCGCAAGCACGCGCGAGTTGTAGATAGATGGTCGCTTCGTCGCGCTGTTCACCGTCCGGCTCAACCACGGCGTCTGTGGCCTGGATATAGGGACGCGACTGCAAGCCCAGCAGCAAGGGAAAAATGAAAGGCAGATCGGGGCGCTCGAAGGGGGTCGTCGCGGGTAGTACGTAGTCGGCCAGAGACGCGGTTTCATTGAGGTAGATGTCGGTTACTACCAAGAGATCGAGATCGGAAAAAGCCTCGCGCAAACGTTCGCCGTTGGCCATCGACAACAGTGGATTGCCGCCAGTGACGAATAATCCTCGTACCTGCCCCTTTCCCGGCGTAAGGATCTCGTCGGCCAGAATCCCGCCAGGGAAGGTGTCGTTGACCGAGGCGAAGCCGCCAACCCGGGACTTTTCGCTGCGCAGTAGAATCCCGTTTTTCTTACCGAACTTGGGGAAATCGATAACCCCGCGGCCGACCAGGGTGCCGCCGCGGCGGTCGAGATTGCCAGAAACGGCGTTGATGACCTCCTGGAGCCAAAACGCCATGGTCCCGTTACTGGTCATGTTTACCCCGGTCGAAGAGTACAGCGCGGCGCCGCGCGCGCCGCGATAAGCCTCGACCATTTCGCGCAAGCGAGCCGCGTCTATACGCGTGACCTCGGAGCCGCGCTCTGGAGTCCAGGCTTCGACCAGACTCTCGATCGCAGGAAAACCCGACATGTAGCGGTCTACCCGCTCGCGGTCGACTCCCCCGCTGGCGATTAGCTCGTGGAGAAACGACAGGAAAAAGAACACGTCGGTGTTGGGTCGAATAAACACGTGCTCGCCAGCCACCTTGGCCGACTCGGTGCGACGGGGATCTACGAAGTATAGCTTGCCACCGCGAGCCTCTATCTCTTTGAGCCGGCGCGCCGGGTTGGAAACCTGAAGAAAGCTCCACTTGGAGACCACCGGATTGGCACCGACAATGATCAGGCACTGACAGTTGTCAATGTCAGGAAACGACTGGGTAAAAGGGAAGCCGTAGACGTGATGGGCAACCGCAAACTTGTTGGCGCAGTCCTGGGTGGAGGGTGAGTACATACTCGCCGAACCCAGCCCGGTCATGAAACCCTGGGCGAATATCGGATGAAGCAGGCCAAACCCCGCCGCTGTGCCCACGTACATAGCAATAGCATCGGCGTCACGCTGCGAGCTAATAGCGCGGACCTTGGCGCCGATCTCGCTCAGGGCCTGGTCCCAACCGACCCGCTGCCACTCAGCACCGACGCGTTTCAGCGGATAACGAAGTCGGTCCGGGGAGTCGTACATTCGCTGCTGTTTGAGTCCTTTGGGACAAGCAAAACCGCGGGTGACCACGTGGGCGTCGTCGGGACGGATATCAACCACCCTTCCGTCATCGACACGGACCTCGAGCCCGCACAGAGCCTCACATATACGGCAAAAAGTGTGACGTGTTTCTAGCACTGATCTACCCCCGGACAGACCAAGACTAGGCTGCGAGACCAGCTAAGTACAAACCGCGGCCTGCAGCACGGCTAACTGATCGGTTCCGCAGCGTCGCCGCACAGCAGCGGCGCAACCGGATCCATATCGCGCCAGGCGACATTGCCGTAGACAACGCCAGCGAGGAAAAACAGGCCACTAATAGCGTTGAGAACGCCAATAGGCAGGTCGGCCGAGCTGCCAGGATCGGGCGAGGCGATATTGGCCAGCGCGATTCCTGCGTGAATGAGGAAAAACATCAGGCATACGACCTGCACACAGCGAATACCTAGACGCTGCCCCCACACCGAGGCCGGGAACAGCGACACCGTCAGCAGCAAATGCCAGCCGGCCATGTGATAGGCCATCTTCAAAGACCAGCCACTATCGAGCGCCCAAGCCTCGCGCAGATAGAGATAACTCGCGGCAAAGCCCGCAGCCGAAGCCAACAGAGCAATGAACGCGTGTCTCCATGCTGAGGGCGTCGGCGCCGCGTTGAGATCGCTCTCGGCTATCGCCGCTCGCCCGTCAACTCGAAGCTCAACGTTCGGGATCGACCCGTCCATCGACAAGCGCACTTCGATGCGTGCTCCGCCGCTGCCAAGCTCTGCGCCAACACCGGCCTCGAGCTCAGCGCGAGAGAGCGCAACCAGCACCTCACGGCCCTCGACTATGAGCCGAGACCGAGAGTAGCGGTGATCGGTTTCGAGCAGTGCCCGCGGCCAGCCATCGAGCGGCAGGCGAAAGGCCAAGTTCAGCGCAGCCACTGAGCTCCTCTCGAGCGATTGCAGCCCGCGCGTGTACTGATAGCGTTGGAGGCCATGGATGACGAGCAAGCAAGAGCCGCGAGGCGACGAGACTGGGCCGAACAAGCCGAAGACGATCTCGCGCCTATAGTTCCACGCGCCTTCTTTCCATGGTGGGGCAACGCCGGCTTTTGCGCCTTGGCGGCAGCCGGTGCGCACCTGCTCGACCCCCCTGCCCTCACCCTGACGGTGGCCTTGAGCGCTGCAGCCGCGGTATTCGCCTGGGGCTGTTGGTTACGTAGCGGCCCGCTACCATCTCTCATCAGTTTCTGGGCTGCATCGATCATCACCATAGCAACGTTTCTGGCCATGCTCATTGTCTACGTCAACACCGACTCGATCCTGCGTACGGTGTGGGCGAGCATAAGCAGCGCAGGGTTGGCCTATATGCTGATCATGAGCCTGCGCCGTGATGCCCTGCGCCGTCGTGCCCGTGAGAGCGCAGACCTAGGGTGACAACGCCAGCGGTGGCGACATCGATACTCGAACGCGAACTCAACAGCTCCCTAGTCCCGGCGTCTACCCCCAGAGCCACCAGTTCGTAGCTGCCCTCGGGAACATCGTCGAGAACAAAGTTGCCTCGTTCGTCGGCGACCGTGAAATAGGGATGGTCAACAACCTGTACCCAGCTCGAACCACGGGTAGGTCCTACCCGTGCCGAGAAACATATCAGACCCGACTTGTTCAACCGTACCGCCCTGGCCTCGGTTCCGGGGACCACCGGGATATTAAAAACGTGCCGACCATCGCGTTCGCCCGCGAGCACGATGGTGGCATCGCTGGCATTACTCACCAGCAGGCTGCTATCGAGTACGGCCACCGACAGGGCTGGAACCATGGTGTGGCGCTCGAGACGAAGCACCTGACCATGGCCGCGCAGGGCCGCAGCAACAGGCTTGCCTCGGCTAAGCCCCTGCAAGTAAACCACCGCCCTGGCAGCGCCGCGCGCGCTGGGTAGTGTAATACGACCAGCAAGCCGCTTGCCGACAAAGCCAGGAATGCCGTGGTAAACACGGCCCTGGGAATGGGCCAGGTGGGTCGGCGTAGTAGCCGGTTCGAGCTCGGCACTGACGCCTTGGGCTAAGCCATGGTAGAGGCCTACGGTGATCATCATCTTAACCGACCACACGATGAGTACGGTTGCGGTTAGCTCGGCGGTATCTACACGACGCAGCCTCCAGTAAATAATAGCCGCAGCAAGCGGAATTACCGCCATATACGAGACCGCGAAGCGGGCAACGTGGGACGCGCCGGAAGGAGCCTGCCAAAGAGTCTGGGGGTAAAACAAGAATAGGGTAACCGACGCGGCCAGGAGAATCGCAAGATCGACCCAGGCGAGTCCGGTTCCCATACGGCCATAGGCCCTCGTGCCAACCGGCATTTGCATATCCTCTTCCGCGGTCGTTTCCAGTGTCATCGCAAATATTCCTAGCGAGCCGAACTAGACGATACATGCGTATGCGGCGGCATGATCGAGTGCAGACTCCCAGCGGCCAGCAACGGCCTTGCGCCAACCCACACTGAGAGCAACACCAACGCGATTCCTCCGGCGCGGCGCAGCGCCCGCGGCTCGTGTAGTACCTTCGGAAGGCCCCCACCAAACCAGCGGCCAAGGCTAAGGCTAGCCATCAGCGGCGCAAACACACCGGGGAGGGTCACCAGCGCAAAGCTCGCCATACCCAGACCCGCCGCAACCGCACTGGCAGAACTCGAGGCCAACAGCAGCGCCGCCAGCAGCGCACCACAAGGTAAGAACCCGGTGGCCATCCCTAGCGCCACTCCACGCGTAGGAAACAGCGAGGACAGCGCCGTCGATGAAGGCTGTGATGCCCACCCAACCAAACTGAAGCGCCCGGGCATCAGCACGTTAAACCCTTCGGCCAATAGCAACACCGCGATCAACTCGATCGCCACCACCCGCAAGGGCGAGTCCAGCACACCGAGCACACCGGCGCCTACAGAGCCGGCCAGCGCGCCGACAAATAGATAGGCACTCAGCCTACCAGCAACGTACCCGAGAGTGAGCTTGGTCGATACCGCGCCGTCGGCGCCTCGGCAGCCGCGCAGTGCCAGAGGACCACACATGAGCGCGCAGTGCGGCGCGCTGGCCAGGCCGAGCACGGCCAAGGCGGTGATCGTCTCGACCACACTCACCGCACGGGCTCCAGAACGCGCAGACTCGGTCCGGGCTGCCCCACTGTCGCGACGGGCGCCGGCCAAGCCGGACCAGCAATACGCGATATGCGCAGCGAGTTGAGCAGCACGGTAAGCGACGAGCCAAGCATCGCCAGCGCTGCTAGCGCCGGGGTTAGGTTAGCAGCGGCAGCAAGCAGCACACAGACGCTGTTGTAAGCCGCCGACCAAAACAGGTTTTGACGCACGATGCGCATGGTCGAACGCGCCAGCCTAAGCGACCAGGGTATCAGACCAAGATCGCTGTCTCGTAGATTCAACGACGCCACTGCTTTGGCCAGATCGCTACCACTGCCCAGAGCCACGCCCAGGGCTACCCGCGACAGCGCCGGACCGTCGTTACTACCGTCTCCGATCATCATTGTCGGGCCGTAGCGCTGCTCAAGCTCAGATACTCGCAGCAGCTTGTCTGCCGGGGTTTGCGAGGCAAACACATCCAAGCCAAGCCGATCGGCAATAGCCTTGGCCGAAGCATCGGCGTCACCAGTGATCATAGAGAGCCGCAGCCCGAGGCCTCTGAGCGCAGAGACTGCTTCACATGCCTCTTCACGCAACTCTTCGGCAACCGTCATCGATGCGAGCACTCGTCCGCTATCATCGAAAACCAGCAGGGCATGCTCGGGGTAAGCCGCTGCGGCCGGCGCGCCGGCGCGCTGGGCAAAGAACCGATTGCTGCCGACAAACAGCCTCTGCGAGTCGACGCTGCCACTTACGCCCCAGCCCTCGAGCACCAGGACATGCTCGGGCTCGTACATGCGCACCACAGTATTG